>CAIZDL010000025.1 GCA_903931735.1 uncultured Rhodospirillales bacterium
AACCGTTAATATCGATGGTGGCGAGGTTGGCGATGCGCTCACCCAAGTGCTTGAGCAAAGTCTCTTGGTTGAGATTGGGATCGATCACCAGATTAACCGAGCGACCGGCAGATATGGCCAGGGTTACTTCATCGCGCGCCTTGAGCCAAGCGGTGGCGGTGGTGCCCAGATCCGACTGGCAAGCCGAAAGCAACTGATTCCACGGCGTTCCCCGGCGATCATTGCGGAGATCGATTATCAGCCGGTCGGGAATTTTGATGTCGTCGGGCAAAGTGCAATCTTCACGGAGCACCGGCACCACAAGGCCATATCGGAAATCGGGGTCCTTGGTGATGGCATGTCGCAATTGGTCGAGACAAGAAACGTTGGTGACATAGTCCGGGCTGAGCACGATAATTTGCCGCTCAGCTTGATTTTGTGCCTCAAGCACCCGGTGTGCAAGTTTTGCACCGACCGCCGAGCGTTCCATGTCGACCAGTTCTTCTCCACCACCGGGATGAAGGACCGGGACACTGGCGCCACCCGCGATCAGGATCGGCACCAACTGGCTTTCGACCCAGGGCGCCTGATCGCGGCTGTAGCTGACAAAAATGTCAGAAATGGGCGCCCCGCTCTTATAATCGATGAGCTGTGGATTGCCAAAATAACTGTAGCTGCCGAAAGCCTTCGCCATGGACCGCGTCTCCCTTAACAGCGCGGTGCGCAGTGTACTCCCGCCATCCCAAAGGGTCCACTGTCTTGGAGAGGTTAGGCCGATTAACCGCCAAGTTATTCGCGGGTGCGATATGCTGGCCGGCGAAGGCGTTACCAAATCGTTACTGGGCGAGCAGCGTTCCGCGCGTTCCAGCCCCGATATCCAGGCCGGAATCCTTTATGGTGGAACGAGTTTGACATGCCGATTGGGAGGTGAGACGATCAACGGCCGGCCTTGGAGCTAACCAAGTCTCAACGAAGGCAGGGTCCGGCTTGCCAGGAGAAGAGGGCGTGAGCGTTTCTGCCGAGGGGTCTGATGAAATTGTGGCGCGATTGCCAGTGTCGGTGCTGACCGGCTTTCTTGGCAGTGGCAAGACCACGCTGTTGTCGCATCTGATTCGCCAACCGGGCCTGGAGCGGCTGGCCTGTGTGATCAACGAATTTGGCGAGGTTGGGCTCGATCATCTGTTGGTTGAGGCTGTTTCGGGCGATACCGTGGTGCTCGACAGCGGGTGCATTTGCTGCTCCGTGCGGTCGGATCTGGTCGATACTTTGTGCTCACTCTTTATGCGCCGGCTTCGGGGCGAGATCCCCGAGTTTGACCGGGTGGTGATCGAGACCACCGGGCTGGCCGACCCCGCCCCGGTGCTGCATACCTTAATGAGCAACCCGCTGGTGGCGGCGCGCTTTCGGCTCGATGGCGTGATCACAACCGTGGATGCCGTTCATGGCGGCGCGCAATTTGAGCACTATCCGGAAAGCGTTAAACAGGCGGCGGTGGCCGACCGGTTGGTGGTGACCAAGAGCGATCTGGTTTCGCCGGCAACCGGCGCTGCCTTGCTGGCCCGGTTGCGCGCCCTCAACCCGGGGGCGCTGATCGTGATTGCACAGCAGGGACAGGTGTCGCCCAAAGCTTTGTTCGACGCCGGGCTCTATAATCCCGAAACAAAAAGCCTCGAGGTTGGGCGCTGGCTGAACGAAGCCGCCTATAACGATGGGCTTGGGCCGGATCATGCCTGCGGCGGGGATTGTGATCACCATGACGATCACAACCACCCTCACGGTCATGGTCACGAGCGCGGTATCTCGTCTTTCTGCTTGCTGGTGGATGAGCCGATGCCGTGGCAACGGGTTCTGGATTTTGTCGATGCGTTGATTGGCAGTCACGGGGAGCGGGTGTTGCGGCTCAAAGCGCTGTTGAATGTGGCAGAAAGCCCGGTTCCGGTGGTTATTCACGGTGTTCAGCACTTGTTTCACCCGCCGGTGCCGCTGGAGACATGGCCCGACGCCGACCGACGGAGCAAACTGGTGCTGATCACCCGTGATTTGGAGCGCTCCGTTGTTGAAACCCTGCCTATCCGGTTGACGCAGACACCCACTAGGTATAGTATTTTATAGAAAGTTGCTGGTCTGGCCAGCAATGCGTTGGAAATGGAGATCTGGGATGAATGCATCTGCCCCGAAGTTGATGGATGTTGAGCAACGCCCT
>CAIZDL010000026.1 GCA_903931735.1 uncultured Rhodospirillales bacterium
CTCCACCAGCATTGGGATCGCCATTGCGCCCGCCGATGGCGGCTCGGCCACAGCTCTTATCAAGGCCGCCGACGGGGCGATGTATCGGGCAAAGAAAAAGGGGCGGGGAACCTTTTGCTTTTCAAGCACGCCGTAATATTCCGCCCAGGCAATTCAGGCCAGGCAATTCAAGTCAGTCAGTTCAGCCGCCGGGGCTGGGTGGGGCGCTTGGCGCCGTCTTCACTGATACGCTCATAAAGAGCGGTCAATTCCTCGCCAAGCTGCCGATCTGTTTCGGCCAGCACTTGAAGCTTCTGGTGGGCACTTTGTTGTTGCTGGCCGAGCACGGTGACCGTCTCGATCAAGCGCTTGATTTGCTGGCTTTGGCGCACGGCCCCGTCGTTTAGCGACCCCCGCAACGACCGCACCGCCAGCAACACCACCACCGCAATGGTGACACCGGAGACGATACTCACAATCGCAACCGCCGCTAGCCACTCCATAACCCAACCACCCCGCGCCTGCTCCTCGCCTCACCCGCCTGGATACTTGATATTGGCTGCCGCCGCTATCTGAAAAGCGCTCATTTCGGCCCCAACAAAACGGCGCTGGACAGCGCACACAATTTTGCCAATATCCTATGGCGGGGTTGCCCGGGTCCACTCGCCGGTCTAATCCGCCGACTTGGCCCAATCGCCGACCAAATGGGTTTTGATGTCCGAATATTTTGCAATGGGCGGTTACGCCGCTTACGTCTGGCCAGCCTACGCCGTCACGCTGGTCATGCTGGTCGCGACCTTGGCGGCCACGCTGCTTGGCTTGCGCAGGCGCGAAGCGATGGTCAAGGCGCTGGAAGCCGCCCGGGCGCCCCGTGGCGCGCGGCGGGCATCGCCGGCCAATGAGCCCACACTCTCCACGGCCGCCACGGCTGCCACCCCTGCCGAGAGCGGCGCGCAATGACCCTCAAGAAGAAACGGCGGCTCTATATTTTGCTCACGGCGATGCTGGGACTCGGGGGCGCCACCGCGCTGGTGCTGACTGCGTTCCAGGACAACTTGGTGTTTTTCTACAGCCCCTCCGACCTCAAGGAGCGGCCGACCGGGGGGCGCACCTTTCGGCTTGGCGGCATGGTGGAAAAGGGCAGCGTCGTCCGCGGCCAGGGAACGCCGGTGGTGCGCTTTTCGGTTACCGACTTTAAGAACACCCAGGCGGTTGTCTATACCGGCCTGCTGCCCGACCTGTTCCGCGAGGGCCAAGGCGTGGTCGCCGAGGGCAAGCTTCGGCCCGACGGCCTTTTTGAAGCCCGCGAAGTGTTGGCAAAACACGACGAAAAATACATGCCGCCAACCGTAACCGACGCCCTTAAACGCGCGAGCGGCTCGGCAAGCGAAGGCGAACACGCGGTCACAACCCTGAAACGGAATTAGCGCGGCCATCCGGCCCCGCTCCCCATCCTGTCCCTGGCCCCGAGGTCCACCCAATCCCGTGTTTACCGAACTTGGTCATTACGCGCTGATCCTGGCGCTCGCGGTGGCCCTGGTCCAGGCCACCTTGCCGCTGATTGGTGCCGCCCGGGGCGATGGCCGGTGGATGGCGCTGGCCGCCCCCGCCGCCATAGCCCAGTTGGGGTTGATCGGCCTTGCCTTTGCGGCGCTGGTCCACGCCTACGTGGTGTCGGATTTCAGCGTTCTCAACGTCGTGCAAAACAGTCACTCGACCAAGCCACTGCTCTACAAAATCAGCGGCGTTTGGGGTAATCACGAGGGCTCGATGCTGTTGTGGGTGACCATTCTTGCCTTGTTCGGGGCCGCGGTCGCTGTATTCGGGCAGCTCTTGCCCCTGGCGCTCAAGGCAAGAGTGCTGGCGGTGCAGGCGATGATCGGCGTTGGCTTTCTCCTCTTCATTCTTGCGACATCCGACCCTTTTCAGCGGTTGGACATGGTGCCATTCGACGGAAATGACCTTAACCCGATGCTCCAAGACCCGGGGCTAGCCTTCCACCCGCCCTTTCTTTATTTGGGCTATGTCGGCTTCTCGATGGCCTTTTCTTTTGCCATCGCTGCGCTGATCGAAGGCCGGGTGGACCCGGCCTGGGCGCGCTGGGTGCGGCCCTGGACTCTGGCCGCGTGGGCCGCGCTCACCGCCGGCATCGCGCTCGGCTCATGGTGGGCCTATTACACCCTCGGCTGGGGCGGCTGGTGGTTTTGGGACCCGGTGGAAAACGCCTCGCTCATGCCCTGGCTCGCTGGCACCGCCCTGCTCCACTCGTCGATCGTGGTGGAAAAGCGCGACGCGCTAAAAAGCTGGACCATCCTGCTCGCCATTCTCACCTTCAGCCTCTCGCTGGTCGGCACTTTTTTGGTCCGCTCGGGCATCCTCAGCTCGGTCCACGCCTTTGCGGTGGACCCGGCACGCGGTGTGTTCATTTTGTGGCTGCTGTCGGTGGCGATCGGCGGCTCGCTGCTGCTCTACGCCCTCCGCGCGCCGCACCTCAAAGCCGGCGGGCTGTTTGCACCGATCAGCCGCGAGGGCGCGCTGGTGGTCAATAACATGCTGCTCGCTTCGGCCACCGCCACCGTGCTGATCGGAACGCTCTATCCGCTATTTCTCGACGTGTTGAACGCCGGCAAAGTCTCGGTCGGCCCGCCGTTCTTCAACGCCACCTTCGTACCGCTGATGATTCCGCTGGTGGTGGCGATGGTGGTGGGGCCGCTGCTGCCCTGGAAGCGGGGCGATCTTCCCGGCGCGCTGGCCCGTCTTGGGGTAGCGGCGGGTCTCACTGCCGTGACCATGATTGCGGCCTATTGGCTAGAAGGCGGGCAATCGGCGCTGGCATTGGTCGGGATCGGCCTTGCCGCCTGGGCCTTTATCGGCGCACTGGCCGAATGGGCGGAGCGGGTTGGCTTATTCCGCCTGCCTGCCGCGCAAAGCTTGGCCCGCGCCCGCGCGCTGCCCCGCGCCGCCTGGGGCATGACGGCCGCCCACGCCGGATTGGGCTTGGCCATTGCCGGCATGGTCGGGTCCTCGGCCTGGACGGGCGAGCGCATCCTGTTGGCCCGCCCCGGCGACACCGTGTCCCTTGCCGGATACGAGCTGAAATTTGAGAGCGTAACCCTGGTCGATGGCCCTAATTACACCGCCAAGCGGGGGCACTTCACGGTCAGCCGGGGGGGCGCCGCCCTCGGTGTGCTGGAGCCGGAGCAGCGCCACTACACCGTCACCGGCATGGACCTGACCCACGCCGCGATTCGCACATCGGCCATCAACGATCTCTATCTCGCCCTCGGCGACGCGGACCCGAGCGGCGCCTGGACCGTCCGCCTTTATCACCACCCGCTGGTGCCTTGGCTCTGGCTGGGCGGCCTGATGATGGTGGGGGGAGGGTTGCTGAGCCTTACCGACCGGCGCTTGCGCATTGGCGCGCCCCGCCTGCGTCAGCACGCCGCGCCCTGAAAGACAAGCCTGCTCTAAGACGTTGTGCGCCGGAGCGGGACGCCGCCCTTGGCGGCAGGCTTGCCCGGCGCGCGGGGCTTGCTGCCGAACAACACCCCACTGAGCGCACCATCAATCGCCTTGATGGTGGTGCTGAAAACCGAAGCCCCACCACCGGCGGCAGGCGCCGTCCGCACAGGCTGTGCCCCGGTCTTGGGCGGCGCGCCGGTCTTGAGCTGTGCTCCCGGCTTGAGCTGTGCCGGCTTGGGCGGCGCAACCTTGGGTGACGCCACGGCCTTCGACGGCACTGGCGGACGGGCCGCCGCCTTGGCCACAGGAGCGAACACCGAAAAGATCGAGCTTCCGGACCAGGGCGCCGGCTTGGCAACCGCAGCGGCCTTAACGACCGGCTGGGGCCTCGCCGCCTGCCGCACTCCAGCCGGCTTCGACGGCGCAATCATCGCCTCCAGAAAGGCCAACGGAGATTTAAAAGCGCCTTTCCCGGCGGCGGGACGCTTGGCCGCCGCCAGCGCCGGGTTGCCCGCCTTAACGGCCTTCACCGGTGCAGGCGCAAGCGCGGGCATGGGGAGCGACACCACGACCGGCACGACCACCGGCACCACCGGCGTTACCGACAAAGCTGCCGGCCGCACCTCGAAAACCGGGCGGGGTGACAGCGGCGCTTGGTCGCCAGCACCGCGCAAGGTGGCGACACGCCCGCCTAACGCCTGCCGTTCCCGCTCCAACGCTTCCAGCTCGGTCAACAGGGCGGCATGACGCTGGCGTGTCTCGGTGAAGGCGGCGGTGCATTCATCGCGCCGGAGTTCGAGTTCGGCCACCGTTTCCGCCCCCCCCTCCCGCAACCGGGCGAGATCAGCCCGCGCGGCTTCAGTAGCGCGATTGATGGCGCCCACCTCTTCGGTCAGGGCCTCACGGCGCTTTTCCAGCTCCCGAACGGCGGCGACCGCCCCGCTTCGGCGCTCATCGGCGGTGGCGACGGCTGCTGCCAGCCGGGCAAGCTCGGCCCGCGCGGCTTCAGCGGCGCTGGTCAAAGTCACCGTCTCTTCGGCAAGAGCGTCCCTCTGGTGCTCGATTTCCTGGTTGGCGCCGGCCACGGTCTCGGCGAGCCGCGCGTGCTCTTCGGCCAACTGGGTCATGCCTTGCAGTTGAGCGCGGCGCTTTTCCAACTCGTTTTCCAGAGTAACCAGCTCAGCGCGATGGGACTTCAAGTCCCGGGTGACCTCGGCCTCTTCTTCGGCCAGCGCCTCGCGCCGTTGCCGCATTTCCTGAATCGAGGCGAGTTGCTCGTTACGGCGCTGTTCGGCGGCCCGCTGCTCGATGTTAAGCTGCCCCAGCACGTGCCGCTCGCGCTGCACCGAATCGCGAATCCGGGTCACCTCCTCGGTCAAGCCCTGGCGCTGGCTTTCGAGAAGCTGAATATCGCGCTGCCGCGCCTCGGTGGCCTCGGCAACCGCAGCAAGGTCGGCCTCGCCTTCTTCAACCCGGTGCTGCTCCGCTTCCAGCTTCGCCTGGTCCAGCCACACCATCTCCTCGCGAAGACGGGCCAAACGCTCCTCGGCTTCCACGATCTCGGCGTGCCGCTGGGACGACAGCGCAGGGACGGCCAGGGCCTCGCGCTTTTTCAACACCGCCAAATGACGAATTTCGCGCTGAAACCGCAGGCCGGTCAAAACGGTTAGCCCGGTCACGCCGAGCAGAGCCAGCCCGGCCACGACAGCCATGATCAATGTCCAGTCAGCGCCCATGCCCTCAACTCCCTCTCGTCTGGTTTGGCGCTCACGGCTTAGGTTGGGTCACGTGGGCTGGCCTTGGCGTCTTGCGCCGATGCCCCTGCACCTGGGTTTGGACTGCGGCAAGCTCGGCGCGCGCCGCTGCCAACTGGCCCTCCGCCTCGGTCTTACGACGGCCCAACTCATCGATCTGGTTGGTAAGAGACGTGCGCTGCGCCTTCAGTGCCGCAACTTCACCATCAATCCGCCGAACGTCCTTGTCGGTCGCGATGATCTGTTCGGCGCGCACGGCCTTGGCTGCCGTCAATTCATCGGTCAGCGCGCCGATCTGGCGTTTTGCGACCTCTTGTGCCAACACCGCTTGGTCCCGCTCGCCCAGCACCTTGCGCGCCGTGCTTTCGGCCCCCACAAGCTGCGATACCAGCACAGTGAACGAAAACACCCCGATCGCCGCCAACGAAACCAATTGATACCATAAACGCCGGCCGGTCTCGGCGACGACAACGGCTGCGGCTGCGGCGGCGGCGGCGGTTGCGGCGGCTATGGTGCCGCCCTCGTCGGGCTCGCGACCAGGGCCGGGAACCGCGCTGTCCGGATCGCTCGCAGAATTCGCCGAAAAATCTTGCAAGACAAATCTCCACCAAAAATTCCGCACCGGCCACATAATCCAATGTACGGCCGAACGAAATTACGCCGCGAACCAATTTCTGTCCAGAAAAACCACTTTGTCCTCGCCCAAATTCAGGGCTTGGTCGGTCTCGATGGCAGATAGCCCTTGATCTTTATCGGTGGAATGGTGTCCGAGGTTAACTTTTGGCCGGAATCTCCCGGCGTCCGCTCTTCAGCGAGTCCAATTCGCGCTGGGTCACCGCAACTTCGCGCTGAACCTTATTAAGCAGCCGCTTGTCACGATTATAAACCGTTTGGAATTCCTGCCGACGCTCCTGAAGATCCTGGACTGCGCGCGCCCGCTCCTCCCGTGCCTGGATAACTTCGGCCCTCAACGCCTGAATCTGACGGTTGAGGCCAGAGATCTCCTCGGCAGCCAAGTCCCGGCGGCGCAAGATATCGCTGGCGCCAGCCGCCGCTTCGTTCCGGCGTTCCGACGCTGCAACAATCTCCAGCCGAACCGCCACCAGCTCCCCCTCGGCCGTTTGAGCCGCCGCTCGCGCCACCGCAACGGCCTCGGTCAATGCCGCTTTTTCGGCCACCAGCAGCCCCAACCGGGCTTCGGCGGTCGCCAGCGCCTCCCGGCACTGGGCTTGTTCGGCCCGAACCGATTCGAGGCTATCGGCAAGCTCGGTCCGCGCGAGAACCAACTCGTGATGGTCGCGCCGGGCGCTTTCAAGGTCGCTCACCGTCTCAGCCAGGGTCTCGCGCTCTTGCTTCATCTGCGCGCCGATGGCCGTCATGGCCGCAGCCACCTCCGTTTGGCGCTGCTCCAAGCCCTCCAGGTCTTCCCGGCACAGGTCACGATCCGCCGCCAGCGCCTTCAACGTCCGCCTTTCGTCCTCCAGCCGCTCGCTGGCCGTCTGGGCATCCACTTTAAGCACGGCAACCCGCGCCTCCAAATCGGCAACGTCCTCCCGCTCCCGAACGAGCAAGGCGGTTCGCTCCGCGATCTTTTCTTCCTGCGCCGCCTGCTCCGCCACAATCGCGGCCAAGGCGGCCTCGGCCGCAGCAACCCGTTCATCCAGCCCGGCCAACCCATCGCGCTTGGCTTCAAGCCCGGCAATTTCCTCCCGCAGGGCGCTCAGTGTCGCCTCCGATTGAGCGATGGCGGCGCTCAGCTCGGCATTTCTGGCGACCAGCCCCTCATCAATCACCGGGACTGGCGAGGGGGCAGGTTCAGGCTCGGAGACTGGTTCGGGCTCGGAGACTGGTTCGGGGACTGGTTCGGGCAAAGGTGGTGGCGGCGGCGGGGGTGTGAGGCGCGCGGGCCGCACGAGCGGGGTTCGGGGCGTGGCGCCCCATCCGGCGCCCTCCAGCTTTGCCCAGCCGTCGAACAGCCCGGCGTTGGAGGCCGGCAGGCCAGTATCGGGGGCGACCGGGGCGGGCTCCTGTTCCGGCGCGGCGGACTCAGCCTCGGCCAGCAACGGCCCCAACCTCCCCGCGACCGGATAAGACGAGGGCTCAATAAAGGTCGCCGCCAGATCCGGCCCGGCGGACTCGGCATTGCCCAAGGGCAGCGAGTCGATGATCGGCGCAAGAACGGGTGCCAGAACGGGCGCCGGAAGCGGCGGCGCGGGTGCCGCCTCCTCTTCGGGGCGCGACAGCCGCACCGCTGGCGCGCGGCTCCAGCCGGTGCTGTCCAGCAATTCCGCCCAGCGCTGATCCTGGCTGCGCCGTTCCAAGCGCGCGCCGGGTCGTCCGCCCTTTCCGCTCCCGTGTCCGGCATCTTCCATGGCGTCAGCTCCTCCGCGTGGGCCCACTCGTGGCGCCGAAGATAAAGAAAAATTCCCTCTAGCGCACTATCGCTCACACGGCGCCGGGACCAAAGCGGGAATCCCGATCGGCACCTTTTAGAACGCCGTTGAATGCCTCGTGCGCAACGCAACATTTGGACCGCCTGATGCGTCGAGTCATTTGACCGGACGGGCAAATTACCGATAATGTCCGGCCAAATCGAACGGGACCCGACCCGTGATGAAAGGCCAGTCGCGGCCTTAGCATCTTCGGGCGTTTTTAAGGGTAGCTGGGCTCACGCGCGAAGAGCATGAGCCCCGGTGGAGGTTATCGGCATGGATTCCGGTTTTTGGTCTACAATGAACACGATTATACAGGCGGTAGACCCCGGACACGCCATACTTGAAGTTGTTCGCCCGGCTTTGAATATCTTTCGATCGGAGACATTCGCGCCCGATATGTCGATGGCGATGATACTATCGGCTCTGCTATTCGCGTTGTATTTCCGTTTTTTCCGCGTTCGTTCTGCTTGTGATGCCCTACGGGTCAGAACAAACTTTTTACGGAAATGCACGAACAACCGGATTTTTTCCGATAATTTTTATGAATTCGATCTCTTGATGAAGGAAGGGGTGTTTCTGGAGGCGGGATGGTCGGAGTTTGTCGAAACCTGCCTGCTCCGTGACCCGCGCCTTAAAACAGATATCGAAATCACCGTACGCCCGGCTGACTTTATTAACATCCACGATGCCGAACACTCGGGGCTCGACATTAAGTGGTTTCATGGATTAAGCGCGGTTTATGTTGGTGTCGGGCTGTTGTTTACCTTTGCCGGATTGGTTGCGGCACTTTACTTTTCCTCTGCCGCCATCAACGCGGTAATTAGCGGGGCTGCGGCAACGGAAGGCGGCAGCCACGACGCCGATGTGCAGCGTGCGCTTGCGCAGCTTCTAAATACTGCCACATTTAAGTTTCTGACATCGATCGCGGGGCTCGGCTGCTCGATCGCGCTCGCATACCTCGACGGGCGTTGGCGGGCCAAAATTGAGCATGGATTCGACGACTTGTGCCGCGAACTTGAGCGCTGCACCGTGATGGTAACCCCCGAATCGATCGCCGAACGCCAGTATCGGATGCTGGGCGAGGTGGTCGAAGTGCTGAAACGGATGGGCTCGTTGAAGTCCGCCGATTCGGCCCCCATGCTGTCAAAATCCCCCGACGCGGTAATCAGCGACGCCGTTGCGCAAATCGAAACGGTGGTGATCACCGCATCCCAGGCCCTCGCGGCGAGCTTCGATGAGGCGCTGGCCCGCCATCTGCCCCGTCTGAGCACGCTGACCACCACACCAACGCCGACACCAGCGCCAGCGCCGCCCCCGCCACAACCCCAGCTTACGGAAGAGGCGCTGGCGGCAACGTTGGAGCGCAGCTTTGGCTCTGCATTCAGCCATGGGTCGCAGTCGCTGATCGCCAGTTTTGAACAAACGCTCACCACCCTCCTCGTCCCCGCGCTGACCCGCGCGCTGGAGCCGGCCCGCCCAGCCCCGATATCAGCGCCCATTATCGTTGAGGCACCGCAACCGGTATCGCAACCGCCGGCCGCTGCTACCGACCCGCGGTTGCTGGACGCGACCGGCCGGGTCGAGACGGCGATTACCGAGGCCGCGCGCGATCTCAAAACGATGGTGTCCGAGGCGCGCGGGTTCCGCACCGATTTGGCGACCAGGCTAGCCGAGGTCTCGGCCGCCATCCAGGCCAACGGCGCCCGCAACACGGCGCTGATCAAAGAGAGCGTCGCCGCCCTGACCGCACGCGAATTGGTGGCAGCGCCCGCCCCGGCCGCCGCCGTGGTTGCCATTCCCGCCGCGCCCGCCGCCGCCACGGCCGACCCGATCATCGAAGGCTCACAGCAAGTTTTGGCGCGCCTCAGCACCGGAATGGAGCGCCTGACCGGCTGCTTCGATCAGGTGGAAGGCCGGCTCGCGGCCCACCTCGCAGCCTTCGACAATATTACGCGCGCGACCCAGGCAACCGAGCAGGCAATCGCCGGCTCAGCACGGGCGCTCCAGGTCGCAAGCCTGCCCCTTACGCGCGTCACCACCGAGTTGTCGGGCGCAATC
>CAIZDL010000027.1 GCA_903931735.1 uncultured Rhodospirillales bacterium
CCCCCGCACCAATCGGGCCTCAGGGTCCCGGAGAAACGCCCCAAGACACGCCACCGCCAATATTAGTACATTATGGCGCAAGAGTCGGAGGAAAACGGCCAGATCGTGACGAAAAATGCCGCCAAAATCATCCTAATTTGATGCAAGTTAGCCACACCCACCGCAACACCCCGGTAACCATAACCGTCGGCGTCACGCAAGGCTCTTCCCAACAATCTCCAAAACATCGCGCGACAGCCCCTCAATGGTCGAGAGCCGGGAAAGCTGTTGTTGCATCACTGACTTGCGCCCCCCATCAAAACGACGCCAACGCGTGAAGGGGCCAGCCAGCCGCGACGCCACCTGAGGATTAAACGGGTCGAGACGAATGATCTGATCAGCCAAAAACCGATACCCGGCGCCATCGGCGGCATGGAAACGCACCTGATTACCGGAACAAAATCCCCCGATCAGGGCATAAACATTATTTGGGTTTCGAATGTCAAAGCTCGGGTGTTCAAGCAAACGAACAACCCCATCCAACGTATCGACCCGAGATGAAATTGCCTGAATACTCAACCACTTATTAACAACCAAGGGCTCGCTCTTCCAGCGCCCATAAAAATCTGCCAAAGTCGGTTCACGCTGGGGGGCATGACTTGAGGCGAGCAACGCAAGCGCCTCAATAGTGTCGGTCATTGTGACGGCTTGCTCATATTGGTCTGCGGCCAGAGCGTGCGCGGCGCAGCTTTCCGTCACCATCAGGTACGAAAGCGCCAAATTTTTCAGCGCGCGCCGGCCAATTGCTTCGGCATCGACCGAAAACGGCGGCGCAGTGGGACCGTCGTGATAAACCCGTTCCCACGACTCCTGGAGCGCCGACGCCAAGCTCCGCCGAACAAATTCTCGCACCAAATGAATGGCATCGACATCGATTTCAGTCATTTGCTGAGCAAGATACCCTTCGCCCGGCAGCGCCAGGGCCTTGGCCGCAAAAGCGCGATCTTGCCCCGAGCAGGCCAGCAAGCGGCTGAACGCATCAATAAAACTCTGCTCCAAGCGCAACGACCGACCCGCGCGATAATCCTCGATCAGCGCCAAAATCAGCCGAGAGGCCAGGGTCTGCCCAGCCTCCCAGCGATTAAAGGAGCAGCGATCATGGGCAAGCTGAAAGGCAAGATCGGCGCTGGATAGCTGAGCGCGAAGCTTCACCGGTGCGGAAAAACCACGCAGCAACGACGGCACTGGTGGCTCCGGAATATCAATAAACTCAAAGACTTCCTCCGCCGCCCGCAGCTCCAGCAGCCGGGAATTGGCTTGCGCAGCCCCTTCACCCGCCATCCGCAACGGCAGGTCACATCCATCCGGACCGATCAGCCCGACCGCCAACGGAATGTGCATCGGCACTTTCGTCGGTTGCCCCGGCGTCGGCGCGCACCGCTGGCGCACCGTCAGCCGATAGCTTTGGCGAACCGGGTCGTAAGCCCCGGAAACATCAAGCTCTGGGGTGCCTGCTTGACTGTACCAATACTTGAACTGTGTAAGATCAACCCCACTGGCATCTTCCATCGCCGTGACGAAATCATCACAAGTCACGGCCTGACCATCGTGACGCTCAAAATAAAGATCCATCCCCCGGCGAAAATGGGCCGCTCCCACAAGAGAGCGGATCATCCGCACCACCTCTGCCCCTTTATCATAGACCGTGGAGGTGTAGAAGTTATTGATCTCTATGTAAGAATCTGGTCTTACCGGGTGAGCGAGCGCCCCCGCGTCCTCGGCAAACTGAGCGCCGCGCAACCGTTGAACATCGGCAATACGCTTGACCGCGCGTGAGTTCTGATCGGCCGAAAACTCCTGATCGCGAAAAACAGTCAACCCCTCTTTCAAGCTAAGCTGAAACCAATCCCGGCAGGTCACCCGGTTTCCGGTCCAATTATGGAAATACTCGTGGGCGATAACCGCTTCAATGCCTAAAAAATCGGAATCCGTTGCCGTTTCCTTGCACGCCAAGACGAACTTAGAATTAAAAATGTTGAGGCCTTTATTCTCCATTGCCCCCATATTAAAGTCCATGACCGCGACGACCATGTAAATATCAAGATCATACTCAAGGCCAAAAATATCTTCATCCCACTTCATCGCCTTTTTCAGCGAACGAATGGCATGGTCGCACTTATTTTGGTTGCCCGGTTCGACATAAAACCGCAACGCCACCACACGGCCAGAACAGGTGATAAAACTATCTTCGACCAAGACCAAACGCCCCGCCACCAAAGCGAACAAATAACACGGCTTCGGAAACGGGTCCTCCCAGCGCGCCCAATGGCGACCATCCGGCAAAGCACCGCTATCCACCGGGTTGCCGTTGGCAAGCAGCACAGGATAGCATACGGCGTCGGCCTCGATTGTGGTTGTATAGCGCGCCATCACGTCGGGGCGATCGAGAAAATATGTGATTTTCCGAAAGCCTTGAGCTTCGCACTGAGTACAGAAATTTCCGCTGGATTTATAGAGGCCCTCGAGTGCCAAATTTTCCTGCGGCTTGATGGCGGTTGTTATTTCCAGGTTAAAGATCGTCGGGACACCAGCCAAGACCAAGCTGGTCTCGGTTAGCTGATACTCTGAATTTTCCAGTGTCCGCCCATTCAGAATCACCGAGCGCAGTTCCAGGCACTCGCCATCAAGAACAAGTGGCAGATCTGCCTCGATTCGCCCCGGATTGGCGCGAATCGCCAACCGCGAACGCACCAAAGTCTCATCTTCCCCAAGCATAAAACACAAGTCAACGGTGTCGACCAGGAAGGAAGGTGGCTCGTAATCCTTACGAAATACGGCCTTGGGCATCGGGAGAGTCATAATGGCGGGCTCATATCGGCAGATTTGAGGGCGATACCTTCAACCCCAAGGATAACGTGTTGGGGAGCGACCTGCCTTGCGACAGCACGGCACCGCCCCCCGATGCTGAAACAAAGCCGATACCCCGGCCCGAAAATCCTACTGGAACAAATCCCACTTATGAGTGTGGATATTGTTCTTCAGCTTATAGGTCTTGTCGAGATCAAGGGAATACTTCGTCGGATGGCGCCCTTGAGTGCGAATTTCAAAATTAAACCGAACGCACCCATCGCATCGCACCCGGGTTTTATGATGAGGACGGAGGTGCCACAGTTGCCACTTGGTCGCCACCCCATTGCTCAATACACCCTGGGTAAAAAATTTCAGATCCGTGTCCGACTTATTCTCAAAGCCGACACCACCGGCCCATGCCTCCACCGATCCGAACAACAGAACGGCGACAATCGCTACCGTCCAAGTAATAAAAATACGCATAGTGCCTCCGAATCCATCAATATTCCAACTCTCCTTAATTATGGCAGATGTTTCCTGCTTGGTCAATGGCTGGCACTAATCGCCCCGCGCGGAGCACCGCGCCACAGTGGTGCTGAGCGGTCCCGGCAAAGCGTGTTCAGCCTCGATTTGCAGACGCGCCTCATGACGCCGAACGAACATCCCGCCCCCAATCATAACCATCACCGCCGCCCCTGCGACGACAACCCCAAAGGGGCCAAACAAATGATGAACCTCATCTCCTAAAAAATACGCTCCAAACCCGAAGACAGCCGCCCAAATTATGCCACCGAAAGCATTGAATGACAAAAATTTCAACACCGGCATCCGATTAACGCCAGCTAAAAATGCGGCCATTATTCGAAGCAATGCGACGAAACGGCCAAAGAAAACCACCTTGGCGCCATGCTGTAAAAACAAATACTGTCCCAGTTTCATTCTAGTCTCGGTTAAACCAATATAATGGCCATATTTCAGGGCGAGGGGAAACCCGATATGATGCCCGATCCAATAGCCCGCATTATCGCCAACGATCGCTCCGGCCGCAGCAGCCGAGACCACAAGTGTTATATCGATCTGATGCGTCGTTCCCGCATAAATTGCGGCAACAACCAGCGTTGTTTCGCCCGGAAGGGGAATCCCCATGCTTTCGAGAGCAACAATGAACGCAACAAACCAATAACCATAGCTCGCGATCAAGCTGGGAAGATTATCGATTATCGAGGCCATTACGCCTCCCACCCGACCGCTTCGACGCCAACCGTGCCATCGGCCGCAATCGTGATGCGGTCAATTTTTGCCTGCGCCTCCCGGAGCTTGCCCTCGCAGTGACGCTTGAGCGCGGTGCCGCGCTCATAAGCGGTGATCGCATCGTCAAGCTTAGCCCGACCATCTTCCAATTGACGGACGATGCGTTCAAGCTCGGCCAAAGCATCTTCAAAACTAAGAACAGAGATGTCGGCGGGAATCGATGGAGATGTGGTCATGCTAAACAAGGGGCCATGAGTTCGCGGACGTGAGTTGCGCAGCTATTAGCTAAGGCAGAAGGATGATACCCACCCTCAAGGGTCGAGACGATACGGCTCTGGCAATGCTTGTAGGCAAGACTGCATAGCTTGCGAGTCACCCAAGCATAGTCGTCCTCGGTCAGGTGCAAGCCGGCCAAAGGATCACGGGAGTGGCCATCGAATCCGGCAGAAATCATAATCATTTCTGGCCGAAATTCATGAAGCGCCGGAAACACGCTTTGGGTCAACGCATGGCGAAACTCGGGCGAGCCGGCCATGGCCTTCAGCGGAACGTTAACAATATTATTAAAATCCCCCCGCTCCCGGAAATGCCCGGTGCCAGGATAATGCGGCCACTGGTGAGTAGACGCATAAAACAGGCCGGCTTCATGCTCACAAAATTCCTGAGTGCCATTGCCGTGATGAACATCGAAATCGATAATCGCCACCCGGGTCAGGCCATGAGCAGCGCGCGCGTGAGCAGCGCCAATCGCGACGTTGTTAAAGAGGCAAAAGCCCATCGCCTCACGAGACTCGGCGTGGTGACCCGGCGGGCGAACGGCGCAGAACGCATTGCACACATCGCCACTCATCACATCGTCCACCGCCGCGCACAATGCACCCGCCGCCCGCAACGCCGCCTCCCCCGACCCGGCCGAAACAATGGTATCGCCATCAAGGGCGACGTGACCATGCTTTGGTATCGAGGCAAAAACACGCGCGATATAATCCCGTTGATGAACACGAGCAATCTGATCAATTTCGGCCCGAGGCGCTATCCGGCGGTCCAACAGCGCAAACTCATCCGCGCCCAAGGCATGGAGCACCACACTGAGACGATCAGCGCATTCAGGATGGCCCAACCCGGTATCGTGTTCAAGGCAGGCCGAATGGGTATAGAGCGCAGTGGTCATGCTGATCGTGGCCGGTTCATGATGGTGCTCAGATCGCGAGCACCATCTTTTCAGAACCAACCCAAAAGATCATGGAAAATCGCTCACGAACTGATCAGCTTTCTGCGCGGGGCACTCCGGCCGCCCGCTCAATTTCAAAACGGTAGCCCCCCTCCCCCCGTTCCGATCGCAACAACCGCTCGCCGGTTGCGGTGCAAAAAGCGGCCATATCGGCGGGGGATGCGTCATCGGTGGTCTCGACCACCAAAACATCCCCAATATCTAGCCTTTTCAAAGCCTTACGGGCACGAAGCACCGGCAAAGGACAAAGCAGACCCTTGGCATCAAGATAAGTGGTGGCCATGACACGTGCGCCTTGATAGCAAGGGACTCTCGGGGCATCGGGGTGGCTCCGATACCACGAGTGCATTGAAATTACAGCAGAAAACCAAGCCTACCGCTGCCAGGCGATGGCCGCTGCCAGCAGCGCCAACCAGCCGACAATGAAGGCCCCGCCACCGAATGGCACCAACGCCGGCCCCGCCAATGGGCACCCAAATGCCAAGCCATAAAGGCTCCCGCTGAATAATAAAATGCCCGCAACAAACGCCCACCCCGAAACAGCAACCGCCCGCCCGGCCCACACGGTGCCGGCGCGCTCAGCAAGCAACGCCACCGCCACCAGAGCCAGCGCGTGCAGACTTTGATGCTTGGTCGCGATCTGGATCAGTTCGCGGGCGTGGGTGTCGGCCACCGAGTCGAAATGATGCCGAGCCATGGCGTCCATCGCCACCGACATCGCGCCGCTTAAGCCAGCCACCCCAAGCCACACCCGGAAACGAAGAGAGGATTGCACGGTTCACCCCAAAGCTGCGACCAACCAGCCAAACCTCACGCTGCCCCACAGTGGCCGGACGACTCGGCGAGAGCGCCTCAGCTCAGCCCTTGTTGCCCCATGGCGAGGAACTTTTCGCGACGCCGCCCGCGCAAAACCGGGCCGGGCAGGTCTCGAAGCTCCGCAAGCGCAGCCTCAATCGCATCGCCAACAGCCGTCATGGCCGCGATCGGATCACGGTGAGCACCGCCAATCGGCTCGGGCACCACACCATCGATCACCACCAATTCTTTCAGATCTTGCGCGGTGAGGCGCAGCGCGACGGCGGCCTCGCTGGCAAGCGCACCGTTGCGCCAGAGAATCGAGGCGCAGCCCTCAGGCGATATAACCGAATAGATTGAATGCTCCAGCATCAACACCCGGTCACCGGCGGCAACGGCGATCGCGCCGCCCGATCCACCCTCGCCGATAATTACCGAGACCAGCGGCACCCTGATCCGCAGGCACGCCTCAATGCCCCGGGCAATCGCCTCGGCCTGCCCGCGCTGCTCAGCCCCAACGCCGGGCCATGCCCCCGCAGTATCGACCAAGGTGATAACCGGCAGTTTAAAATGCTCTGCCAGCTTCATTAGACGCTGCGCTTTGCGATAGCCCTCGGGCTTGGCCATCCCAAAATTACGTTTAACGCGAGACTCGGTATCGTTGCCCTTTTCTTGGCCGATAATCATCGCGGAAAAGCCGCGAAACCGGCCGATGCCGCCAATGATCGCCATATCTTCGGCAAAACCACGATCGCCGGCCAAAGGGGTGAAATCCTCGACCAGCGCTGCGATATAATCGCTAAAATGCGGCCGGTTGGGATGACGCGCCACCTGGACTTTTTGGGACGGCAGCAGCTTGGCGTAGGTTTGCCGGAGCAGCTTATCGACCTTGATCTGAAGTTTGCTCACCTCTTCAGCGATGTTAATGTCGCCGTTATGGGTAAGGTGGCGCAGTTCCTCGATTTTGCTTTCGAGTTCCGCGATCGGCTTTTCAAATTCGAGGAAGGTTAGCATGATCGCCAAATACTGGATATGGACAGGCCGATTTCCTACCACGCTGTGCTGCGCCGCGCCATATAAAAGGGCGCCAACCCACTGCCGATTTCGTGAAAGCCCCATACCGGTTTCGATACCATAGCCCAGCGCGAGCGCCGTAACCCAAGCTCGGCGATTTCCCGGCGCCGCTGGCGATTGGTGAGTTGGGCGAATACGCCGGCCGGCGAGTCGACTACAAGGCAGACGCCGCGATGAAAACGGCGCTGAACGACCTCAACCGCAAGATCGCGGCGGCGAGCGGCACCGCCAACTCCTCCTTCCTGACCTTTTCGACCTCGAAAGGACTCTGACCCATGAAAAACTTCATCCAGGACGGCGCCAATCTCGACCTGACCGCGCCCTAGTACTACAGTGGCATTTTCTGAATCTGTGCAATCTTGCGCCTGATATGGCACCTTCGAGCAATGGCCTGATGCCATCGCCTCCAGTTTGACCAGCCGATGACGTAGTCGATTGAGCGTGC
>CAIZDL010000028.1 GCA_903931735.1 uncultured Rhodospirillales bacterium
CGGGTTTCTGAGAGAAAAAGTCCCGAAGAACTGGGCAAGCTGGTGCGACGACGTCTCAGATAACTTTCGAGTTATTTCGCCAAAGGATTTTCGGATTCTGAGGTGAACAGGGTATACCTTCGTTTGGGCTCGGGTTTGCGCCCCAATGAGAGCTTCCGTAGGCTGTACGATTACCCTGTGTACAACTCGAACAGCAGGGGGCGGTATTTGGGTGCCGATGGTCATAACCGTTGGTCGAATAGGGGCGGAAAAGAGGGGCGGAGAGGATCGTCCCGGTTTTTCAAGGGCCAGCTTGAAATTTTCCGTCTGTTATGTCGGCGCTCAATGCTTCCTTTGCCCGATTTTAGCCGGGTTGGCGGCTTGCTTATGGTGGAAAAACACGATTGCAACTATCTTTTGTCCCTGGGCGACCCGGGACATACCATGGCTGGGTTTAAGGATCTCCGTCCGCTTTGAGCAAAACTATCTTGTCAAGTCGATTTCAAATTCGCCGCACCTGACGTATAGTCGCCGGCGGGTTCGACCCGAGTTTCATCGAACGAATTGGGTGGCGGACAGGGATGTTGCAGGAAGTGTTGATGTTGTTTGCGGCGACGGTCATCGGCTTGTCGGTCTACAAGACGCCGACGCTTGAGAACGCGACCGCCGCGCATTTCGTCGCGGCATTAACGGCCCAGGGCGTTGGCGGCGACGCCCTGGCCAGCGCCCGGGCCTTGCTGTTCGACGCCCTCGGTCCCGGTGGCGGTCATCTGGTGCGTAGCCATAAGTGCTTGAATTTTGAGATAACGGTGGCGCCGCCGGACCCCTATTCGTGTCGGGCGTTTCACTTGTCCATTGATGGGATGGTGGAAGCGTTGGTCGAGGGGACACTGTGTCCGCGCGACGGCGCTTGGACGGAATCACGCGGGCAGGCCATGATTGCCAGCACTCCCCTCGATATCCGTTGGCGCGACGCCAGCCTCAAGAAAGGCGCGGCGCTCTACGGCGAACCTCAGGTTCGGAGTTTTGTCGGCAGTTATGAGTGGCCGGATGCCCGAATCCAGGTTGGGGGCTATAGTTACCGCGAGGCTTTGACGTTTGCTCAGATTCGGTTGCCAAACGGCGATAACCGCTTCATCTTAAAGGATGATTTGCTGTCTGGCCCGGCGCGGCATTGACCGGGGCGGGGGCGGTCTTCAGGGGATCAGGCGCTTGTTCGGCGGCTCAGGCGTTGGGGGCGGAGGGTGCGGGGGGCCTTTTCGGTCAGCGTCATCAGGAGCACCAACTCGTGGGTATTGATGACCTCCACCCACTTTTGGGACCCCGACGGGATTGGGATCTTGCGATTAAGGCAGTAATCCACCAGTGACGCTGCCATTTCCACCATTCGGATCTGGATGCGGTGAATCTCCCCTTCGTCACTGATGACGGTGAGGACAGAGTCAACTTGCTTTGCTGCGGTGGCATTGTATTCGATGCCGCGAATCGTTCCAGCGGGCAGCGGCGAGCGCAGCCGCTTAAGACGCTCGATATAAGCGGTAATAACTTCGTGATCGGCGAATATCAGGCAGCGAAACTCTCTCATCGGCGGAACGGCGCCCTTTCGTTACTCTGCAATTGTTCACCCTGTTACGTTTGATCGCAGGTTGCAAGCGCTGTCTTGGCATTGCTCCAAATCGGCGGTTCGTCGTGCGCGCGGCAGGCCGGCACCGGCCCGGGAGCGCCGGGTGTAATCCGCATGGCCGCCATTCGTTTTGAGCGGCCCTGCTGAGTGATCCATTTTAAAGACCGGCCCCTTTGAAGGGGTTGGTTAATCTCCTAGCCCGGCCCTCGGGTATTGGGAGCGTCTAAGCTGTTTGCCCGCACGTCCTATCGCGATGAATCGTCGCAGAGGGGTGATCCAACCGGTTAGGCTTTTCCGTAACAAGTTCAATAGCGCGGAACCAGCCAACACCGGCACAGTCAGCGAAAGGGGCACGGCCATGGCTCACATCGACGATCCAGAAACCCAGCGGGCTAATCTGAAATATATCAGAGCGTCGATGCGTGAACCTCTCCTGACCAGGGATCACGAATTTGAACTGGCGGTGGCATGGCGGGATAATCGCGACGAAAAGGCCTTGCATGAGCTGATCCGAGCCTATGCCCGGCTGGTGGTGTCGACGGCGGCGCGGTTTCGAAATTATGGCCTGCCGATGGGGGATTTGGTCCAGGAAGGGAATGTTGGGATCATGCAGGCCGCCGCCCGTTTTGAGCCCGGCCGGGAAGTTCGCTTTTCCACCTATGGGGCTTGGTGGATACGGTCGGCGATGCAAGATTATATCTTGCGCAATTGGTCGATCGTGCGCACCGGGACGACCGCCGCCCAGAAATCGCTGTTTTTTAACTTACGGCGTCTGCGGGCGAAAATTGGCGATCAGACCGGTGGCAGCATGACCCCGGACAATCTCAAATGGATCGCCAACGAACTCCAGGTTGGGGTTTCCGACGTGGAGATGATGGAGGTGCGTCTTTCCGCCTCCGACCAATCGCTCAACGCGCCCGTGAGCGAGTCCGGGGAGGATGACTGGCAGGAGTTTTTGGCCGACACCCGCCCGAACCCGGAAGAGGTGGTGATTGGAATGCGCGACGGCGCGACCCGTTCACGCTGGTTGGCCGAGGCACTGGGGGAGTTGTCGCCGCGCGAACGCAGCATCATCAACCAGCGACGCCTCCGCGAAGATGGCGCGACCCTGGAGGAACTGGGGCGGGAACTGGGGGTGAGCAAGGAGCGGGTGCGCCAACTTGAGCACCGTGCCCTGGGAAAGCTGCGCCAATCGATCCTGCGTCGGGTCGAGACCCGCGATGATTTGTTTTCCAACGGCTAACCCTGGCTGGTCTTATTTCAGCAGGGTCCAAAACATCCGGCTCGCCGTCAGCATCAGGAAGATGGCGAAAGCCCGGCGTAGCAACGTCGGGTTGATCAGGTGGGCGAGTCGTGAGCCGAAGGGGGCGGTCATCATCGCGGTGGGAGCGGTCAGCGCGAGGCCGAGCAGGCTGACAAACCCCACCGAGAGGGGCGGCCTTCCCGGCACATCCCAGCCGGCGATCATGAAGCCAATGGTGCCGGGTATGGCGATGATCATGCCAACCGCCGAAGAGGTCCCGATCGCCCGTCGAATCGGGTAGCTGCATAGCACCAATGACGGCACGGTCAGGGTGCCACCGCCAATGCCCATCATCGCGGAAAAACAGCCGATTGCGGCGGCAATGCCGCGCTGGACCCAAAGCCCGGGCAGGCTCTCGCGCAGACGGGCCCCCTCGGGCACCAGCACCATGTAAAACGCCACCATCATGGCGACCGTGCCAAACACGCCGGTGAGGACCCCGCCGCGCGCGATGCTCGCAAGGGCCGAGCCGGCAAGCACCCCCGCCACCACGCCCGGCGCCCAATTGCGCAGCACCTTAAAATCCACCGCGTCCCGGCCAATATGGGTACGGACGGCGGAGATGGATGTGGGGACGATGGAGGCGAGGGAGGTCCCCACCGCCAAGTGCATGGTCACCTCAGGGCTGATGCCGAGCATAGTGAAAAGCTGAAACAGCACCGGCACGATAACGATGCCGCCGCCCACCCCCAGCAACCCGGCGATCAGCCCCGCCGTCAGCCCCGCCGCGACAAGCGCCGCCGCGAGAGAAATTAGAGTCGCGATATCGAGCATAAAGACACGTGGCTAAGAGGTGGGTGACGGCTACAGCGCCAGGACTTGCATTTTGATCGGCCCCTCGGCGCGTCCATGAATGAACTGATCGACGTAGGGGTTGCCCGAGTGGTCGATATCGTCACGCTTGCCACACCAAATAATTTTACCCTGGTAGATCATTGCGATCCGATCCGCGATCTTGCGGGCAGAGGCCATGTCGTGGGTGATCGAGAGCGCGGACGCGCCCAAATCCTTAACGCACTTGACAATCAGTTCGTTGATCACATCGGCCATGATCGGGTCGAGGCCGGTGGTCGGCTCATCGAAAAAGATGATTTCGGGTTCGGTGGCGATGGCCCGGGCAAGGGCGACGCGCTTTTGCATTCCGCCCGAAAGCTCGGAGGGGGCAAGTTCGCCAACCTCCGGCCCGAGGCCGACCGCGGCCAATTTGGTGAGCGCAACGTGCTTAGCGGGCGCACGGGCCATATTGCGCCCCTGAATGAGCCCAAAGGCGACATTTTCCCAAACCGTGAGGCTGTCGAACAGCGCCGCCCCCTGGAACAGCATCCCGCACTTGCGGAGCATGGCTTCCCGCTCACCCCTGGTTTTGGTGACGGTTTCCTCGCCATCGACCATGATCGAGCCCGACTCGGGGCGGAGCAGGCCCAAAATACATTTCAGCATCACAGACTTGCCGGTTCCCGAACCACCGATAACCACCAGCGATTCCGACCGCCCAACGGTGAGATCGAGCCCGTCGAGCACGATTTTGTCGCCGAAGCGCTTCTTTACGCCGCTGAGGGCGATCTTGGGGGGGGTGTCGGTCATTTTGAGAAGAACATCCCAGTGATCAAGTAGTTGCTGACCAGAATAAGAATAGAGGCGGAAACAACGGCATTGGTGGTGGCCGTGCCGACGCCTTCCGCGCCTCCGCGTGAATGATAGCCGTGGTAGCAGCCCATCAAAGCCACGAAGAACCCGAATACCCCCGCCTTGACCAGCCCGGAGACCACATCCATGACCTGAAGGTATTCCCAGGTTTTGGAAAGATAGTTGGCGGGGTTGAAATTCAGCTTATAAACGGCGACCAGAAACCCGCCAAAGACGCCGATAATATCGGCCACGATGACCAAAAGCGGCAGCATGGCAAGGCCGGCGACCAAACGCGGCGCCACCAGATATTTCATCGGGTTGGTTGCAAGGGTGGTGAGGGCGTCGATTTGTTCGGTCACGCGCATGGTGCCGATTTCAGCGGCCATCGCGGCGCCAATGCGCCCGGCAACCATGAGGCCAGCGAGCACCGGCCCCAGTTCCCGCGTGATCGACAGCACAACCACGGTGGCAACGGCGCCCTCGGCCTGAAAGCGCGCAAAGCCGGTGTAGCTCTGCAACGCCAGCACCATCCCGGTAAAAAGAGCGGTCAGCCCAACCACCGGCAACGAGTAATAGCCAATATCAATCATTTGGCGTCCGACCAGCCCGGCGTAAATCGGTGGCCGGAAGCAGTGGGAAACCGCCCGTGCCGTGAACAGCGCCAAGCGTCCGGTCGCTTCCAGAAAAACCAGAAAGGCGCGACCAATCGCCGCTAAAAAATCCATCAGTCCCCCTTGGCGTGCGGCGGCACTAGAAAAACATGTCATGTCAATGCGCTGTCGCCTGTTCGCCAAGCTGTGCGCACCACCCTGTGGCTCACCTTAAACCAGACATCGCAGGGTGGCAAGTCACCGTAACATCGCAGGGCGGCCAAGAGCAGGCGGGCAGCGTTTTAAAACTCGCTCCAGTCGTGCTCGGAGGTTCCCGCCGCGTGTTTGAGGGCGCCGATGGTGCGGCCGGATGGCGTTGCCGCCGGGGGGCGGGGCTTGGCGCGTGGCGGTGTTGGCCGTGCGGCCTGGCGCACCGGATCGGGTGCATGGGTGCGCTCCCCCTCGAGGGCGCGCAGCTCTTGCGCAAGCTCGTCGATCAAGCGCATGACTTCCGCCGAAGCCGCGTCCATGTCCTCGACCGCGCGGCGGCAGGCGGGCCGGTCTCCCTCGGCTTTAAGGGCGAGGGCGCGTTTGCCCGCTTCATGAACCTTGGCGTGGGGCCGTTCCAGCGCCCGAAAGCTCGGGTTGTTGCGGACGGCGGCGGAATGGGTGCGCTCATACCAGTGCCCGAGCCGGCAGCTATGATGGTCGGCGAGGGTGTCGGGGTTGAGCGTGGCCCGGCCCTTGATGGCGTCGCGGACTTTGGTGATGAAGGCGGTATGGTCGATTTTTGTGCCTTCGATCAGCGCCACATCGCGCAGCAGCGAGCCGGTGTCTGTGGTTTGGTCGGTGAGAAAAAACGACATTAACGCTGCGAGATTGCCGGCCTCGTGCTGCATCGACACGGCGGCGGCGCTGGTTTGTTCGGAAAGGGCGGCGTTGCGCTGGGTGGTATCATCCATCTGGGCGACCGCCTGGTTGATCTCGTCGAGGGCGGAGGATTGTTCGCCGGCGCCAATGGCGATATCGGATACCCGGGCGGCGATGGCCTCCACCGACTGAACCATGCCTTTGAACGAGAGACTGGCGGTGCGCACCATCTCCACCCCGCTTTGAACCTCGGCGTCGCTGCCCATGATCAGCGATTTGATCTCTTTTGAGGCTTCGGCCGAGCTTTGGGCCAGCAACCGCACCTCTTGGGCGACCACGGCGAAGCCACGGCCAGCCTCGCCGGCCCGTGCCGCCTCCACCGCGGCGTTGAGGGCCAAGAGGTTGGTCTGGAAGGCGATTTCGTCGATTACCCCGATAATGTCGGTGATGCGCTTGGAGGCGGAGGCGATGCGCTTCATCGCTTCAATGGTTCTGTCGGCGATGGCCGAGCCCTCGACCCCGGCTGTGCGGGTTTTGCCCGCGAGTTGGGCCGCATCTTGTGCCTGCGAGACGGCGGCGCGGACGGCGGCGCCAAGTTCGGTCAACGCAGCAGCGGTCTCTTCCAGGCCCGCCGCCTGTTGTTCGGTGCGTTCAGAAAGATCGAGGCCGGCGGTGGCCACCTCGTGGGCGCTGATCGCGACCGCCCGGCTCGCGTGATCGATCCGCCCGACCACGTTGGCCAGCTTATCGACCGTGGTGTTCAGATCGTCTTTTAGTTTTTGCGAGCTTTCATCGTAGTCGCGCTCGATCCGGCAGGTGAGGTCGCCCTCGGCGAGTTTGGCGGCGATATGTTCGACATCGCTGACCACCAAATCGACCATGGCTTTGCCGTTCCCGATTTCAGTCAAAAGGCTAGACTGGCGCAGGACCATGCCCATGATCGCGCTTTCGGTTATCCAGGCGCAGAGCATAAACATCAGCGCGAACGCCCCGAGCGACAGCCCAACCACCGACTTTGAAACGCTGGTGAGGTGGAAGGCCGATTTGATCGAAGCGTTGGCGCCGTCTTCGTTGTATTTGGTGATGGTGGTGAGCGCGGCAAAGCTCGCGTCGCGCGCGTCGGCCCCCGATGCCAGCAGGCTCAGCACCTCATCGCGGCTTTGCCCCTCGCGGGCGGCGGTGGTGGCGCGTTGCAAAATTGGCAGGTAAACATCGAACGCCTTCATGAAGGCGGTGAAATTTGCGCGGTCTTGGGGATAAACGATGGTGGCCTCGTAGCCCTTTTCCCCCTGCTTGAGCAGTGGCTCGGCCTTGAGCAGCCATTGATCGAGCGCTTGAGATTCGGCGGCGCTGGCCGAAACCGTGCGCTGAAGGATCGCCATTTGGTGGTTGAGTACCAGCGTTTCCAGGTCCTTGGAGGCGCTGATCCCGGGAATCCAGTTAACATTCAGGTCGTTGACCTCGTAATCCAGGCTGAGCCCCTGCCTGACCACGAAGGCTCCAAAACCGGCGACCGCGATCATCAGACCGAGAAAAGCTGTCCGGAGGCGAATCTTGATCGGTCGGATCGAGGCCGACATGGGGAGCCCCCGCGCGCGGCTGGCTTTCATCGGTTGAACTCCTGTGTCTGGCGGGGACTTGGCGGGGGGCTCAGGCGCGAGTCCTGGCGCGATGGCCTTTGCGGGTATCAACGTCTTTTTCGCGGAACGGGGTCATGAGGTGGGCGAGGTGTCCTGCTTGCTCGGCCAGCGCTTGGGATGCGGCTGAGCTTTCCTCCACCAGGGTGGCGTTTTTTTGGGTGTTGGAGCCCAACTCGTCGAGGGTTTTTTTCACCTCGCGGATCGAGCCCGATTGTTCGCGGCTGGCGGCGGCGATTTCGGGCATCAACTCGCCCACTTTGCGCACGGAGCCGACAATTTCCTGGAGCGCGAGCCCGGTGGCATGGGCGGCCTCGACCCCGCGCAACACCTCGATCTGGCTTTCGCTCACCAGCTCCCGAATTTGCTGGGAGGCTTGGCGCGAGCGTTCGGCCAGCGACCGCACCTCTTGGGCCACCACGGCAAAGCCCCGTCCCGCCTCGCCCGCCCGGGCTGCCTCGACGGCAGCGTTAAGGGCCAATAGCTTGGTTTGAAACGATATTTCCTGCATCACCTGAATGATTTCGGTAATCCGGGTGGATGAGCCTTTAATCCCGTCCATGGCGCTGACCATCTGGTCCATGCACACGGCACCGCGCTCTGCCAAGTGTTGGGAGCCGTTGGACATCTCCAGGGCATTGATGGCGCTGCCGGCGTTCTGATCAACGGTGGTTGCGATATGGTTCATGGTGGCCAGCACTTCTTCCAGGCTGGCGGCCTGGGTCTCGGTGCGGTGGGCAAGATCGTTGCTGCCTTGGGCGATTTCCCGAGCGGCGGAATTGATGGTATCCACCGCAGCCACCACATGCCCTGCGGTTTCGCTCAAGTGTCGGTGATGCTGGCGCTCGGCGTCCTGGGCGATATCGCGCGCTTTAAGCTCGGCCCGGAAGCCATCGAGGAGCCGGGCCATGGTGCCGATTTCGTCCATGCGTCCGGTTTCGAGACTATCCGATTGATAGTCGCCGGCTTTCATCGCAGTCATTGAGCCCAGCAGGTGAGCGAGCGGGCGGGTGAGGGTCGAGACCACCAGCCATGCCGCGAGCCCGCCGACAATCAGCGTCCCGGTCAGCGCGATGGCCACATTTTTCTGGCTCGCCGCATGGGCGCTCGCCGATGCCTCGGCGGCGTGGCCGTCCATCTCGGTTTTGACCCGGCCGACAAAGGTGGCCATGCGATCCCGCAGCAGGTCGAGCTTGGGATCGAGGCGGTCTGCGATGGCCGCGAGCAGATCGGTTTGATTGTGGCTGCGGGAGAGGGCTTCGATTTGGGTGTAGGCGGCCAGGACTGGCAGAAGGTCGCGCTCGAAACTCGCGATTTCCTCAGCCCAGCGCGGCGAGGCGGTTCGGGCCTGGGCCAGCATTCCACCCAACTCGCCGGTGGTTTTGGTGGCGCCGGCCATAATTGCCGCCCGCGCCTGATCGTCGGTGATGGCCGCGAGCTTGTAGGCGTGGCGGCCGATGCTGACCAGCCGCCGGCTGGCCCGGGCCACCTCCACCGCCGCTGTGGTGTCGTGGGTGATCAGGTTGGAATAGGTGTCGTCGATCGCGCTCATGCGGTTGAGGGCGTCGGTGGTGGTGAACAGTGTCGCTCCCGCCATGGCCACAAGCACCAGCATGACCCTGGCCATGATCCCGATATTGGACAGCTTCATCGGACGGTCTTTCTCAACGGGTCGATCGTGGGAGGGCACGCGGCGCGGACGGACAGGGCCGGATCATTTCAGGGGGCCAAGCACTTTTTCGATACGCTGGCGCAGGGCCGTGGCGCTGATCGGCTTGACGATATAGTTGTTGACGCCGGCCTTTAGCACCGTTTGCACGGTTTCGGCGTCGGCGTTGCCGGTGACCATGATGAAGGGGAGTTTTTTGGTCAGCGGATTGGTGCGCACCGCTTTTAAAAGATCTAAGCCGCTGCCGTTGTCCATATTGAAGTCTGACAGAATCAGGTCGTATTTTTGGTCTTTCAGCATCGCGATCGCGGTCGTTGCCGAGTCGGCTTGAAAGACCCGGCTGATACCCAGCGTTTTCAGATGACCCTGGACGATCCAGCGCATGGTTTCCTGATCGTCCACGACCAGAACACGTAAAGAGGCGGGTGAGGGCATAGGGTCATCCTCCCGATTTTGATCCGGACGTGCCGGGTTCGGTGATAGAGGCGGGGGCAAAGAGAGCTGAGGCAATTTTTGGTAGCGGCAGGATCAGCTTGGCAGCACCCAGTTCTTGGGCCGCGCGCGGCATTCCGAACACGGTCGAGGTTTGTTCGTCTTGGGCGATGGTGATGGCGCCGGCCTCTTTCATGCGCAGCAGGCCATCGGCGCCGTCGCGGCCCATGCCGGTCAGCAAAATGCCCACCGCTGTGGCTTTAAGGGCGGCAATCGAGCCGAAAAGGGCGTCTACCGAGGGCCGGTGGCCCGAGACCGGCGGATCGTTTGAGAGCCGGGTCTCCAACCCGCCGTCTTTGCCGCGCACCACCAGCACGTGGCGGTTGCCGGGTGCGATCACCACTTGACCGGGGCGGACGGCTTGACCATCGGCGGCAAGGGCGACGCTAAAGGGCAGCGTGCCGTTCAGCCGGGCGGCGAACCGTGGCACGAAGGCTTCCGGCATATGCTGGACGATGACCACCGCCGGGATGGTGGTGGGGAACGTCGTCAGCAGCTCGGTGATGGTCTCGACCCCTCCGGTTGACGCGCCGATGGCAATGATTTCGGCCGAACAAACCGCGCGGGAAGACTCCATCGCAGGCCGCAAGGTGCGGCGCGGACCGGTGAGCCGGATATGGGCGCGGGCGGCAGCCTTAACCTTGGCGATGATTTCGGAGCGAAGCGCCGGCAGGCTGGTGGCAAGATCCTTCAGCGGCTTGGCCACAAAGTCCACGGCGCCAAGCTCAAGTGCGCGCAGGGTGATATCGGCGCCCTCGCGGGTCAGCGACGAGATCATCACCACCGGCATCGGGCGCAATCGCATCAGTTTTTCGAGAAACTCGACGCCGTTCATGTGCGGCATCTCGACATCGAGGGTCAGCACATCGGGCGCGAGCAGCTTGATCTTTTCGCGGGCGACGATCGGGTCTACCGCCGTCCCCACCACCTCCAGCTCGGGGTCGGAGGCGCAAATTTCGGTTAACAGTTGGCGTACGATGGCGGAGTCATCAACGATCAGCACCCGAATGCGGCGCTGGGGGCTGGTGTTGGCCGCGTGATTTCCACTCATGGCTCAGCCTTCTCCATCGTCGTCGGGGGGTGAGCAGCAAAGGGCGGCAACGCTGATCACGCCCAGCACGCTGTTGCCAATTTCGATTACGCTTTCGATCTCGGCGGCGTCGGTCTCGCAGGCGGCCAGCGGCGTCACCGCTTTTACCGCCCGAATGTCGGATACATCGTCCACCAGCAAGCCCACCACCTGATCGTCGGGGGCTTGAACCAGTGTTATCACATGTTGGGGCGAGGGCTGGGTCGGGCCGTGGCCAAGCCGGGCGCCGACATCGAACACCGGCACGATCTCGCCCCGGATATTGATGATTCCCAGCACATAGGGTGGTGAATGGGGCAGGGGCGCCGGCTCGATCCAGGTGCGGAACTCGATCACCACCCCAATCGGCAAGGCATAGGAACGGCCATGCACGTCGAGGGTGACGAATTGCAGCATCTCCACCGTTTCAAGCCCGGCCCCGGCGTTGGTCGGGGCGGCGGCGGGTTGGGGCACGGCTGCCTGAAACTGTGCGGCCTGGAACAAAGATGCCATGGCTTCCTTTTACCTCTCACCCGATGTTAGAGCATGATGTGATCAAGCGAAACCGCATCATGCTCTAACTTTTTGTTTTTAGAGCGGATCAACACTACGGGGTGAGGTCCCCCCTTCGCGACCCGCTCTAACTTTTTGTTTTTAGCGCGGATCAACGCTACGGGGTGAGGTCCCCCCTCGCGACCCGCTCTAGCCGGCGACGGCGGGGCGCCGCAGTGGGGCTGAGGGAGGAATAATCGACGATCAGCGCCGCCCGGCCATCGCCAAGAATGGTCGCGGCGGCGATGCCCGGAACTTTACGGTAATTGCGTTCCAGGCTTTTTACCACCACCGGTTCCTGGCCAAGCACGTCGTCCACTTGAAGGGCCGCCACCAAGCCGCGCCTAAGTTCGGCGATCACCAAAATGCCCTTGGTGGCGTCGGTGATGGCGCCGGGCACGTTAAACTCTTCGGACAGCGCGATGATCGGCAACATGCCGCCGCGCAGGTGCAAAAAGCGTCCCCGCCCCGGTACATCCACCAATTGCCCCGGGTGCGGCTGCACGCTCTCAATAATGTTGCCAATGGGCAGCAGGTAGCGTTGGCGCCCGACTTCGGCGACGAGGACATCGACAATGGCCAGCGACAACGGCAGCACCAGGGTGAAGCGGCAGCCCTCGCCCGGGGTTGATTCCACCACCAGTTGGCCACCAAGGTCGGTGATGGTCTGGCGCACCACATCCATGCCGACGCCCCGCCACGACACCTCGGTCACCTGTTCGGTGGTGGAAAAGCCGGGTTGGAAAATCAGGTTGTCGATTTCGCCGTCGCTCAGGCTGGCATCGGGCTCGATCATGCCGCGTTGGATGGCTTTGCGCAGCACCGCCTCGCGGTTGATCCCCCCGCCGTCGTCTTCAATGGCGACAAAAACCTGGCTGCCGAGTTGGCGGGCCGAAAGCACGATGGTGCCCTCCGGCGGCTTGCCCCGATTGAGGCGCGTTTCCTTAGATTCGATGCCATGATCCACCGAGTTGCGCAGCAGGTGGGTGAGGGGTTCGGCCAAGCGGTCGACCACGGTTTTGTCGATCTCGGTGTCATCGCCGGCCATGGCGAGGCGAATTTTTTTGCCCGTGGACCGTTCCAGCTCCCGCGATACCGGGATCAGGCGCGAAAACGCCACTTTCAGCGGTTGGGCGCGGACCGCCAGCGCAATATCCTGAAGATCGCGGATATACTGGGACATATCCTTGATCGCCCGAAACAGCCCCGGCCGCTCGGTTTCCGGGATCTCGCTCGCTTGCCGGTGCAGCACCGCTTGAGCAATCACCAACTCGCCCACCATGTTGCCGAGGCGCTCCAGCTTGGGCACATCGACCCTGACCGTTGGCACCCGCCGGTCTTCTTTGGCGGGCGCTGCGGGGGGCGTTTCCGGCTTACCAAGTGCGGCCGTTTTTGTCGGAGTCAATTCGGGTTTGGGGGCGGGCGGAGGGGCCACGGCTCTCCCGCCGGTGGGCTTGGCCGGCTGCGGCGTTGCTTCCGGCGCCGGCTCTCCTTCTTCCTCAACCGTGGCCACCTCAACTGTGGCCACATCATCGACATAATCGAGAATGTCTTGGAGCGCCGCTTCGTCGTTGGTGGTTTCGAGGTCGACCGTCCAGCAAAAATAGGGGGTCTCGATATCCATCTCGGCCAGCGAGGGCAGGCGGTCGAGGTTGATGGTGGTGGTCACAGCGCCAAGTTCGGCGATATTGCGCAACAGTAACAACGGATCAGCCCCGGCTTCGAACATATGGGGCGCCGGATTGATGCGCAGACGATAGCGGCGATATTCGGGGGCCGGTTCGTCCCCTTCCTCCGGGGGCGTCTCCTGCTCCGGCGTTGGCGCAAAGGGGTCGGGCGCCTCGCCGGGAGTGCCGCCGAGCGCGCGCAACTCGCCAAGAAATCCCCGCCAATCCAGCTCGACCGCGCCTTCACCCCGGGCCGCCCCCACCAGTTGGGCCAGCATATCGAACCCCAGGGTCAACCGGCCGTAATTTTGCTCGTTCAGGTCCCGGCTACCCTTGCGCAGGGTGTCCATGAAGGTTTCAAAAATGTGGGCGAACTCGGTCAAGTCCTCGATGCCGAAGGCTCCTCCTCCGCCCTTGATGGAATGCACCGCTCGAAACAGCCCGTTTAACGCCTCGGCGCGGTCGCCGCCGGTATCGAGGGCGTCGAGTTGTTCGTTCGCGGAGGCGAGATAATCGTCGCACTCCCCGAAGAACATTTGCTTCAGCGCTGCCAAATTCATGAGGGTGCCGGCCATGATCGTTCGAGGGGTCCCGAGCAACGAAGGCGCCTGATCCTCGCTCTTGACAGGATACGTGCGCCTCTGCGATCAGTTACCCATGTGATGAAGCAGTCGGGGGTCGGTTTCAAGGCTCTTGCGCTGTGGCGCTCGCGGATACAACCGGATTCGCAAATCAGGCGGGGAGCATGGCCGAGAGTGCCTTGGGGCAAAGCGCAGACGGAGCCGGTGGGCTCGTTTGGCGCACCGTGACATTGCCGGTGGTGGTGGAAGCGGGGCAAATGGCCTCGGTGCGCGACGCATTGCTGGTTTGTCTCCAGCAGGGCGAGGCGGCGAGGATCGATGCGCGTGAGGTTTGCCGTATTTCCACCGCCGCCATTCAGGTCTTGGTCGCCGCGGCCCGGACCTTTAACCAGTCCGGCGCCAAACTTTATTATGCCGATCCCTCCGACGAGTTTATCGAAGCCTTCTCCGACCTTGGGCTTTATGCTCATCTTGCGGATTTTATCGATATTTCAGAGGGTGGCTAGAGCGGGGTCTTCCTCTGTCCAGTCGTCGTCGTCTTCCTCCTCCTCCTTCTCTTCCCGAAACGAAGTCATGAGGGAGGCGAGGTGGGCCGCTTGTTCGGCCAGAGATTGGGAGGCGGCGAGGCTTTCTTCGACCAGGGTGGCATTTTGCCGGGTATTGTCGTCGAAGTCGGTAAGGGCGCGGTTGATATCGCCGATCGAGCCCGCTTGGTTTTCGCTCGCGGAGGCGATCTCGGGCATGAGTTCGGCAACGCGGCGGATCGAGTCGAGGATTTCCTCAAAGGCGGTGCCGGCGGCATGGGCGGCACCAACTCCGCGTCCGACCTGGGTTTGGCTCTCGCTATTGAGCGCCCGAATTTGGAGGAGCGCTTGGCGTGAGCGTTCGGCCAGCGACCGCACCTCTTGGGCCACCACGGCAAAGCCCCGCCCGGCCTCGCCCGCCCGCGCCGCCTCGACGGCGGCGTTGAGGGACAGGAGCTTGGTTTGAAAGGCGATTTCCTGCATGATCTGCACGATCTCGATCACGCGCTTCGACGAGTTTTCAATTTCGCTGATCGCGTCCACCATTTCGCTCATGCAGCCGGTTCCGCGCTCGGCCACGGCGTGGGAGGTCGATGCCATTTCCTTGGCCCGTTTGGCGTGGTGGGCGTTTTGAGCGATGGTGCCGCCAATCCGCTCCATGGTGGTTACCATTTCTTCGAGGCTGGCGACTTGCCGCTCGGTTCGGCGCGACAGATCTTCGCCGCCCTCGGCGATGTTGCGCGCCGCCGATTGAATGGTATCGACGGCGACCACCACCTCGGCGGCGGTGAGGTTTAGCTGTTCGGTACGGGCGCGTTCGGCGGCTTGTAGGGCATCGCGTTCGCGGAGTTGGTCGCGGAACACGGCGAGGGTGCGGGCCATGGCGCCAATTTCGTTGCGGCGCTCGCCATAGGGAATGTCGACGGTGACTTCGCCCGTCGCCAGCGCTCTCATGCGGGCGGCGAAGATGTTAAGGGGCTGGGTTATGTCGCGGCTGATCAGCAGTGCGATGCCGGTGCCAATCAACAAAATAATCAGCCCCAGCCCGCCGACGATCTTCGCGTCTTCAATGAAGATATCGTCCACGTCGTCGATGTAGATGCCGGTGGCGATCACCCAGCCCCACGGCTTGAACAGGCTGGCGTAACTGAGCTTGGGAAAGGTTGCCTTGTCGGTGGCGACGCGGCGGGAATAATAAGAGACAAAACCGCCGCCCCCCACCGCCGCCTTGATCAATTCTTGATAGACGGGGAAATTATTCTGCGGGTCGCGATATCCCCACATGCTTTTGCCAATCTCTTGGGGGCGATAGGGATGCTCCAAGAGGGTGCCGTCGGTTTGGCAGACAAAAATATAGTTCTTGCCGCTGTAGCGGATCAGGCCAAGGCTGACCAGCGCTGCCTTTTGCGCCGCCTCTGGGCTCATCTCGCCCATTTCGGCTTTTTTGTGAAAACCGTCGATGGAGCTGGCGGCCGCCTCCACCAGGGTGCGCACTTGGGCTTGCCGCTCCTGGATCAGATTGTCACGCAGCGCATGGAGGCCAATGGCGAGAACCACCACCATGCCGAGCATCATCGGTGCCAGCACCAAAATGAGCTGAATCCTGATGCTCAGAGTGCGGACCATCGGTCTTAAGGCTCCACGGTATCCGAGATTATTTGCTTTGCTTGGCGTAGGCCACGAGGTTGGTGTTAACCGAGCCGCCTTCCAGCAACAATAATTCCACCCGGTCGCCGACGGCGGCGGCGGGAGCGTTGGGGGGGCGGACGATCAGGCAGTCCGAGGCGGCAAGGGTGGTCAGCATCGCGCTGTCTTGTTGCATGAAGGGTGTGGCCACCAAATCGCCCGTGGCGTTGTGGGAAAGCGTGGCCCGCAGGTATACCTGACGAAAATCGCCCGCGGGCAGGGCGTGGCCAAGCTTGGCGGTCGGCGGCAGCACCTCGGGCGCAGTGTTCTGGCCGAGCAGCGCCCGCAGCGCCCCGCGCAAAAACACCAGCGCCGAAATCATGCTGGAGACCGGGTTGCCGGGCAGGCCCAGCAGTGGCACATTGCCGGTTTTTCCAAAGAGCAGCGGTTTGCCCGGCCGCATCGCGACCTTCCAGCACTGGACGGTGTGGCCACGGTTGCCCAGCACCTTATGGACGATATCATAATCGCCGACCGAGGCGCCGCCGCTGGTCACCAGCAAATCGGCGCCCTCGGCGGCGGCAGCCCCGGCGAGCAACGATTCGGCGGTGTCTTCGGCGACGCCAAGGTTGAGCGGCACGCCGCCACAGGCAACCACCAGCGCCATTAGTGCAAGGGTGTTGGAGCTGGTGATTTGGTTCGGCCCAAGGTGCTCGCCGGGAAGCACCACTTCGTTGCCAGTGGCAAGAATGGCCACTCGGGGACGGCGCCGCACCCGCAACCAGGGCACGTTCATGGCGGCCATCAGCCCAACATCGCGCACGGTCACGGTTTTGCCGGCAGGCAGGCAAATATCGCCGGTTTTAAAATCAATCCCCGACGGCCGAACGTTGCGGCTGGGTGGCACGGGTTCGGTGACTGTGATGTAGCCATCATCGTCGGGCGGGGCGACCGCCTCTTGCAGCACAACGGCGTTGGTGCCCAGCGGCATCGGCGCCCCGGTAAAGATCCGCGCCGCCTCTCCCGGATGCACCGCGCCCTTCATGGTTTTGCCGGCCGCAACCTCGCCCACCACCAGCAACCGGGCCGGCAGGCGGCGCATGAGGTCATCGGCCCGCACAGCGTAGCCATCCATTGCCGAGACGTTTGCCGGGGGCGACGAGGTTCGTGCGACAACCGGCTCGGCCAAAACCCGGCCAAAGCATTCGCCCAGGCCAACGGTTTCCGCAGGGAGCGCCACAAAGGAGTTGGTGATGTGGCTGAGGGCGTCCTGAACCGAAATCATGGGGGCGGGGCTCCAAAGCTGCCGGATTTGCCGCCGGCTTTATGAACGAGGCGAATGTCGGTCAACACCATGTCGCGGTCCACCGCTTTGCACATATCGTAGACCGTGAGCGCCGCGACGGATACTGCGGTCAACGCTTCCATTTCAACGCCGGTCCGGCCATTGAGCGTGCAGGTGGCGGTGATGTGAACGGCGTTGTTGGCGGTATCGCAGGCAAGATCCACCCTCACCGAGGCGAGCGCCAACGGGTGGCAGAGCGGAATGAGATCGGCGGTGCGCTTGGCCGCCATGATTCCGGCCAGTCGGGCCACACCAAGAACGTCGCCCTTGGCGGCGCCCCCGGCCATGATCAACGCCAAGGTTTCTGGGCGCATCCGGACGGAGCCTGCGGCGCTGGCGGTGCGTTTGGTCATGTCTTTGGCCGACACATCGACCATCACCGCCCGCCCTTCGGCATCGAAATGCGTGAGGCTGGGGGTGTCGGGATGTGGAAGGGCGGGCATCGCCCTAATGCTCCGGCCCGACCGGGTGGGCGTGCTGGGCCAGCAGTTTGCGGGTTGCGGCGGCAACATCGGCGTGGCGCATCAGCGATTCGCCAACCAGAAAACAGCGAATCCCCACGGCCGCCAGCCGCGCCAAGTCCGCCGACACCGAAATGCCGCTTTCCGCCACCCCGATGCGGTCATGGGGAAGGTGGGGCGCGAGCTTGATCGAGGTTTCGAGGTCGACCTGCATCGTCCGCAGATTGCGGTTGTTGATCCCGATCATCTCGGAGCGAATCTTTTGCGCCCGGTCGAGTTCGTGGCGATTATGAACCTCGATCAGCACCGACATGCCCATTTCGTGCGCGATGGTGGAAAGCTCATCGGCCAGGGGGTCGCTGAGCGCCGCCATGATCAGCAGCACGCAATCGGCGCCGAGCATCCGCGCTTCAGCGATCTGGTAGGGGTCGATCATGAAGTCTTTGCGCAGCACCGGCAGGCCACAGGCGTTGCGCGCGGTATTGATGAAGGAATCGTCGCCCTGGAAATAGGGCCGGTCGGTCAACACCGAGAGGCACGCGGCCCCGCCGGTTTGATAGGCGCGCGCCAGCATCGGCGGTTCAAAATCGGCACGGATCAGGCCCTTGGAGGGGCTGGCGCGCTTGATCTCGGCGATCAGGCCATAGCCCTCGGTGGTTACCGCCTGCTTGAGCGCGGCGGCAAAACGCCGAACCGGGCCTGCCGCGTGGGCGAGGCGTTCCACCTCGGAGAAGGGCAGCGCCGCCTTACGCTCGGCAACATGCGTACGTTTGTCGGCCAGAATTTTGGCCAGAACGTCGGGAATTGCCAGCGTCATGTCTTATGCCCGTCCGTTGGTAATGGCCACCAGCTTTCCCAGCGCCGCTTTTGCCAGTCCAGTGTCGATGGCTTGGCGCGCCTGTGCAATCCCTACTTTCAAGTCCGCAGCTTTTTCGGCAACCACTAACGCCGCCGCGCTGTTGAGAAGCACGATATCGCGGTAGGCCCCCTCGGCGCCGTCAAGCAGCGCCCGCAGCGCGGTGGCGTTGACGGCGGCATTGCCGCCCTTAAGATCGCGCGGGTGGGCCAGAAACAACCCAGCCTCGCGCGGGTCGATTTCGAAGGTGGAAACCTTGCCATGAGCGAGGGCTGCCACAAAGGTGACCCCGGTGGTGGTAATTTCGTCGAGACCGTCGGAACCGTGGACAACCCAGGCGGATGTCGAGCCAAGCCGTTGTAAAACATGGGCGATCGGCTCCACCCAATCGCGGGAAAAAACGCCGATCAATTGTCGTTTCGCGCCTGCCGGGTTGGAGAGCGGCCCGAGCAGATTGAAGATGGTGCGGGTGCCCAGCTCGACTCGAGTAGGCCCGACATTGCGCATGGCGGTGTGATGGCGCGGCGCCATTAAGAAGCAAATCCCGGCCTCCCACAGAGCCCGCCGCACCAGCGTCATGTCGGCATCAAGGTTGACGCCAAGTTCGGCCAGTACGTCGGCCGCGCCTGATTTTGACGACATGGCGCGGTTGCCGTGTTTGGCCACCGGAACGCCGCAGGCCGAAACCACCAGGGCGGTGGCGGTGGAAATATTGTAAGAGCCCGAGTTGTCGCCCCCGGTGCCCACGGTATCGATGGCGCCGGCCGGCGAGTCGATACTCACCGCCTTTGCGCGCATGACCCGTGCAGCGCCGGTGATCTCCTCCACGGTTTCCCCGCGCACCCGCAGCGCCATGAGGAAGCCGCCCATTTGGGATGGCGTGGCGTTGCCCGACATGATGATGTCAAAGGCCCGGCTGGCCTCGTCTTCATCGAGCCGGCCACCGGCGGCCACCTTGGCCAGAATTGCTTTCATGTCGGCAAGATCGCCGTGAGGCGCGGGGGGGTGGGTCACGCGGCGTGCTCCAGAGGCGGGCGGGTGAGGCTGAGGAAGTTGTTCAAAATACGATGCCCATGTTCCGACGCGATGCTCTCGGGGTGGAACTGGACGCCGTGAATCGGCAACTCCCGATGAGACAGCGCCATAACGAGCCGAATGCCGGTTTGCGGGTCCACCGTTTCGGCGGTGCTCTCAAGGCAGTCGGGAAAGCTGTCGCGATCGATGATCAGCGAATGATAGCGGGTGGCCCGAAAGGGCGAGGGCAGGCCGGCAAGAACGCCGCCGCCTTCGTGGGTCATGATCCCCACCTTGCCGTGCATCGGAACCGGCGCCCGCACCACCCGGCCGCCAAAGGCCTGCCCGATCGCCTGATGCCCGAGGCAAACGCCCAGCAAAGGCAGCCGTAGGGCAGCGGCGGCATGGATCAGCGGCAAGCAAATGCCGGCCCGATCGGGATCGCAAGGCCCTGGTGAGAGGACGATGCCCTCTGGCTTGAGGGCCAGCGCCTCGGCCACTGTGAGGGCGTCGTTGCGCCGAACCACGATCTCGGCTTTAAGGTCGCCGAAGAAGTGGTAAAGATTGTAGGTGAAGCTGTCGTAGTTATCGATGAGCAGAAGCATGTCGGGCACCGTGAAGGGAGGGCCGAGAGTCCCCCAACTTACAGGCGCGGGTTCACTTTTTCCAGAGTTTAGCGCCGTGAGTTTAACGCCGTGAATTTGGCGGGGGCGGCAGCCCTGGTTTTCTCGATGATGCCAGCGTTCGTCCGAGGCGGACCATGGCTTCGCTCAACCCGGCATCGGGAATGTTGGCGGCGGCGCGGGTTATCGCCTCGGTTTCGGCGGCGCTGAGCGTGCGTTGATGCGGCCCCCGGTGTACCGGGCGAATCATGGTCGCGTGGATCAGCTTTAGCCGGGCTACGGCGCGGTAACCGAAATAGGTGTTGATGCGCTCGATGATCTGGGGTTCCAGATGTTGGATATCGAGCGCGACGGCGGTCGCGACCCGCAGATGCAACACCGCGTTCTCGCGCTGGCCCTGGGGGAAGTTGATGCGGAACGGCGAGGTGCGCTCGGCCATTCGCGGCCCCATAATGCTTTCCCACTCCGCGACCAGCCCGCCAAAGGCCAAGCCGCGCCGGCCGAGGGCCTTGCCGGTGATGGCGGGCAGAAGGGTGGCAAAGGTGCGCGGAGCGGTCATGGTGGTTTTTTGGGGAGGCTTAGTTAATGCCAAGAATGCGGCGCAGCAGCGGCGGCAGCCCGGCGAGGGAGATTGTGATATCGATCGAGTCGTGGGGCAACACGAAGTAGCGGACCTGGAGCTTGCCGCCTTCGAGAAAAGCCTTCATGCAGCCAAGCCCCTTGGCTTCCACGCCCTGCCAAAGCCGGAAACCGACCACAGTGTCTCCCACCATATGGTAGGGGATGAAGGTTTTTAAATCGATGTCGGGGTCGTGCTCGGCCGCGTGAGTGAGTTCGGCGATTTGCCCGCCGTCGCAGACCATGATATCGTCGATCCAGAGAATCGGCATACGGTAGTGGTCGAGCGTGAGCGAGCACTGCGGCAGCGCGGCCGAGAACCACACAGACCCGTCGCGCTGACGGAATATCGCAAGCGTGAAGCCGGTGTCCAGGACGCCAAAAGCCCCTTTGCCCCCCGCGATTTCCCCCTCGACCCACTCGATGTTCATAAATGCCTCCAAAACATGCTGCGATGCACAAGCTGCCACTTCCCGAATTGGAAGTCGAGCGGAGGAGCGGTTGGGCGTCACTTTTATTTACGTTTTGCCGGGGTGGGCACCATGAGCGCTGAGGCGGAAGCATTGCTCGGCTGGTACGACCGTGCGCGGCGGGATCTGCCGTGGCGCGCGGCGCCGGGTGGGGCCAACGACCCTTATCGGGTGTGGTTGTCGGAGGTCATGCTTCAACAAACCACGGTGGCGGCGGTCATCCCCTATTTTCACGCCTTTCTGGCCTCCTGGCCGACGGTATCGGATCTTGCGGCGGCATCGCTCGATGAGGTGTTGAGGGCGTGGGCGGGGCTCGGCTATTACGCCCGCGCCCGGAATCTTCATGCGTGCGCCTGCCATGTCGCCTCCGCGCTGGGCGGGCGCTTTCCCGATACCGAGGCCGGGTTGCGGGCTTTGCCGGGAATTGGCGTCTATACCGCCGCCGCAGTGGCCGCAATCGCCTATAACCTGCCGGCAACTGTGGTCGATGGCAATGTCGAGCGGGTGGTGGCGCGTTTGTTCGCGGTGACCCGGCCGTTGCCCGGCGTCAAGCCCGAGTTGCACCGGTTGGCGGCAACGCTCACGCCCCAGGCGCGTCCGGGTGATTATGCTCAGGGCATGATGGATCTTGGCGCCACGATCTGCACGCCGCGCCGGCCACGCTGTTTGCTGTGTCCGTTTAGCGCCCTCTGTCAGGGGGCAGCCGAGGGCATTGCCGAAACTTTGCCCCGGCGCGCCGCAAAGACGGAAAAACCGGTGCGTCACGGCGTTGCCTATTGGCTGACCAATGGCGGGAGCGCAGTGTGGATGCGTCGCCGGCCCGAGAGCGGCCTTTTGGGCGGTATGGTCGAGTTGCCCTCCACCGACTGGAACGTGGAGGGGCCGCCCAACGCCGCCACCATTAGCGCCGAGGCGCCGGCCTCGGTGGCGTGGCGTTCGTTGCCGTGGTTGGTCCGGCACACCTTTACCCATTTTCATCTGAGTCTGGCGGTGGTGTGCGGCCAGTGCGGGGAGTTGCCGAAGGGCGAGGGGTTTTGGGTGGAATTTTCCTGTTTTGGCGATCATGCGTTGCCGACGGTGATGCGCAAGCTGATCCGCCATGCCCGCGAGGGTCAATCTTCTTCCGGATAGAGGGCGTCGGCGCAGGACCAGCCCCAATAGTCCCAGGCGCCGTCCCAGAAGGCGGTGACAGCGGCGCTATCGGGTAAGCCGCTCGCCACCACCAGCGATGGCCCAACCCGGCGGGTGCCGAGGGTCCACCACAGGCTGAAGCGGTTGGGCAGAGTTGCTGCCAGATCATGGATCAGGGCGGGATAGGCGATTGCGGGCGCTTGGGCCGGGTCCAGCGCCACATGCCACCCCGCGCTGCCCGGGGGCTGGGCAAGCGGTGGCGCCCGCCCCGGCGAGCCCAGCTCGCGCAAGCTTTTTTCGAAGGCTTCGAGGTTGATATCGGGGGTCAGTGCCTTGCGTAACAGGGCTTCGGCCCGGCCGTACCAACCGCTGGCGGTTACGGCCAGCGCTGCCGGGTCGCTGCGACCGGGGATTGCCGCCACCAGCGACAAGGGGAAAACCCGGCCCAGTTTATCGTGGCTGGGAACCAAGAGTCCCGCCACCGCATCGGGACCGCAAACGTCTTCATCGAGCACAAAACGCCACGCCGGTCCATCGGCGATCAGCGGTGACCAAACATCACCAAAGCGCTGTTGGCCGGTGTGCCAAACGGTGTGTAACCAGTCTTCCCAGGGGTCGAGAAAGCTTGGCGGCAGGCCTCGGGCCAAATAATCGCCCCGTGCGGGAATCTTGCCAAAATATCCGGGTCCGAAGGCGGCGGTCGCTTGCCGCTTCATGGCGTGGCCACTCCCTTGGCTGTCTGCACCGCAAGATTGGTGGCGTCGGCCAGCCCGGTAAACCAGCCGGAAACCGGCGGCGGCAACGAAGCGGCGTTGGCCTTGATTTTGTCCACCGTGCGCTTGACTTGATGCTGGGCTTCCTTGGCCGCAGCATTGGTGAGCCCGGGCTGGCGGGAGATAATCTCCCAGTGTTCGAGGGCGTCATGGAGATCGCCAAAGCCGCTGAGCGCGCCGGTGAACGCCAATTGGCTGCGACCGGTGCCGGGCACCAGCAATTGTTGCAAGGGCCTGAACCGGCCCATGGTTTCTGCTCCCGCAGCGAGCACGGCGGCAAATTCGTCGTCGCCGTTGGGCTTGCTGGAGGGAGTGAGGCGGGTTTCGGCGATCACCGCCGCGATCACCGTCGGAAGGGGCGACGAGGCACCACCGGCCGTCTCAAGGGTTGTCACCAACTGAGTAACGCCGCCTGAGGTCGTCACCGTCAGGTCGTTGAGGTACTCCTGCCAGCGGTTGGCGTAATCTTCGAAATACAGTGCCGCGATGCTCTGGCGGAGTTGTTTGGCCCGTGCGGCGACGGCGCCCGGTTCCATGGTCAGCCCGAGCACCCAGCCTTCTTGGGCGACTTCGGTTGCCACCTTGTTGATGGCGGGGAGGACGGTGCGCCGGGCGCCCTCGATGGTGTAAAGCCCCGCCACCGGCTCGCTGAGGGCGCGCCCCGAAGTGCTGTTGAGGACAACGACCGCACTGCGGTCAACATGCTCCAACAGATGCCAGCCGGGCAGATCGCGCACCGTTGGCATTTCACGCGCCAACCCATAGCCCCGGGAGGCAAGGGGATAGCTGGTGAGGCGTTTGCGCACCTCGGCCACCAACCGCGCCGAGCCGGCGGTCGCGGGGAGCCCGGATTCGAGCAGGGCGCCCAGATGATCGGAAAGTTGCCGCCGCTGGGCTTCCTTTTCCGCACCGGGCATGGTCGCGATCCAGTCGGTGCTAAACCAGCGGGTGATGGCATAGCGCTCGATCGGGGCTTCGCCATCAAGCATCAGATAGACCCGCAGCGCCTCATAAAGCCGGTCGGGCGGCAGGGGGGCGTTGGTGCTGTTGGTGCCGTTGGTGGTGTTTGCTGTGCCGGCCGATGTGGTGAGCGCCGCCTCCAGTCGCACCACCAGCCGGGGATAGAGCAACCGGCGCAGCGCGCGTTGATAAAGGCCGTCGGCCATGCGAAGCACGCGCTCGGCTTGGTCGAGGCCCGTGCCGGGGGGCTGAATCGTGGTGGTGCGCTTGTTGGTAATCAGCCCGCCGGGCATGGAGCGCAGTCGCGATAATACCGGCAAGACCTGCTCGATATCGCCATCGGCCACCCGGTCAACCCGATTGCCGCCGCCCAGCCCCTCGGGCATGAGCGCGGCGGCCTGATCCAACGCCGCTTCGAAATTGGAAAAAAGGCTATGATTGACCAGCCCGGCCCGCGCCCACAAGCTCCCGAACAGCAGCGCCAGGGCCAAGCCGCCCACCTTGATCAGCCGTTTGCGGCGCTGGCGCTTGGCCGTTTTGTGGTCGGGAGTGGCGTTGGTTCCGGCAAGATGAGCCTCGGCGAAAATAACTTCCGAAAACAGCCGGGTCAGGAACAGGCCACCCGAGGGAGCGGTTTCCCGTTCGGCCAAGCGGTGGTCCACACCAAAGACGCTGGCGATTTCGGGGGCCAGCCGGTCGATGGCCCAGCCTTCGCGCTTGGCGCTGGTGATGTAAACGCCGCGCAGCAGGGTGCGCCGTCCTTGCTCGGAGGGTTGCAGCGCTTGAATGAGGAACTCGGTCAGCACCGCGCGCAGCGACGCGATCTGTTGGGGAAAGCCCGCGATCAAGGCGCGCGCGGCCGGCTCCGGCTCTCGGGTCAGGCGCTCAAACAGCCGGTGCTCAAGCCGCTCCGAAAGCTTTTCGAAGCGGGTGGTGAAGGTGCTGGCCCAGGTGGCGTTGCCCGACGGTGCCACCGAGGCGTCGATGGGGAAGGTGATGCCCCAAACCTGTCGGCGCTCCTCGGGCGTGAGGGCGCTGAAAAACTCGCTGAACCCGTTAAGCCGATCGGCCTTGGTCAGCACGATATAAACGGGAACCCGGGTGCCGAGCCGGGCCTCGATCTCGGTCAGCCGCCAATTGATGGCGTCGGCCGAGATGTGGCGGTCCACCAGGCTCATGGTCGCGAGATCGGCGAGGCTGATCGTGACGACAACGCCGTTCAGCGGTTGTTCGGGCCGGTGGAATTTCAGCAGGTCGAGCAGTCCGAGCCATGCGGTGCTGTCGGCGGCGCGGTCGCTGTCTTGGGTGGTGTAGCGCCCGGCGGTATCGACGAGCACCGCCTCCGAGGTAAACCACCAGTCACAACTTCTGGTGCCGGCAAAGCCTTGCACCGGGCGTTGCCCAAGGATATCGGCGAGGGGAAAGCTAAGGCCCGAATTGGCGAGCGCAGTGGTTTTGCCGGCGCCGGGGGTGCCGATCACCAGATACCATGGCAGGTGGCGCAGACTCAGACGGCCGCAGCGTCGGCTATAAAGAGCCAGCGCCTCGGCCAAGCGCCGTTGCAGCCCCCGAACCTCGCCGGCCCCAGGCTCGTCGATATCTCCCGGAGCTTCATCGATGGGGGGCGCGGTCAGCAGCGACGCCGGCTCGGCCATCGCTGGCGGCATTAAAATTGGCGCGGGCAGCGAGGCGGGGGCGGCACCGGCCAGCGCGGCGATCATGTCCTCGCCGGCATGACGTTCGCGCAATTGAAGCATCTGGGTGAGGATGCCCCAGACGATCATGATGATCAGCACCCCAAGCAGTCGCGCCTCATCGGCCTCAAAGGGGGCAAAACCGCCAAAGGCCAGCAGCGGCCCCAAAAACCACAACACGAGGCAACCCGAAATCGCGCCGGCCAGCGTGACCAGCCAACGGCTGGTCAAGATTGTGGTCAGCAGCCGGAACCCATGTCCAAACCCAAGGCGCGAGCCGCCCGAACGACGATGGAGGGGGGGGAGATCGGCTCTCATTGGCGGCGCGTCTCCCCGTGAGGCAGAATAATCTCAACCCGGCGGTTACGATCGCGATTGGCCGGGCTGGTATTGGAAACGAGGGGCTCGGTATCGCCCCGGCCTTCAATATCGACCCGTTCGGGAAGGGTGAGATGGGCCACCAAAACGCGCGCCACCGCTCGGGCCCGCGCCTCGGAAAGGGCAAGGGCGGAGGGCAGGCGGATGCTTAGGGCCGGATGGTCGTCGGCATGGCCGATCACCAGCAGGCGCCCCGGTTCGCGGTCGAGCAGCACGGCAAGGCGCTCGATAAGCTGATGACCCGCCCGGGTCAGGATTTCACCGCCGCGCACGAAGGCGTTGGCCCCGGAAACCCGCAACACGTCGATGTCCCGGTCGGTGACCACCTCGATCATCCCGGCAGCGCTTTCAGCACCAAGGGCGGTTTGATAACGCTTGGCTCTGGCCGACAATTGGGAGCCGGCGGTGGGTGCGGCTTCGGTGGGGACGCCAGAGCCGGAGGCAGGCTCGAAATGGGCGATCACCGCCGGCCGGTCGGGCAACAGGATCGCGAGCTTTTGAAACACCCGGTCGGCATGGCCGCCAATGGAGAGGGTCAGCACCACATAAAATCCGGCGAAAACCGCCCCGACTAAACAGGCGGCCACCCAGAGCGGAATCCGGGTTGCCAGGGGCCTCGGAATCGGTGCCGCCGGTCGCCATTCTGGTGAAAGCTCGGCCGCCGGCTCCCCCCGCACCGAAGTGATGGCGCGGTAAAGCTGATCGCGAACGTGGCGGAACGCTGGCGGGCCGTCGTCGAGCACCCGATAGCGGCCTTCAAAGCCGAGCGCCATACAGAGGCAGATCAACTCCAGCTCGCAAATGTGACGCTGGGGCTCGGTTAACATGTAATCGAGCATGGTCACGAGGCCACGGTTGGGGTCGATCGTTTTATGAAAGGTGCGGATCAGGCCCCGTTCGCTCCAGTTGGCGTCCCGGCCCCAGTCGGTATGACAAATGATATCGTCGACGGCGGTGCAGAGAATAAAATGCGCGGCACGCATTTGGTCCGCCGTCACCCCGCCCGCCCGCGCCGCCGACTGGAAGCGTCGCAACGCTGCGGTGATCCGATGGCGAAGGCCGTCGAGGTTGGCGGGAGGTGGCAGTGTCGGCAACCGGCTCATGAGCGCCAGGAGCGGCGTTGCCGTGCGGACCAGCGGATTGAGCGCCAGCGGTGCCGCCTCGGCCATGGTGCCGGGGGCCGGGGCCGGGGCCGGGCCGGGGGGAGGCGCGGGTAAGGCTACGGCGCCGGCACCATTAACGACAGGAGCGCCCGGCGCCGAAGGTTGGGGCTGGGGCTTGGGTTGGGGCCGCGCCGGAGCGCGCTTAAGTGCGGCGGCGAGCTTTTTGGGCATTCCCGTCACGCTCTCGCCGATGGCCGAGAGCCCGTCGCGCAGCAGCGCCAGCCGTCCGGTGTTTGGCCGTCGCCAGAAGTCGGGGCGTTCGACGACAGGATTTTCGTGGTCCTGGCCGAGCGCTGTGTCTTGGTTTTGGCCCATGGTGTGGAACAGAACTCCCGGGCGCGGTATTTGTCATTGCGACGACGAAGCGGACCCGCTACCACACCCGCGTCTGCTCCGAGGAAAAATTCTCTCGCAGTAGATCGAACGGCTTGGCCCGTGATGTCAAGGGTGCGTCCGAGTGGTGGCCCCACAGGCTCGATGTTTTGTGCCGTGCGGGGCTGGATTTGGATACCGAGGGGGGGGGAATCATGAAAATCGGAGTGGTTGGGTGCGCAGGCCGCATGGGCCGGAATTTGATCCAGCAGGTCGTGGCGGCCAAGGGCGCGGGGGCCGAGTTGGCGGCGGTTTGCGACCGTCCGGGCTATGCTAGTGTCGGTCAGGATGCTGGCGCGCTGGCGGGGTTGGAATCGTTGGGAATCAAAGTTTCCGAACAGGCATCGGCGGTGTTTGCCGCCAGCGATGTTGTCATCGATTTCACCACTCCCGAGGCCACCGAGCGCCATCTCATGCTCGCCGTGGACTATAAAAAGGCGCTGGTGGTCGGCACCACTGGCCTCGCCGCCGCCTTTAGCGCCCGTCTTGAGGAGGCCGGGTGTCAAATTCCCATTGTGGCCGCGCCCAATATGAGCCTTGGGGTCAATTTGTTGCTGGGATTGGTCGAGAAGGTGGCCAAGGCGCTTGACGAGTCGTTTGATATTGAGGTGTTGGAAATGCACCATCGCCATAAGGTCGATGCGCCTTCGGGGACGGCGCTCGCGCTTGGGCGGGCTGCCGCGAGGGGACGCGGCGTTGAGCTATCCGAAACAGCGGTCCGCAGCCGCGATGGCATTACCGGTGCCCGTCGGGCCGGCGATATTGGCTTTGCCACCTTGCGCGGCGGTAGCGTGGTTGGCGACCATACCGTGATTTTTGCCGCCGACGATGAGCGGATCGAGTTCACTCATAAGGCTGGCAACCGCTCGATCTTTGCGCGCGGCGCCGTGCGTGCGGCGCTGTGGTGCGCAAGGCGGCCGCCGGGGCTTTATGGCATGGCCGACGTGCTCGGGCTGTGAGGGAACCGGTGCTGTAATTCCCACGCGAGGAGCGCCTTTTTGCGCTCCGGGCCACCGCTGTATTTGTAGACCGAGCCGCTCACGCCGATGACCCGGTGGCAGGGCACCAGCACTGAAACCGGGTTTGCCCCAACAGCGCTGCCCGTGGCCCGAAACGCGGTGGGACGCCCGATGGCCTTGGCGAGGTCGCCGTAACTGACCAGCGCGCCGGTGGGGATGCGCAAGAGCGCGCTCCAAACCTTGAGCTGAAACTCTGATCCTTGAAGCTGAACGGGCAGGGGGGCCGCGAGGCGGGTTTCGGGGATGAAGGCAAGCGCGATCGCGTCGCTGGTTGCCGCCGGTTGGTGGATCAACCGGGAGTGCGGCCATGCCGCCGTGAGGTCCGTCAGCGATAAGGCCTCGGCCTCACTGGGACCCGCGAGGTCGCGAATGAAACTCAACCAGCACAGCCCGGTGGCGGTGGCGGCGGCCAGCACCGGCCCGAACGTGCTCTCGTGCCGGCCCCAAAACAGTGGCGGGGCGGCACCGTGGCCGGGCGGTCCCATTACCAAGCATAGCCTCGGGTCGGCCCTGTTTTCGTC
>CAIZDL010000029.1 GCA_903931735.1 uncultured Rhodospirillales bacterium
GCTGACCCGTCACGGGCCAACTCAACAAGGTCTTTCCTATCTTCCGGTGTCAAGAAGCCGCCACGAATCATGGTCGGAGCATGAATCCATTTCGGCTATAAACGCAAGCTTTTTCGGCTCCCCAATGAGTCGGGGTATATACCGGATTTCTGGTGATTTTGTTGCTATTGGGTGTGGTCGCTGTCATTGGCGTTCGCGGCTTTGATAGCGTCGAGGTCTTTATGGGGCGGTACAGCACGATCGCTGATAACGCCGAGCGGATCGCGACCGTCAACGGCTTGGTTGCCGAGATGCGGCGCGGGGTTCGTCAGTTTGGCATGAGTGGCGACAACTCGTTCATCCCCACCGTGCGCGATGCCCAAAAGAAGCTGGGCGAGTTGCTTGAACTGACCCATAGCAAAATGCTCGATCCGAAGCGTAAGGCCAACCTGGAGGTCATGACCAGCCAGTTTGAAGGCTACCGCGCCGACTTCGATAAGCTGGTCGATTTGCGTCATAAGCACGATAAGCTGGTCGATGAGGGCATGAACCCGATCGGCAAGTTGCTGCGCGAGCAGCTCTCTCAGCTCATGGCGACCTCTCGGGACAACAAGGAGTTCGAGCTTTCTGCCGACCTCGGCTTCCTGATGGAAAATCTGATGTTGGCGCGCCTTTCGGCGGTTAAATTTGTGGCCGAGCCCAATGAAAAAGACTTGGCGAACATTAGTGGTATGATCGTCGCGCTTGGTAAAGTAACCGATACCCTGCCCGAGCGTTTCCATACCCCCGAGATGAAGCGTCTCGCCAAAGAGGTCGACACCAACGTTGACAAGTATAGTGCCGCTTTTAAAGAGGCTTCCGAAGCGGTTCTGGCGGTCAATACCCTCATGAACCGGGACATGTCGGGCAAAGCCAAAGAATTTGCGAAGCTGGCAACAGCCACAGCCGACAGTCAGCACGCAGCACTGGGCACCACCCGCGAAGAGATGGAAGCCACGATCAGCAGCGCTTCCAGTATGGAGATGACGATTGCGGCCGGAGCGGCTATTCTGGGCTTGCTCTTTGCTTGGATCGTGGCCCGCAGCATCACCGGGCCAGTGGTGAGCATGACCAGCGCCATGACCACTTTGGCCGCGGGCAATAACAACATTCAGGTGCCGGCCCTCTCCAACAAGGACGAAATTGGCGAGATGGCCAAGGCGGTCCAGGTGTTCAAGGAAAACGCCATCGAGAAGGTTCGCATGGATGAAGCCGAGCGTCAGCGGCTAGAGGCCGAGCGTAAGGCAGAAGAGGCCCAGCGGGCGCGGGAATTGGTGATCGGCCAAGAAATCGCGACGCTGATCGACTCGGTGTCCAAGGGTGATCTTTCTTCCCGCATCAACCTCGTCGGCAAGGATGGTTTCTATAAGACCATGAGCGAGGGCATCAATCGCCTGACCGATACTGTCCAGGGGGCCATCGCCGATATCGCGCGGGTGGTTGGGGCCTTGGCCGAGGGCGATCTCAATCAGCGCATCACCAAGGATTATCAGGGCGCCTTTGATGATCTGAAGGGTAACATCAACGCAACGTCGGGCAAACTCGCCGAGATCGTCGGGCAAATTGGCGATGCCACCGAGGCGATTTCTCAGGCTTCGTCCGAGGTTTCGTCGGGCAGTGCCGACCTTGCCGAGCGGACCGAGCAGCAGGCTTCCAGCCTCGAGGAAACTGCGGCGTCGATGGAAGAGTTGGGCGCAACCGTGCGCACCAGCGCGGAAAATGCCCAGCGGGCCAATACCCAGGCGACCGATGCACGCAGGGCCGGCGAGCAGGGCGGGACCGTTGCCACCTCGGCAATCGAAGCCATGAAGTCGATTGCCGCTTCGTCCCGCAAGATCACCGACATTATTGGCGTAATCGACGAAATCGCCTTCCAGACCAATTTGTTGGCTCTTAACGCCGCCGTCGAAGCGGCCCGGGCCGGGGATGCCGGCAAGGGGTTCGCGGTGGTGGCTCAGGAAGTTCGGGTTTTGGCCCAGCGGTCGGCCCAAGCTTCCAAGGAAATCAAAACCCTAATCCTCGACAGCGACAATCAGGTCCAAAACGGCGTCGAGATGGTCAAGAAGGCCGGAGACTCGTTGGCCGGGATCGTCGGCGGGGTTCAACAGGTTGCAACTCTGATCAGCGAAATGGCCTCCGCTGCGGCCGAGCAGGCTTCGGCGCTCGACGAGATCAATTCGGCGGTTGCCAGTATGGACGAGATGACCCAGAAGAACGCGGCGTTGGTCGAAGAGACAACGGCTGCCGCTCAGTCGATGTCGGGGCAGGCGACGGACCTTCGCTCGTTGGTATCGTTCTTCAAAATCGACAGTCAGCACTCGGGTCATGGTGGCGGACAACAGCGTCATCAGCCTGTGGTTCATCATCAGCCGGCGGCCCGCGCGCCGATGGCAAAATCGGTTCATCAACCGGTGGGCGGGCGCGCTGGTGCCAAGCCAGTGGCAAAGCCACTGGCTCGGAGTGCGGGCAAGCCGGCCACCAAGACCGCAGCGGGGGCGTTGAAGCACGCCACCGATAGCAGCCGATGATGAATGGAAGGAGTTCTGAGCGGGCGGCGCCCTCTGCCGCCGGTTTGGTTCAGGTTGAAAAACGCCGCCGGGAGTTCGCTTCCGGCGGCGTTTTCATGAGCGTGCGGTGGTGTCGGGGGGCGGCTTGTGCTATAGGTTTTTGGGTCGGATTGGGCGCTGGTGGGGGATAATAGGCGCCCGCTCAGCTCCGCCGCCTTCCCTTCCGAGCAGGGTCGCCAAAGCGGTCAGATCGGAAAACATCGTTGAATTTCTTGCGCTGCCGGCCTACGAAACAGCCAATTGCGGTCGGCGCCCGAGTAGCAAAAGCTCACCCGCGTTTCGTTCGTTCAATATCTCATCATTTGACGGGAACATCCATGTCGGACAAACAACTGCTGCATCTGGTCTTCGGCGGTGAACTGAAGTCTCCGGATACTACCGAGTTCGTCGATCCCAACAATCTGCACGTTGTCGGGATTTATCCAAACTATGCCGCAGCGCTGAAGGCGTGGCGCGGGGTGACTGGTGCAACTGTGGATAATGCCCATGCGCGTTATTTCATCGTTCACATGCACCGCTATCTCGATCCGAGCAAGGGCGAGCATTGATCCACGAAAAACGGGGCCGGTATGTGCCGGCCCCGTCTTGTTTTACCCCGTTTTGTCTTACTGAGCGATCCGCCCTGATTACAGCCCGTATTGGGCCGCGAGGCTTGGGTCTTTGGTTGCCACCAACCGGGCGAGGTCGAAGATCACCTTGGCCTGCTTCCAGGTGGCATCGTCTTGCATCTTGCCATCGATCATTACAGCGCCTGTGCCATCGGGCATTGCATCCAATATCCGCTTTGCGAATTTTGCTTCGCCGACATCGGGGCTGAATACCCGTTTTGCGATGGCGATCTGGCTCGGATGCAGCGACCACGCGCCGACACACCCCTGAAGAAAGGCGTTGCGAAACTGGGCCTCGCAGGCGGCATCGTCTTGGAAATCGCCAAACGGGCCATAAAAAGCGCGCAATCCGTTGGACATGCAGGCATCGACCATCCGCCCGACGGTATAATGCCACAGGTCCTGTTGGGAGAAGGCGCGGGCGCCGCCATCGGCTTTGGGGTCTTCCAGCACGCCATAAAATGGATGGCCACCGCCGACTCGGGTGGTCTTCATACCGCGCGAGGCGGAAAGGTCAGCCGGGCCAAGGCTCATGCCGTGCATTCGCGGGCTGGCGGCGGCGATTTCATCGACGTTTTTAACGCCCTGGGCGGTTTCAAGGATCGCGTGGATCAGGATCGGCTTCTTGATGCCGTTGCGGGCTTCCAGCAAGGCGAGCATCTGGTCGAGGAAATGAATATCCCAAACGCCCTCTACCTTGGGCAGCATCACAACATCGAGCTTGTGTCCAACCGCTGCCACGACTTGGCTAAGATCATCCAGTAACCAAGGACTATTGAGCGCGTTTACGCGCACCCAAAGCCCGGTCTGGCCGAAATCGGTTTTGGCAGCCGCCTCGATAAAGCCGGCGCGGGCAACTTCTTTGGCATCGGCGGGAATCGCATCTTCAAGGTTGCCCACCACCACGTCGACCTGACGGGCGATTTCGGGCAACTTGGCGCGCATTTTTTCGAGATGAGGCGGAAAGAAGTGCAACATCCGCTCGAGGCGCACCGGCAACTCCCGCATTGGCTCCGGCGCGCCAATCGCCAGCGGCTTATAAAAGTTCGACGGTAGCTTCATGAAAAACCCTCCCTAAATAAGGGGCGCCGAATCAAGCTGTTCGGCTTCCTCGGCGCCCTCTGGTTTCTTTGTTGATGCTTATTAGCGCGTTTTCCACCGCAGGATCGGTTTGCGGGCGGCGGTGGTTTCGTCGAGACGGCGGCGGGGGGCCAGGGTCGGCGCCGCGTGGAACGATGCGGCATCTTCCTTGGCGCGCTCGGCCAACCCGATCATGGTGGCAATGAATTGATCGATAGAACGCTTGGACTCGGACTCGGTGGGTTCAATCAGCATCGCGCCGTGAACTACCAGCGGGAAGTAAACGGTCATCGGGTGGAAGCCCTCATCGATCAGGGCCTTGGCGATATCAAGGGTGGTAACACCAGTATCCTTCAAGCTCTTGTCGTCGAAGAGGGCCTCGTGCATACAAGGGCCTTCAAACGGCGCGTTGAGGGTGCCTTTTAGTTTGGCCAGTACATAGTTGGCACTTAGCACCGCGTCGGCCGATGCTTGGTGAAGCCCATCGGCGCCATGGCTGAGGGTATAGGCCAGCGCCCGGACAAAGACCCCCATTTGGCCGTGAAACGCCTTCATGCGGCCAAAGGCGAGGGCGGTGCCTTCGTCTTCGTCCTGGCATTCCACCAACCGGTAACCATCATCGTCGTGAATGATCGTGGGGAGAGGCACGAACGGCGCCAGCGCTTGGGAGAACACCACCGGCCCGCTGCCCGGCCCGCCGCCGCCATGAGGGGTGGAGAAGGTCTTGTGCAGGTTGATGTGCATGGCATCAACACCAAGATCGGCAACCCGGACCCGGCCGATGATGGCGTTGAAATTCGCGCCATCGCAATAAAGAAAGGCCCCGGCCTGATGCACGGCATCGGCCAGTTCCCGAACATCGCGCTCGAACAGACCGCAGGTGTTGGGGTTGGTCAGCATCACGGCGGCAACATCGAAGCCAAGCTTGGCTTTGAATGCGGCGAGATCAATCCGGCCATCGGCGGTGGCGGGAATTGCCTCCACCACCATGCCGAGGGCGGCGGCGGTGGCGGGGTTGGTGCCGTGGGCCGATTCTGGCACCAGCACGCGCTTGCGCGCCGGGCCGCCGCGGTGATCGTGGGCGGCGGCGATCGCCATCATGCCGCACATCTCGCCATGGGCGCCGGCGGCCGGCGACATGGCGACCGCTTTCATGCCGGTGAGGGCTTTGAGCCAGCCGGCCAGGGTGTCGATCAGCTCAAGCGCGCCCTGAATCGTCGTCATTGGTTGCAAGGGGTGAACGTCGGCAAACCCGGGTAGGCGGGCCATTTTTTCGTTCAGCCGTGGGTTGTGCTTCATGGTGCACGAACCGAGCGGATAAAAGCCGGCGTCGATCGCGTAGTTTTTCTGGCTGAGCCGGGTGTAGTGGCGCACCACCTCGGGCTCGCTGAGGCCGGGCAGGCCAACGCTCTCGCGAACCGGCACCGCGCCAAGCCTGGTTTTTGCTTTGGTTTTTGGTGGCGCAGGCAGGTCGACACCACTGGAGCCAGGGGAGTCGAGTTCAAAAATCAGCGGCTCGTCCATTTGCAGGCCGCGGTGGCCGGAAATGGTGGCGCCAGAAATGGTGGCAGTGGTCATCACAGCAACTCCCCAAGGCCCCGAGCCAGGGCATCCATATCGGCTTCGGTGGTGCATTCGGTCGCGGCGACCACCAAAAGATCGGTCAGGCCGTCGCTATCGGGGAACAGGCGCGCGGCCGGCACTCCCGCAAGAATGCCGCGCTTTGCCAGCTTGTTGACAACCTTGTTGGCACGGCGCCCGACATCGATGGTGAACTCGTTGAAGAAGCCATCGTTGAGAATGCGCAGCCCTTTGAGATCACCAAGCTTTTCGGCCAATTGCACCGCTTTGGCGTGATTGAGGCGGGCAAGGTCGGTAAAGCCGGTCTCGCCCAGCAGCGTAAGGTGCATACTGAAGGCGAGGGCGCACAGCCCCGAGTTGGTGCAAATGTTGCTGGTCGCTTTCTCGCGCCGGATGTGTTGTTCGCGGGTTGAGAGCGTGAGCACCCAGCCGCGCCGGCCATCGGCATCCACCGTTTGGCCGATCAACCGTCCGGGCATTTGGCGAATGTATTTTTCTTTGGCTGCGAAGAGGCCAAGGTGGGGGCCGCCGTATCCCAGCGGAATCCCAAGCGATTGTCCCTCGCCAACTACGATATCGGCCCCCATGGCGCCGGGCGGGGTCAAAAGGCCGAGCGAGACCGCTTCCGTCACCACCGCAATCAGCAGCGCGCCTTTGGCTTGGCACGCCGCGGCAAGGGCGGTCAGGTTATGAACATGGCCAAAAACGTCGGGGCTCTGGACCACCACGCACGAAATCGTGGTGTCGATCTTGTCGATCAGATTTTCCCGGTCCGAAGGCGCGGGGGCGCCGGCCACGATCTCAAAGCCGTTGAACCGGGCCAGAGTAGCGGTGGTATCCCGGTAGTGGGGGTGAAGGTTGCCGGCCAACAGCGCCCGGGAGCGCTTGGTGGTGCGGTTGGCCATCATCACCGCTTCGGCGCAGGCGGTGGCGCCATCGTACATCGAGGCGTTGGCGACCTCCATGCCGGTGAGCAACGCGACCTGACTCTGGAACTCGAAAAGAAACTGAAGCGTGCCTTGGGCGATTTCCGGCTGATAGGGCGTATAGGAGGTCAGGAACTCGCCCCGTTGGATGAGCGAATCGACCGTCGCCGGAATATGGTGGCGATAGGCGCCGCCACCTAAAAAGAACGGCACGCTACCGGCGGTGACGTTTTTTGCCGCCATCGATGACAGCAGCCGTTCCACCTCCAACTCTCCCATGTGGTTGGGCAGGCCGGCGATCGGTCCGGGCAGGCGGGCCATTTCGGGCACGTCGCGATACAGCTCCGCCACAGAGGCGGCGCCGATCACGGCGAGCATCTCCCGGCGGTCAGCCTCGGTGAGGGGCAGATAACGCATTAGGCCAGCCCTTCCAGGTAAGTTTGGTAGGCGGCCTTGTCCATCAACTCGGCCAACTGGGCGGGGGTGACGATTTTGATCTTAAAGAACCAGCCCGCGCCCTCGGCATCGGCGTTGACCCGGGCCGGCTCTTCGGCCAGTTCGTTATTGACCGCGATCACGTCGCCATCGACCGGGGCGTAAACTTCGCTCGCGGCCTTCACCGACTCGACGACGGCGGCTTCACCGCCCTTGCTGACTTGGCGGCCGATTTCGGGCAGCTCGATAAACACAATGTCGCCCAGGGCATGTTGGGCATAGTCGGTGATGCCAACCACCCCGGTGTCGCCGTCAACGGCAATCCACTCATGGTCTTTGGTGAATCTGATCTCGCTCATTTGGCAGTTTCCTTGAATGTCAATCTTGGGACGGGGCGTGTGCCGCAGGGGTGTCGAGCCTGACGTCAGCCGCGGAAGTAGTTTTGTTTGACGAAGGGCAGTTCCGAAATCCGCGCCGGATGGGCTTTGCCGCGAACCAGCAGGGTGAGCGGAGTGCCGGGGGCCGCGAAGGCGGTTTCGACATAGCCCATAGCCACCGGGCCGTTGACCGTGGGGCCAAAGCCACCGCTGGTGATAACGCCGATAACCCGGCCGTTGCTGTCGACGATTTGGGTTCCGTCGCGGGCTGGGGCCTTGCCATCGGGGCGAATGCCGACTCTGCGCCGCGATACGCCCTTGTCCAGTTGCTCTTTGATAATGTCGTAGCCGGGAAATCCGCCTTCGGCCCGGCGGCGTTTGCCAAGGGTCCAGGCCAGATTGGCCTCAACCGGAGTCGTGGTCTCGTCGATCTCGTGGCCGTAAAGGCAAAGCCCGGCTTCAAGCCTGAGCGAATCCCGGGCGCCAAGGCCAACCGGATCAACCTCGGGCTCGGCGAGCAGCAGGCGGGCCAGCTCGTCGGCCTCGGTGTTGGCGACCGAAATTTCGTAGCCATCCTCTCCGGTGTAGCCAGAGCGGGTGACCAGCACCGAAAGACCAAGGAACTTGGTTTCGGCGTAGCTCATGAACGGCATTTTCGCCGCACTCGGGATGAACCGGGCCAGCACCGCCGCCGCCGCCGGCCCCTGAAGCGCGAGCAGCGCCCGGTCATCGAGGTATTCAACCGTGATGCCGGCCGGCAGTTCGCGGCGTAAATGGGCGATATCGGTGTGTTTGCAGCCGGCGTTGATCACCAGAAACAGATGGTCGCCAGCATTGGTGACCATCAGGTCATCGAGAATGCCGCCCTTGGCGTTCAGCAGCAGGGTATAGCGGATGCGTTCGAGGGCAACGCCCTGGATATCACCGGGGACCAGCGCTTCAAGGGCCGCCGCAACGCCAGTGCCGCGCAACCGGACCTGCCCCATGTGGGAAACATCGAAGAGGCCGGCTTTGGTGCGGGTATGGGTGTGCTCCTTGAGGATACCGGCGGGGTATTGCACCGGCATTTCATATCCGGCAAAGGGCACCAGTTTGCCGCCCAACTCCCGGTGAAGGGCGTTGAGGGGGGTAATGGCGAGGGGCTCGTTGGGGTCGCTCACTGGGCAGGTCTCCTCCGACATTGGACAATCGCACCGTTGCCGGTACGAGCCTCGCCCCCTCTGTCGCGGAACCTGAGAGATTCGCCGTTATCAGCCCGCAAGCCTCAAGAGCCCGTAGGTCTCGCAAGGCAAAAGGGTCGACACCGGTTTACGCCTTCGGTGAGGCTCAACCCGGGGAAAAACGCCACGAGCCAGCCTGCTTTCCAGAGTGCTTCCCCCTGCGGTCCTTTTGCCTGAGAGTTTGTGGGGCGTTTGCTCCTTCGGCGCCGATGGTCGTACTATCGGTCTCTCCCGCCAGGGGTCATCAGCATGTTGGCGCGAGCCTAGCGGCTCGGGCGGGAAAGTCAACGCCGCTCTGGCCCCGCGCGTGCTTGAGCCCTCAAGCGGCCGAGTTTGACACGCCCTTGGGTTCAGTCGATACTAAGTCCGAGCGGCGTCACACCGGGCCAGCGAAGCGCTCAGCGGGACTGCCTAAAGAGGGGGCCGAATTGCGGGTTGTTGTTGCCTTCCAAGCGATGATAGCCCAGTCTGGCAACACTCGATAGCGTTCGCGTGATTTTTGGTGGTTGGCGAGAGCATAATTCAGGCGCGCCGGTAAACATTGTTACGGTAAAGGATCAAACGGGAGACGTAGGATATGGCCCACCCAGAGGTGACCCTGACCGGGGTTGAACGTTTTTTTTCGGAACAGGAGTTGATCGTCAGTAAGACTGATACAAAAGGTCGCATAACTTACTCAAACCGCACTTTCCGCACCTTAGCGGATTATTCCGAAGATGCTCTGATCGGGAAGCCGCACAATATTATTCGGCATCCTGAAATGCCGCGCTGTGTGTTTAAGCTGTTGTGGGATACTATTGGAGCAGGCCGGGAGATATTTGCCTATGTTGTCAACCGGTCACGGAATGGCGACCATTATTGGGTGTTCGCTCATGTTACGCCCAGCAGCGATACTCAGGGCCAAATCGTTGGTTACCACTCCAATCGGCGCGTGCCGAGACGGTCGGCTATCGATGTGGTGACGCCGATTTATCGCCAATTGTTGGAGATCGAAGCCCGTCATGCCGACCAAAAGGCCGGTATAGCCGCATCTCTTGATGCGATGGTGGGGTTGCTTAAAAGCAAAGGTGTTAGTTATGATCAATTCATCTTCTCTCTCTAAGGCATCCTTTTTCACTTCCCTTGCCTCACTATTTTTGGTTTCGGCCGCGATCATTTTGGTGACCGGCGGGGCGTCGCTCAACGTGGCTTTGGCCTGTATTGTGATTGGCCTTGGATGCAGCGTCTTGGTTTTTGTGTACATTTCTCGGGTCGGAAGGGTTGTCGGGGCGATTTCCGATGTTTTTCGGGGCTTTGCGGCCGGCGATTTTGAGCGGCGGCTGGTTTGCATCGGCGAAGGCGGGAATCTGGGCGTGCTGGTCGACAGCGCCAATGACGCCTTTGATCAGATTGATGCTTTTGTCCGTGAGGCCACCGCCTCGCTTCAGCATGTCACCAGCGGCAAATATTACCGGCGAATCGTTGAAACCGGAATGCATGGGGTTTTGCTTCAGGGCGCGCGCACGGTGAATGCGGCCTCCGCCGACATGGAGTCTAAGGTTGCGCGCTTTAGCGGGGTGACCAACCGGTTCGACGATACCGCCCACCATCTTGTGAGCGACTTTACCAGCGCCGCCGCAAGCTTTCATGCCAACGCCAAGGCGATGGAAGAGAGCGCGCGTTTGTCGGCGACCAAGGCCGACTCCGTGGCCGTTTCAGTCCGGCGGACAAGTACCAGTATCGCCAGTGTCGCAGCCTCGGTTGAGGAATTGACCGCGTGCATTGGGACACTCTCCAGCCAGTTTGAGCACACGGCCCAGGTCGCCGCCAACACTGCCGTCGAGACCCGCAGAGTGGGGGATATGGTCAAGGCGTTGAACGATGCCGGGTCGGCCATTGGCGATGTCTTGAATTTGATCATGACGATTGCGAAGCGCACGAACCTCTTAGCCCTTAACGCCACCATGGAGGCCGCACGGGCCGGTCCGGCCGGCAAGGGCTTTGCGGTGGTGGCGCAAGAGGTGAAGCACCTCGCCAATCAGACCGCCGACGCCACGATTGGTATTTCCGGCCACATTGCAACCATGCAATCTGCGACAGCGGGGGTCTCGTCGGCGTTCGAGAAGGCGTCGGATATGGTTCAGCAGATCAACCTGTTGGTCACCACCGTGTCGGGGGCAGTAGAGGAACAGCATTCTGCGGTAAAGCATATCGCCGAGGTGATGGATGAGGTTTCGACCGACACCATTACTGTTGTCTCCGATATTTGCGATGTCACCAGGGTGGCCGATGCCGCCGGTAAGGCGGCAAACGATATGTTACAGTCGAGCGAGGACATGGCAACCCGCACTGATCATTTGGAGCGGGAGGTTAGACAGTTTCTTGGGGAGGTCAAGAAGGTGATCTGACTATAAGTCGCTCGCTGTTTTTAAGGAAGTTTTTGTCCGATGCTTCGTGTGTTGACCGTTTGTTGCGAATCCTTTGCCATTCGTGGCTCGTTCCGGATATCGCGGGGCGCCAAAACCGTCGCCGACGTGGTGGTGGCTGAAGTGCGTTGTGGCGCGGTCGTGGGCCGGGGCGAATGTGTGCCCTATGGCCGGTATCACGAAACCTTGGCCGGCGTGGTCGCGGCGCTGGAGGCGATGGGGCCGGCGGTGGCTGCGGGACTCGGGCGCGAGGCGTTGGGGCGGGTGATGGCGCCGGGTGCCGCGCGCAACGCCCTCGATTGCGCGCTGTGGGACCTTGAAGCAAAGCTGTGCGGGCGTCCGGTCTGGGAATTGGCGGGGCTGGAAAGCGCACCGGTGCCGGTGGTCACCGCCTTCACCCTCAGCCTCGATACCCCCGAGGCGATGGCGGCGGCGGCCCTTGCGGCGGTGGGGCAGCCTTTGCTTAAACTCAAGCTGGGCGGGGAGGGCGACCCCGAGCGGGTGCGGGCGGTGCGGTTGGCGGCTCCCGCCGCGCGGTTGATCGCGGACGCCAATGAGGCCTGGAGTTTCCGGCAATTGGTGGATTTCGCCCCGCTGCTGGCCGACCTTGGAGTTGAGTTGATCGAGCAGCCGTTGCCGGCCGATGCCGACGAGGCGCTGGCGGGCTACACTGGCCCGGTTCCGTTGGGCGCCGACGAATCGTGTCATGGCCGGGATAGCTTGGTGCGGCTGCGGGGCCGTTACCAAGTCCTGAATATCAAGCTCGATAAAACCGGCGGGTTGACTGAGGCCTTGTGTTTGAAGCGGGCGGCTGAGGCTGCCGGTTTTGGCATTATGGTGGGGTGCATGGTGGCAACTTCGCTGGCCATGGCCCCGGCGCTGTTGGTGGCCCAGGGGGCGCGGGTGGTCGATCTGGATGGCCCATTGCTGCTGGTGGCCGATCGTTCGCCCGGGTTGCGCTATGAAGATGGCGCGGTTTTTCCTCCCGAGCGCGCTCTTTGGGGCTAAATTCGCCTTGGGTGCGAAGGGAAGGCCTTGACGGCGCTTTCGGAGGTGGGAAACCCGGAGTATAAGGATTTCACAAAATCAGAGCGGCGCGGACGCCGCGACAGGAGGCATAGGGCTCGTGGTGCGAAAGTGGGGGGGCACGACCGAACCGGACGGCGGGCGCCATGGGCTGCGCACGCTGTTGCTGCGAGCCATGTTGGGCGCGCTGGTGTTGGCTTGCCCGCTGCCCGTGGCGGCAGCCGACCTTGCACCGCTGCCCGATGATCTTGGCGCCACCTTTGCCCAGGTGCAATTGGCGGTGATCGACCGGCTCAGTCACACGGAAGATCGGGGCGAGGAGGGCGATGTGGCCCGCGTTACCCTGCCGTATCAACGCCTGACCAATCGGCTGTTGGCGCTGGCGGCCCAGCGGGGCGGCGGGGAGGAGCGCCAGCGGCTCGACGAGGCTCACCAGCGCCTTGAAAGCTATTGGCAGGGCTATCTTCGGCTGTTGGAGTTGCGCCGGCAGCGCGATCGTAACAACGAAATCGCCCTGCAACCAATGGCCCTGGATCTGCGCTTCCGCCTGCAAGGGATTTCGGCGGCGGGGAAGGCTGCCGATGCCGCGATTGTTGGCGATGCTGTGGTGGGCGTGCTGTTGGTCCAACTTTCGGTGGAACGGTATATTATCCGGCGCGACTCCCACGACTTTGAGCGGGCGGGTCAAGATCTGGATCAGGTGCGCAGCCGGCTGAGCGAGCTTGGCAAGCAACAGCTCGAGGCGCCGGTTCGGGCAGCCTTAAGCGAAGTCAATGGCTTGCTGCGCAGTTACGCCCTGGCCGTCACTCAGTTGGAAGGCATTGTCACCGTTGAAGCCAAAATCGCGGCCGAGGTCATTGATCGGGGGGGCGAGGAGCTGAGGGCGTTGCTTGGCCCCGGCTCTGATCGGGGCGGCGAGGTGGCGCCGGCATCGGAGGCTATGGTCTCGCCGTTGGTCATGGCCGGGGGGCTTGCTTTTGTGGTTGGCGGCATTGGCGGCTGGTTGCTGGCCCGCCGCCGCCGGCCCGAGCCGCGAACAGACTATCGCTCACTTTATCGCAAGCAGGCCGCCCGGTTGGCGATGCCACAAGAGCCCAGGGCCGAGCCGGAGCGTCACCTGGAGCACGAGCCTGCGCCTCAGCCGGAGTTTCAGCTTCAGCCGGACCCGGAGCCCGTTCCGGTGCCCCAAGTTTCCTTGGTTCACACCCCGGGGGTCAAGGATTGGCTGGCGGGTATGGGGCGGACGGTTGCGACCCTTCATGGTTCGGGCACCGAACTTGTTCGGCTGCGCGAAGACTCCGAGAAGGTTCAGGCCGAGTTGCGCGAGGCTGTGAGTGTGATCGAGGGGCGCAACCGGGCCATGAGCGCCTTTTTGGCACACATGGGGGAGCATCTGGAAGCGCCGCTGGCAGCAATCATTCACCATGGCGACCAGTTGATGGGCGAGTTGGATCGCCATGGTGTCGCTCAATTGACTGTTGATGTCGAGCGCATTCAGTGGTCGGGTGAACAGGTGTTGCGGACGGTTGAGGCGTTGCGCGCTCTGGCTTTGATCCAGGCCGGCGCCCTTGCTGTCACCGCCGAGGATTTCGTCGTCGAGCATTTGGTATCGGAGATGCGCGAGCGGTTGCGGATGCTCACCGGCCTTTATGGCAACCGCCTCGCTATTCAGGCGGCTCCGGGGATCGGGCGGATGCGCTCGGACCTGGGGAAAATTCGCTCGGCGTTGCTGCACTTGATGGAAAATGCCTGCAAATTTACCGAAAACGGCGATGTGACCCTGACGGTGGTGCGGGTGGATGAAGATGGGCATTCGCAGGTACGGTTCATCGTAACCGATACCGGCACCGGTATCGCGTCTGAGCATCTTCGCCGCATTTTCGATCCGTTCGTCAGCTTTGGCGTGGGGCGGTGCCGGGGCGCTGGCCTGGGCTTGGCTTTGGTGCATAATTACGCCGAGCGGCTGGGCGGGACCGTGGCGGTCGAAAGCGTCGTTGGGCATGGCTCCAGCTTCGTGCTCACGTTGCCGGTCGAGCTGCCCATGGCTGAGAGCGAATTTTTGGGGGCCGATATCGCTCGGCCACAACTTTCGGCGCCAGAACCATAATAATAAATTCCCCAAATTTGGGAGTATTGGCGGCGGTCCGGGCCATCCATAGCGTGGTCAGGGTATCCCTTTACGTGTTCATACGAATTGCAAGTGCTGGCCGCACAGGGATAGCCTTTGGATAGTTTTTCTCTATCCAAGGTGAAGTGCCATTTATACCCCCTCGGCCAAGCCGTTCATCGCGGTTGTCGATGATGATGGCGCACTACTCGATGCGTTGGCGATTCTGCTAGACGCCGAGGGAATGGTCGTAATCGGCTTTTTATCTGCGGAGGAGTTTCTCAAATCTTCGTGTATAAACGAAGTCGGATGCGTTCTGCTTGACCTTCATCTTACGGGAATGGATGGTATGGAGCTGTTCCATAGAATCCGGGGGGCGAGGGAGAGGCTGCCGGTGATTATTTTAACCGGCTATGGCAGCGTTCCCCTGGCAGTCGAGGCTTTGAAGGCCGGGGCGCTCGATTTTATTCAAAAGCCATTCGATCCGGACCGGCTGTTGGCCGGTCTTCGGCAGGCCACCAATCTCGAGGCCGCCGAGCGGGAAGCTCAGAGCAAAGCTGCGGCATTTTATGAGCAATTGGCGAAGTTGACGGGGCGGGAACGCGAAGTCATGGACTTGATGGTCGCGGGGCATACCAGTAAAGCCATTGGGGCGGCACTGAATATCAGCTCACGCACCGTTGAAATTTATCGCGCCCATGTCATGAACAAAATGAGGGCCGATTCGCTGGTGGAATTGATCCGGCGAAACCTGATATTTCAGGGGGTGGGCGGGGGCAAGATCGTTTCCGGTGCCCCCTGACCCTTGCGGCGTTACTCGAATTCAACCAGCACTTGGTTGGCTTTTACGCCATCGCCCTCAGCAACCTTAATCGCCTTGACCTTGCCGGCGGCTGGCGCGGTAACATTTGTTTCCATTTTCATGGCCTCAAGCACCATGATCAGGTCATCCTGCTGAAGGTCCTGGCCGATCACGGCTTTGATTCGGATCACCACGCCGGCAACCGGGCTTCGGCAAACATGCGCCTCGTCTACCGGGCCTTCGTTGGCGGCTGGGGCTTGGGCCGCCGCAGGTGTGGTCAGCAGCGAGCGCACCGTCGAAGGCGGATGGTGAGGCGGCAGGTAGCCGCGATGACGCGGCGCTCTGTCCTCTTCCAGCACTTCGACATCGAGCTGGTAGGCTTTGCCGTCGATGCTAATTTCTAGTTTCAACGCCGGAACTCCTTATTCTCGATGGATTGGCCGGTGCGCCGGATCCATCTCTTGGGCATGAGTAGGGTGCGCCGCAAACGCGCTAGCGCACGCGGCGCAGGTTGTGGGCCGTCGATTGAACAAACACCCGGCCGTGTTGCGCCCAAGGGTTGATGGCATCGTGACCGGGGTGAAGGAGCCGCGCCGAGCGAATCCGCACCTTGACGCCAAGATAGGTCGTGGCTGCCGCCGCCAGAATCACCAGCATCTCAGGGGCGATTTCCTCGCTCGCCTCCGGGGTGCCGACGGCTGCCGGCTGCGCCTTCAGCGCCCCGATTTCCGCCTTGAGGTCGTTGATTTGGCCCTGCATGTCGCGGCGCAACTGTTCAATTGCCGCCAGCAGGTCTTTTGCCGATAAGTCCGTCATATTTCCCACTCCCTGGCTCGCCGGTTGGTCCCGCGCTGTTGCCGGCTCACAACGGGATCAGGCCGTGCTTCTTCGGCGGCCGGGTTTCGCGTTTGGTCGCCAGGCTTTCGAGGGCGAGAGCCAGGAACCGGCGGGTGTGCGCGGGCTCGATAACGTCATCGACCAGTCCCCGACCTGCCGCCACGTATGGATTGGCGAAGGATTCGCGATAAAGTTCGATCATTTCCTTGCGCTTGGCCGGCTTATCTTCGGCGCTGTCGATTTCCTTGCGGAAGACGATTTCGGCCGCGCCCTCGGCGCCCATGACGGCAACTTCGGCGGTGGGCCACGCAACCACGCGGTCGGCGCCCAGGTCTTTGCCGCACATCGCGAGATAAGCGCCGCCATAGGCCTTGCGCATGATCACGGTCAGTTTCGGCACGGTGGTTGCGGAATAGGCGAACAGCATCTTTGCGCCATGACGGATGATGCCGCCATATTCCTGCTCGACGCCGGGCAAAAAGCCGGGAACATCGACGAAGGTCACAATCGGGATGTTGAAGGCGTTGCAAAAGCGGATAAAACGCGCCGCCTTGTCGGACGAGTTGATATCGAGCGCCCCCGCCATCACGCACGGCTGGTTGGCGACGATGCCCACCGAGCGCCCGGTGATTCGGGCGAATCCAACGACGATATTAGCGGCGAACTGCGGCTGAATTTCGAGGAAGTCGCCATCGTCGACAATGCCGGTGATGACCTCACGAACGTCGTAGCCCATTTTGGGGTCGGCGGGTACCACATGGTTGAGGTCGGGGTTGGCAACCACCGGCTCGTCGAATGGCAGGTGGGGTGGGTCTTCGAGGTTATTCGAGGGCATGAAGCTGAGCAGGCGGCGGCACAGATAAATCGCCTCCTCGTCATCTTCGGCGATCAGGTGGATGACGCCAGACTTCATTTGGGCATCGGGGCCGCCCAATTGCTCGGCGGTAACCACTTCGCCGGTGACCTGCTTGATCACTTGTGGCCCGGTGATAAACATCTGGGCCCGGCGGGTCTGGATAATAAAGTCGGTCAGTGCCGGGCTATAAGAGGCCCCGCCGGCGCAGGGGCCGCAGATCAGCGAGATCTGAGGAACCGAGCCCGATAGCATCACGTTGTAATAAAATACCTTGCCGTACCCAGACAGGCTACCGATGCCTTCCTGGACACGGGCGCCGCCGGAGTCGTTGATAAAAATAAACGGCGAGCCGGTTTTGAGTGCCAGCTCCTGCATTTCCGCAACTTTGATACTGTGCACTTCACCGGCCGCGCCGCCGGAAACGGTAAAGTCCTGGCTGGCGAGGTGGACGGTCTTGCCATCCACCTTGGCGCACCCGGTGATCACGCCATCCGCCGGCAGTTCGCGGTGGCCGAGGCCAAAGGCGGTACACTGGTGCTGGGCATAAAGCCCCACTTCTTGGAAGCTGTCGTCGTCAGCAAGCTTGGTCACCCGCTCACGGGCGGTCAGCTTGCCGCCCGCGTGTTGCTTCTCGATTTGGGCAACGCCGCCGCCCAGCTCAAGGCGGGTCCGCCGGGCGTGCAACTCGTGCAGTCTTTCTTCGATCGTCTTGGGTGCCGTATGGGCGCCGTGCTTAGGCATCGTGGTCCCTTCCGAATTCCGGCCGCGAACTTTTCAGGTTTCGCCAGATTTAGCTTTTGTCAGGCGCCGGGGGCGACCGTGACTTTGTGTTCTTTGCCGTGAAGCGTGATGACGTAGCTCACCGGGCCGGACAGCGCCGCCGCTTGAACCGCGCTAACCGTTTTGCTATCGGCTTTGGCTGGTGCCGGGGCAGTGGCATCTTTTTTTACCGGGTCCTTTCCAAGGTTTTTCGGGCCGGCGGGGCGGCTCTTGAAGAACTTTGGTGCGACCTGGGGAAACATTGCATAGGTCAGAACGTCTTCGTCGCTGCCGTTATTGCTTTCCAGCGCCTCGGTTTCTTTGCGCAACGTCGCCCATTCCGGCTTGAGCAAGTCGGCGGGGCGGCCGGTTATCACCGGCTTTTTGGCGTGCGCTTCCGCTTTGGCCAAAACATGGGGATTTTTCTCGCCGATGGTGCTGCCATAATAGCCGAGCATCAGGTCGGCGAACTCGCCGGTCAGAGTTTTATACTTGCCCATCAAGACGTTGAACACCGCTTGGCTGCCAACGATCTGGCTGGAGGGCGTGACCAGCGGCGGAAAGCCGCTATCGGCTCGCACCCGCGGCACTTCTTCCAGTACTTCTTGCAGGCGGTGGGCGGCGCCCTGGCCTTTGAGTTGGCTCTCCATGTTGGAGATCATGCCGCCGGGGATCTGGCTTTTGAAGATCTCGGTGTCGACGCCGGTGAACTCGCTCATAAATTCACGATACCGGCCGCGAACCTGAGTGAAATAGTCCTTCACTTTCAGGATGCGGTCTTTGTCGAGCCGCGTGGTCAGGCCGGTACCTTCCAGCATTTCAATCAGGGCTTCGGTCGGGTTGTGGCCCGAGCCGAGCGACAGCGAACTGATCGAGGTGTCGACGATATCGCAGCCCGCCTCAATCGCCTTCATCAGCGACACCAGGGTGACCCCGGTGGTGGCATGGGCGTGGAGGTGAATCAGCGTATCGGCGCCGCAGCGTTGTTTGATGCCCTTAACCAGATCGTAAGCCGGTTGTGGCTTGAGCAGCGCCGCCATGTCTTTGATGCAAATCGAATCGACGCCCATTTCTTTTAGGCTTTGGGCCATGTCGATAAAGGCTTCGGTGGTATGGACCGGGCTTACTGTGTAGCAAATGGTGCCTTGAGCGTGCTTGCCGGACTTCTTAACCGCCGCGATTGCGGTTTTTAGATTGCGCAGATCGTTGAGGGCGTCGAACACCCGGAACACGTCCATCCCGTTTTCGGCCGCCTTGGCGACAAAGCGCTCGACCACGGCATCTTCGTAATGGCGGTAGCCCAGGAGGTTCTGGCCGCGCAACAGCATTTGCAATTTGGTTTTGGGTAGCAGCTTGCGAAAAGCGCGCAGCCGCTCCCAAGGGTCTTCATTGAGGAAGCGGATGCAGGAATCGAACGTAGCGCCGCCCCAGCATTCAAGCGACCAATAGCCGGCGTTGTCCAAATCCTCGCAGGCGGGAACCATGTCCTCCATTGCCATGCGCGTAGCCAGAAGGCTTTGGTGCGCATCTCTTAAGATAACGTCGGTGACTTCAACGATCCGCCCCATGGGATATTTCCTTCGACAATAACGGACTATGACGCACGATTATTTCGCAACCCCAGACAGCTTGCTCTAGCCGGCCCGTTCCATACTGGCCAGAGCGCTGTTGTTGCTTCCAGTCCGGTGGGGACCTTAGCCGATTAGGTAGGCGCTGAAAAGCGTAGAAGTGGTAGCCGCGCGCTCATTTGGGCAAGAAAGTTACCAGTCCTCGCGTGAATGGCGGCTTGGGGGCGGCTGGGATGGACGCTCATAGACCATGAGATCCGGGGGGAAATGGTAGCCATGCTCATGGGCGAACACCAAAAAAGTCCGGATGCGGCCCTCCATCGCTTTTGCTTCGTCGGTGTCCGGGACGTCGCCGCGCAAGGGCATTGCCTGAATTTCCATCAATTTAATACGCAAACAGGCAGCCTCGGCGTCGGCGAGCAGGGCTTCTCCGTCGGTGCTGTCTGTGTGTTCGGCCATTTCGGTGGTGGTGGTGCCAAGGCACCGCCTCAGATAGTCGGTAAATGAAATTTCCTCAAATGAGCGCCCCTCATCGTGGTGTTTGCGGGTTTGAGCGGCCAGCGCAATCGCGATCGAGGCCTCGAGTCTATCGTGGCGGGCGAGGGCGGTGTAGTGATGAATAGAAAGTGCGCCGCAGGTGCGCACAAGAAGGAGGTTCGGAATGAACTGACGGATTGTGTCAAAGCTGCATGAGAGATGGAGGCCGGCCCTCCGGAGTCGGCTTTCAGGAGCGGGCTTCAAACCACCCCAAGCTGCTGCGGTCAA
>CAIZDL010000030.1 GCA_903931735.1 uncultured Rhodospirillales bacterium
CGATAGATCAACCAGGCGGCGTGATTGGTTGTCCAGTAGGTCTCAAGCGTCTTGCCGGCCTCGCCTGCGAGCGTGACAACCCAGCCGGCGCGGCAATGCGTCGTGTCGCAGGTGTGCCAATCGGTCATGTTCAAGGCGTTCGGCTCTGATGCCGCTGCAAACACACGCTGGTGGATGTTTTCGATGACTGGTATAGTCGGCTGCGACGGCGCGGCACCCGCTGTCTGCCTCGCTTTTTTTAGGCGCGAGCAGTCCGAGCAGTCCGAGCAGTCCGAGCAGTCCGAGCAGTCCGAGCAGCGCGAGCAGTCCGAGCAGCCCGAGCAGTCCGAGCAGTCCGAGCAGCGCGAGCAGCGCCAGCAGCCATCGTTGTTTTTCTCTCGATCCCAACCGGGATTGATTTTGGCAAACGAAGCCGTGACTCCGTTCAGCGTTTTGTCGGTGCGAGCGTCGAACGCTTCGCGGTTTGGGTAGATTTCAGTTCTCATGGGAAATTGAAGTTGGGGATAAAATTGAACAACGTCAATGGTTTTGTGCAATTTTATTTTCGAGTTCGGCTCGCAGCTTTTTCCTGAACCATTCCTCGAACTGGTCGGCGTCGATGTCCACAGGTCCGGACACCCAGCAGAAGTCCCTCCCCCACCCACCGGGCATCCGGGCGCGGAAGGGGCGGTGGTTGCGCTTGTAGAGCAGGACGGGCACCTGGTCGGGTCCAGCCTGGCCATAGGCCTGCTTCCACCAGCCCTCGATCTGTGCGGGGGCGTCGGTCTCGTAGTTCTTCACTTCGAGGGCTAGCCAAGGTAGGCCCACCACGTCGAAGCCTCCCCGGTCGGATTGGATCGTGTTCCGTTGGAGGAGTGGGGCCGTGACGTTGTGGTGCAATCCGTGCGTGGCGCAGAGCGTATCCAAAACTTGGTCACAGATGGGTTGCAGCCAGTCAATGGCGGCGCGTTCGCCGCGTTGGCCTTTGGAGCGTGAATGGCTGCCGCACTGGCTTTTGGAACGGATGGTGGGTTTCTTGGTTTTCATGGGTTGGTGGTGATAAATTCTCAAAGGTGAAGTCATTTCTCAAAAATAATTACATAACTAACTACTACTACTACTACTTACTATTCTTGATAATTGATAATTGATAAATGAGGGGAGGTGTAACTCGGTTCCCGCGAGGGGCAGGTAGAATAGGTCGGGGGGAGGGGGGAGGGGGGTCATTTCACAATTCTGATTTATCTGAAAATGTAAGTTATTGGTTTTCATCGACTTGCGTTGAAAAATTTGTGAAATTGGGTCATAGTTGCGAAATTATCAAGCACTACCCGTAGAAGTGCTCCCCCTTGACATAAACGTCCTGGGCGGTGTCGAATTCAGCCTTGGCCTGGTCGGCGGGATACCTCTTGATTTCCCCCGCCTTCCTCATCTCTTCCAAGGTCTCGTTGAGGATTTGGGTGTCGCCTTTGTATTTGCCACGGAATGCCGGCAGTTGCCGCAGGCGTTGCTTCAGGAAGTAGATGGGGATCACGGGAGTCGTCAGCATTTTTTCCGTCGCTCGGTATTTGCGCTTGGATTCCTTGCTGAAATTTTCCCAGACGGTGAACGCCTTCCGCACCTCGGCTTCGCGCTTGGTGTCGCCCGAGCCCATGTCCCCAATCTGAAAGCGTTCCTGAAGTTTGGCGATGTCCCGGCGCACGAGATTGCAGGCCCATTTGGCCGCGTCCACTCCGATCACGGGGTTGATGAAGTCGATGCCCACGGCCACGAGCGCCGCCGTTTTCAGCGCCTTCAGGTGCGCCCTCGTCCAGATTTCCCGCTCGGCTCCGCTGTTGCTCTTGCGGTGGTTGTCGTCGCATTCCTCGGAAAATGCGTCCATCGCCTCGGCCCCCTCGGCATCGAGAGCCACGACGTTGACGTTATGATTGGGCGCGGCGGTCACAACCAGCAGCGCCAATGCTGCCAAGCGGTCAATCATTTCCGGGGGCGGCACAAAGCCGTGCCGTTTGTTGGGGCGCGGTAGGTCTCCCGTGTATTCCATGATCGAGAAACGGGGCAGCGTTCCATCGGTGACGGCGGCGATACCAAGCGAATCGAACAGGCTTTCTGGCGTCGTCTCCCCGAGGATGGTGACGCAGGGCGACTGCACGATCTTGGTGTTGTTCGCCGTGTCGGAGTAAACGGATTCAAACAGGGCATCATGCGCTCCGCTCTTGCTGAACAAATCAAGCAATACCGCGCGCAGCATGGTGTCGTTGCCGCTGGCGCGTTCGTCGGTGATCCGCTTCAGGAACAGGCCAAACTCCCCCAGCACGGAGACGAAGCATGGCCGCTTGTCCAGCGCCTTGATGAGCGCCTGCCCGCTGGCGAAATGCGCCGGCCCTCGGTGATCTGCGATGGCCGGAACCTTTGCCCGCAGGGCGTTGAAAATCATTCCCATGCCCTTCGCCGCGCCTTCCTTGCCGCAGCCAGTTTTGGCCACGATGATCGGGTAAATGTTAAGACCCGTGCCGCTGACGTTGTAGGTGCGGCCGCAGATTCCGGCCATTGTGGCCAATCCCGTCGCCAGCGCGATTTCGGCTACGGGACGGAAAGCCGAGTTGAAAATGTAGTGGGAGATTTCGCCGACGAGACCGGGCGGGAAATCATCGGGGGAAAGTTCGGAGGTAGGCATGGGAGTGGGTTTTGACGCGTTGCTGCGCCGGAGAAGTTCAGTCAGGTCGATGAGCGGGACACGCTCGGCCGCGAGCTTGCGGAGCATCCGGTCAAGGTATTTTTGGTTGCGTCCCTTGGCGCGTTTGCCTCGGCCTGAAGCCATAAACAGGCGACGGCATTGCTCATAGTCCTGGGTGTAAAAATGCAGCATGTCCATGAGCGCAAAATCGTCGCCGGAGTCATCTGCTTCGGGCAGGTCCAGATCGGCTGCTTCGTAAACCCGGCAGAAATTTTCTCGGTTGCTAGCGTGTTTGGCCATGCGAATGATTTCATCGTCGGGGACGTTGCTGTCCACTTGCACCAGTTCGCTTTCGGCGCGCACGGAACAGGCGTCGAGCGTGCGGACCAGCTTGTCAAGCATCGGCTGGCAGTTGACGATGGGCATCGTCTTCAGGGCGTCGCCAGTGAAGATCATGTAGCGATCTTTTGAATACACCTCGATTTTACGGGACGCGCTCTTGATGTTTCGGAGGATCGCACCCTCGCAGACGATGTGTGCGCCTCCCCCGGACTGGCTGAGTTCGGCGTAGGTCTGGAATGCCTCGTAGATTTCCGCGTGCCGCGCCTGAATGCCAGCATCGTCGGTGGCGTCAAGGTCGATGATGACGTAGGGATCGTCTGCGCTGAGAACGTAGCCCTTGAAACGGTGCGGGCTGGCTTCGGCGTCTTCCCAAGTTCCCCACGTCTCGGGATCGGTCACGTCGGCACGCTGGCCGGTGCGGGGATCAAGCGGTATCTTGCAGGGCTTGCCGTCGGGTCCGGGGTTGCCTGTGGCGACGACCCATTGTTTCCGGGCGCGAAGCTCGGCGGGGATGTTGTGAAGCATGGGGTGAATTTACTTTTTCCCAAAAAGGTGCGGGTGTTTTTCCTCAAATGTCCGTTTATCGTTCAGCGCAAAAATGAGCATGTCTGCCCAACCTACTGCATGTTCTTCAGCAGCGGTCGTGTGGTCGCGCGTTAATAACGCTTGTAACGCCATCGCGGCGAAGTATTCGCGTTTGGTCAGCCCTTGTTGACCGCCGTAGGTTGGAAAGGCATCGTGTTTCGGGTCGGTCTTCATGGGGTGAGTTTTTTGCCTGACAGTTTCTCGTAGATGAACTGGGCGCGATGAACGCCGGGCTTGGGGATGTCTCCGTTGCGAAGCTGCGCGAGCCAGCCTTGCGGGAGATCGAGGATTCGGGCGATTTCCTCGCTGGTGCGGGGATCGTCTTTCAAAAGGCGCATCATGCGCCGGTAAAGGCTGCCGGGCTTGCGGTCTGCCCGGCGAGGTTTGGGTGGGATGGTTGTGGCCATTTCGCAGGGAAAACCCGTCGGAAACCCGCGTCAACACATTTCTTGAAAAACTTTTTTTCAGAAAATTGAAAATAGTTGTTGACGCGCAGCGAAACCGCGTCCAACTTCGCCTTCCCATGAGCGCAAAAATCACAAAAAACAACGCCCCGCTGGTGTCGGTCCCCGACGCCACGCTGCCCGCGACCATCAAGGAATGGCGATCCCTCGCCGCTTGGATGGACGAGGCCAAGAAACAGGAAAAGGAACTCCGCACCAAAATCGCGAACGCCTTTTTTCCCACGCCGACCGAAGGCGTCAACCGCGTCCTCGCTGATCTCGACGGCATCCGCACCGAGATTGTGCTGGACTTCAAGGTCAACCGGAAGCTGGACGAAGCAGTTCTCGATTCGGTGATGATGGAATTGCCGAACACTTCAGCGTATCGTCAACCGGGGGTTCTGATCGCCTACGAACCCAAGCTGGTGCTGAAATCGCTTCGCACCATGCCGGATGACGAACGCCGGATTTTCTCGCAAGCTCTCATCGAAACGCCGGGAACGCCTTCGCTCGACATCAACGATGTCACGGAAGGCCACGCGCCCGAGACTGCGCCTGCGGTGCCGGACTGGCCTGCGCAGAATATCCCTGTTCAGACCGTTAAAGATGATCTGCCTTCCGGCAGTTACGAAATGAAATTCGTGGACGGCTCGCAAATCACCGGGGGCACCGCTGAAGTCATCTCGGGTCCGCACAAGGGGAAGAAAATCAAAATCCCCGCGATCACTCTTCCGGTGCAGAAGATTCCGACTCGGGAAAAACCCGCGTCCAAACCCAAGTCCGCCGTCGGCAAGGCCATCGCTGCCGTCAAGAACGGTCCCAAGAAAAAGAAACGCTGAACCCTTTGGTCCGGTGCGGTTCGCCCCTCGGGGCAAAGGACCGCCTTGCAGGAATTGTAGGACTGCTGGACCTCCATTTTGCGCGGTAGTTTGATCTAAAACAGTTGGCTCATAACCAACCGACGAAAAACGAAATCACGACTTTTTCCCGCGCCACTTTTCAAAACACCATGTCGCTCTCCTTCACCACTTCCGACGATCAATCCGCCACAGGCGGCGTCAAGATGCTCATCTATGGCCCCGCCGGTTATGGCAAGACCATGCTCGCCGCCACGATGCCGACGCCGCTGATCCTCTCCACCGAGAAAGGTCTGCTGTCCCTCAATCACGCCAACCAGATGAAGGTCTTCGGGTCGCACCAAAACATCCCGGTGATCGAGATCAAGAACGCGCAGGACTTGACCGACGCCTACCAGATGGTGGCCACCAGCAACGACTGCAAGCACTTCGAGTCCATCGTGCTCGACTCCATTTCCGACATCGCGGAAGTCGTCTTGGCCAACGCCAAGCGTCAGGTCAAAGACCCCCGCCAAGCCTACGGGGAACTGGCTGAGAAAATGACCACGCTGATTCGCTGCTTCCGCGATCTCCCGGAAAAGCACGTTTACTTTTCCGCCAAGCAGGACCGGGTGCAGGACAGCGACGGCCTGCTGATGTATGGCCCGTCGATGCCGGGCAAGCAACTGACGGCCGGGCTCGGTCACTTTTTCGACGAGGTGTTCGCCCTCGGCGTCAGTTCCAAGGATGCCCAAGGCAACACCTACCGTTTTCTCCGCACCAAGGCCGACGCCCAGTGGCAGGCCAAGGATCGCAGCGGCGCGCTCGATGACATCGAGGAACCCAATTTGGCCAAGATCATCGCCAAAATCCAGTCACAACGGCTGGTCAGCTAAACAACCAAAAATCCAAACCCATGAGTAATCCGACAAAATTCACGAGTCTGACCTTCGATGCCTCGAAGGTCGCTCCCGCCGTGCCCCTCGAAGCCTTCCCGGCAGGCAACTACACCGTCGCCATGACCGACGGCGAAATCAAACCCACGTCCGACGGTTCGGGCAAACGCCTCGCGTTCGAGTTGACCGTCCTCGAAGGCCCGTTCAAGGGTCGCAAGGTCTGGGACGGACTGAACATCGAGAACAAGAGCCAGGTCGCCCAGGAGATCGCACATCAACAACTGTCCGCGATCTGTCACGCCGTCGGTTCCATCCGCATCCAAAGCGTGCAGGAGTTGTTCAACAAGCCCTTCGAGGCCAAGGTCGGCTTCGAGGACACTCGGATCGTCGGCGACAAGACCTACGACCCCCGCAACACCTTCAAGGGTGCCAAGCCGGTCGCTGGGGGTTCCCCTGCGGTGTCTGGTGCCTCGGCTGGCGGTGCGACAAATCCGCCTTGGGCTGCGAAGCCTGGCGCCGCGCCTGCGGCGGCTCCCGCGCCCGCTGCTGCCCCTGCCGCCGCACCGGCTGCCGCCCCCAAGGCCAAGCCCGGCCCGAAGGCCAAGCCGCCTGCCCCCGCCCCTGTGGCCAAGGATGAGCGCAAGTTCTTCGTCTATTTCGACGACGCAAACATGCCGCTGCATACTGCCGAGGAAGTGGGCAAGATGATGCTCGCCGGGAAGGTCGAGCCCGACACGCTGCTGCAACAGGAAGGCACCGAAGAGTGGAAGGCCGCTTCAACCTTCGCGATCTCGGTTGCCCCGGCTCCTGCCGCCGCGCCCGCCGTCGCCGCCCCTGCCGGCCCGAAACCGCCTTGGGCCAAGGCCAAGTAAACGTCTGAAACCACAACCCCGACGCCTGCCGGGCAATGCAGGTACCTTTTTCCCGTGAGACCCACCCCCGTATTGATTGAAATCACTCCCGCTGATTGCGTTTTACCGCATTATGTCAGCGGTCGAGTTCGCGTTCGCATCCTGACCAACACCGGCCATCCCGCCGACACTCGCCGACCGATCTTCGAGTTCGTCGTGAGCAATCGCTCCGAGTTGGTCGAGGCGATTGACATGCGCTGGAGAGTTTACCCCGCCGTGAAAGTTCTGATCCCCGGCATCGTCGAGTCTTCCGATTAACATGAGTACCGCCATCAAAACCGCTGCCGCCATCGACGCGGCCATTGTGGCCAACGCCGAGAAACCGCACCGTGCCCATCTGGGCGCGTCGGTCATCGGTCGCCCCTGCGAACGTCAGCTTTGGTATTCGTTCCGCTGGACCCTGGCCGAGAAGCACGAGCCCCGGATGCTGCGCCTGTTCGAGCGCGGGCAGTTGGAGGAGAAACGCTTCGTCGGCTACCTCCGCGCTGCCGGGGTTGAAATCTGGGAAGTCAATCCCGAGACCGGCAAGCAATGGCGGATCGAAGATCACGAGGGTCATTTCGGCGGATCGCTCGATGGGGTTGGCCGGGGTATCCCCGACCTGCCTCCCGACGAGGCGTTCGTCACCGAATACAAAACCCACGGTGACAAATCGTTCGAGAAACTGAAGGCTGAAGGTCTCCTGAAAGCCAAGTGGGAGCACTACGTTCAGACCCAAGTTTACATGGGAAAGATGAGCCTGCGCTACGCCCTCTACATCGGCGTCAACAAGAATACCGACGAGCTTTATTTCGAGTTGGTGCCATTCGTGCAAGCTGAGTTTGACCGCGCCATAAACCGAGCGAAGGGGATCATCTGGGATGCCGTCCCCCCGGCGCGGATTTCAGATTCCCCCGGATACTTCGCCTGCAAATACTGCCACCTGAACCGGCTCTGTCATTTCGGTGGGGTAACGCCGGATCGCAACTGCCGCACCTGCGTTTTCGGTGAACCGAGTGGGGGTGGCCTGTGGCGATGCAAACATGCGGATGTCAGGTCCACGCCCAACAAAGGATTTTTGGACGAAGCAGCCCAGCGTGCCGCCTGCCCACAGTATTCGGCGCGAGTCGAATTGACCACGAGGCAACCCTGATGGAACTCCGAGGCTACCAGATTGAGGCCGTGCAGGCCATTTACGACTACTTCGCTGAGAAGTCAGGCAACCCCATTGTGGCGATGCCGACCGGCTCGGGCAAGAGCCTCGTTCTCGCCGAACTGCTGCGCTCGGCCTACGCCTCCTACCCGACGCAGAAGGTGATGATGCTAACCCACGTCAAGGAATTGATTGGTCAGAATGCCAAGAAACTGTTGGAGACTTGGCCACAGGCTCCCGTCGGCATTTACTCCTCCGGGCTCGGGCGCAAGGAAATCCGGGCCATCACGTTCGCTGGCATCGCCTCGGTGGTGAACAAGGCGCACCTGTTCGGGCACATTGATCTGGTCATCATCGACGAGTGCCATCTGGTCGGTCCCGCTGACGACACATCCTATCGTTCCTTTCTGGCCGAACTGACCAAGCTCAATCCCAAGCTGAAGGTGATCGGCTTGACCGCCACTCCCTTTCGGCTGGGGCAGGGGATGTTGACGGACACGATCAAGGACCGCAACGGCAACACCCTGCCGTCACTGTTCACCGACATCTGCCACGATCTGACGGGGGTTGATCCCTTCAACCGGCTGATCGCCGAGGGGTATTTATGCAAACTGCTGCCGAAAAAGACGGCGCAGGAGATCGACCTGCGTGACGTGAAGACGGTGGCCGGGGAATACAACCTCGGCGACTTGCAGGCCGCCGTGGATCGGGATTCGATCTCGAAGGCCGCGTGCGCCGAGATGGTGTTGCACGCGAAGCTGGGCACGCTACAGGAACGCAAGCGCTGGCTGGTGTTCGCCACCGGGATCGAGCACGCCGAGCACGTTGCTGAAATCCTGCGAAACAGCGGAATCGACGCGCAGGCCATCCACAGCAAAATGGAGGATGCCGACCGGGACCAGTGGATTGCCGCCTTCAAAAAGGACGACGACCGCGTGCGCTGCCTGGTCAACAATAACGTCCTGACGACCGGCCATGACTTCCCGATGCTGGACTTGATCGGGATGCTGCGCCCGACCTGTTCGCCGGGCCTGTGGGTGCAGATGTTGGGTCGCGGGACGCGGGCCTACCGTGGCAAGCCGGACTGCCTCGTGCTTGATTTCGCTGGCAACACGCGGCGGCTGGGACCGATCAACGACCCGGTGATACCGCGCAAGAAAAACCGCAAGGATGGGGGCACCGCCCCGGTCAAAATCTGCGAGGCGTGCGACACCTACAACCACATTTCCGTGCGCGTCTGCACCTGCTGCGGCGCGGAGTTTCCCGAGGCGAAGGTCAAGATCGTCGGGGTCGCGGCGTCGGCTGATCTGGTCAAGGGTGAGACTCCCGAGATCGAGATTTTCCCGGTGCGAACGATCAGCTACCATTCCCACTTCCCCCGCGACACCTCGAAGCCGCCGTCGCTGAAGGTGTCGTATTTCTCCGGGCCGATCCAGATGTTCTCCGAGTGGATTTGCCTCGAACACCCCGGCTGGGCCGGGCACAAGGCACGGGAGTGGTGGACGAAGCGTTCGACGACGCCGGCACCCACGACCATCGAGGATGCGATGAAACTGATTAACACCCTTCAATCCCCGAGTCACATCCGCGTCTGGGTCAACCAACGCCATCCGCAAATCATGGCGCACGATTTCACCGGGACGGCTTTCGGCACCGAAGCCAAAGGCCCGCGTGCGCCGGTTGAGGTTCATGCTGAAGTTGATGCTCCTTTTTGATGCACCTTTACAACGACAACGACCCAAAATGCTGCGCTTGGATGCGGGAGTTGATCCTCGCCAAGCTGCTGCCGCCCGGAAACATTCTCTGCGAATCAATCGCTGAAATCACCCCTGAAGATGTCAAACCCTACACCCAATTTCATACCTTCGCAGGCATCGGTGGCTGGCCCCACGCCCTTCGGCTTGCCGGTTGGCCGACCGGGCGGCCCATTTGGACGGCCTCGCTTCCCTGCCAGCCTTTCTCCACGGCCGGAAAGCAAAAAGGAATCGCCGACGAGCGACACCTCTGGCCCGTGTTCTTCAATCTCGTCAGGAAGTGCCGGCCTGAGTGCATCGTTGGCGAGCAGGTTGAAGCGGCGGTTCGACTCGGTTGGCTCGATGGAGTATCTTCAGACTTGGAAAGAGAAGGTTACACCTTTGGGTTTGTCGTATTGGGCGCACACAGCGCAGGCGCCCCACATATCAGGCAAAGAATTTATTGGGTGGCCGTCGCCACGGGCGACGGATGCAAAGTGCGGAAACCACTACACGCCGAACTGCAAGGGCCGGGATTTGTCGAAGGATGCTCAATTGGCAGGTTGGCCGACAGCCCGCTCGAACGACGGGACGGGAGCGCAGGAATGCGAGGGCCGAGAGGGAGGCCAAAGTTTGAAACAAACGGCGCAGTTGTCGGGGTGGCCTTCCCCGATGGCCAACAAATTGAGCCCACAGACCCGAGAGGATTTCACGCCGAATCTGGCGGCAGTCGCAGGTTGGGCTTCACCCAGCAGCAGAGATTGGAAGGACTCGCCGGGCATGGCGACGACGGGCACCAATCCAGACGGATCGCTCCGCAACCGAACGGACCAGTTACCGCGACAGGCCCAACTGGCTTCTGGGACGACTACGAAATTCTCCCCTGCCGCGACGGAAAATACCGGCGCACTCAATCCGGTCTTTTCCCTCTGGCTCATGGGTTTCCCTGCCGTGTGGGCATCCTGCGGGGTTCGGGCAATGCAATCGTTGCCCCGCTTGCGGCGGCGTTCCTCCAAACCGTGATGGAAGAAATTTATCCCCATGCTCAAATCACTTAAATTCGTCAAGGGTGCCGTCGCCAAAGACGGTTTCATTCCCGCGCTGACCCATTTCCGCATCGCCCACGGCACCGTGCGCGGCTTCAACGGCCAGATGGGGCTTTACTCCCCCATCCCGACCGATCTGGATTGCTCGCCCAACGCCAAGCAGTTCGTCCGCGCCTTGGACGCCTGCAAAGAGACGGTGGTGCTGCATCTGAAGAACGGCCGGCTGGCGGTCCAGTCCGGCGCGTTCAAGGCCATGATCGACTGTGACAACCCCGAAAACTTCCCCGACGTGTCTCCGGGCGGTCGGTTCTTCAACCTGCCGCCGTCGTTCTACAATTTGCTGGTCCAACTCGAACCCTTCATCGGCGACGATCCCAACCGCCCGTGGTCGCATGGTATCCTGCTGGCGGCGCAGTCGATGTTCGCGACGAACAACATCGTCGCCATCGAAGGCTGGCACGGTCTCGGCCTGACCGAGAAGGTCAACCTGCCCGTGACCGCGATCCGCGAGATGATCCGCATCGACGAGGCTCCCTACCGGATGCAGATCGAACCCCACCGGGTTTCCTTCCACTGGCCGGATGGGCGGTGGCTGACGACACAGGTGATCGAGAACACTTGGCCCGACGTGGCGGTCATGCTGGACAAGTTGACGGGGCAGCCACAGGAGGCCATCCCTGACGCCCTGTGGCCAGCCTTGGGGCAACTGCTGGGGGTCTGCGATGCCAAGGGTGCCTGCTGGTTCTTGGGTGACAAGATCGCCACAGGCAACGATCCTGAAGATGCGGGGGCATCGGTGGACGTTATGGGGATTCCCACATCGGGGGTTTTCAATGCCCGGCAGTTGGGTAAGCTGAAGGGGGTGGCCAAAACTGCCTCGTTTTCCTCGTATCCTGCCCCGGTTGGATTTTTCGGGTCCAACTGCCGGGGTGCTCTGATGGGGATGAAAATAACATGAGCAAAGAAAACATGATTTTTCACGGCGACAATGTTGCCACAATGAAAGACTGGCCGGACGCCTGCGTTGACCTTGTGGTGACATCGCCGCCATACGATAATCTCCGCACCTACGGTGGCCACACTTGGGACTTCGATGGTGTGGCGCGTGAACTGACTCGTCTGCTAAAACCGGGCGGTGTCATCGTCTGGGTGGTCGCTGACGCCACGGTGAAAGGAAGCGAGACGTTGACGAGCATGAGGCAGGCAATTCACTTCAAGGATGTGTGCGGACTGAACGCGCATGACACAATGATTTATCAAAGGCCCGCAGTTCCTTTTGACCCTAAGTGTAACAGGTATTGGCAGTGCTGGGAGTATATGTTTGTTTTTTCCAAGGGGAAGCCCCTTTGCAACTACATAAAAGAGCCATGCAAAGGTGCAGGAAAGCCGAAGAAAGGGGATTACGGACAACGGCGATATGATGGAACAAATAGAACCGACAGGCACCAAGAAGACCGCACTATACAAGAAACGAAGGTCCGTGAAAACGTGTGGAAATACACCGCAGGGGATAGGGTTGACGGACATCCGGCACAGTTTCCTTCGTTGCTCGCAGCCGATCACATCCTTTCGTGGAGCAATGAAGGTGACACCGTGCTCGACCCGTTCGCGGGCAGCGGCACAACTTTGTTGGCAGCCAAGCAACTGAACAGGCACTACGTTGGAATAGAAATAAACGAAGAATACATTTCGATCATAAACAAACGTCTCCATGCGCGCTGACTCCATCGGTCTTTTTTGGGAAGACCTGCCCAAGCCGGTCGCCCCGCCTCGCACCCCACCGTCCCGGACGTGGGAGGAACCCGGATACCTGCCGCGTCTCGCCGAGGCGAAGGCATTTCAGTTCCCCCTGTTCACCGCCGACGAAATCAACGCTGCCAGACTGGCCCGCGATCCCCTCGTTTTCGATCTCGAAGTTTTCCCCAACTATTTCCTCGCTGCCTTCCGATCAGTGACCACGGGCAAGGGGGTTTATTTTGAAATGGAGGACTTCGAGACCGAGGGGTTTCTCAATGGATCGCTCCGCTGGTGGTTGGAGAATTTCCAGACCGTCACCTTCAACGGCAACGCCTTCGATCTGCCCATCGCCGCGCTGGCCATTGCCGGCCGATCCTGCGCCCAACTGAAGGTGGCGGTGGACAAGTTGATCCGCGAGGAAATGCAGCCTTACCTGTTGCTGCGTGGCGAGAAGGTGAAAGCCTTGGAAGTTGATTCGATTGATCTCTACAACGTGGCTCCCGGCGAAGGCTCCCTGAAGCTGCTGGCCGGTCGCCTGCACGCCCCGCGTCTGCAAGACCTGCCCTTTCCGCCCGACCGGCCGCTCACGCCCGACCAGATCACCATCGTCCGCTACTACTGCCTGAACGGCGATCTGCCCAACACCGCACTGCTTTACAAAAAGCTGAAGGCTGAATTGGACCTGCGAGCCAAGATGGGACCGCTTTACGGCTTGGACCTGCGCTCGAAGTCCGACGCGCAGATGGCTGAGTCCCTGCTGTGCTCCGAACTGAAGCGCGAGACGGGGGTGACGCCACAGCGTCCGGTGGTGATCCCCGGCACGACCTTCCGCTACAATCCACCGCCGTTCATCTCGTTCCAGACCGGACCGATGCGCGAGGCGTTGGCCACAATCAAGACAACCGATTTCGCCGTCCGGGAAGAGGGTGGCGTCGAACTGCCTTCTGTGATCGAAGCGTTGAAAATCAAGATCGGCGAAGCCACCTATTCGATGGGCATCGGCGGGCTGCACTCGAACGAGAGATCGGTTTACCACTACGCCGACGAAACGATGATGCTGATCGACCGGGACGTGGCCAGCTACTACCCTGCGATCATCCTGAACCTCGGACTCTACCCGACCCACCTCGGCCCGGCGTTCCTGCGGATTTACCGCGGTATCGTGGAACGCCGGCTGGCCGCGAAAAAGGCGGGCAACAAGACGGAGGCTGACACCCTAAAGATCGCGGTCAACGGCACGTTCGGGAAGCTGGGCAGCAAATGGTCCCCCCTCTACGCCCCAGACCTGTTGATCCAGGTCACGCTCACGGGTCAACTGGTGCTGCTGATGCTGATCGAGCGGTTGGAGTCGGACGGGTTTCAAATTTGCTCGGCGAACACCGACGGCTTCATCATCAAATGCCGCCGCGACCGCGAATGGAAATTGGAGGCGCACCTTGCGATCTGGGAAAAGATGACAGGCTTCGTCACCGAGGAATCACAGTATCGTTTCATCTGTTCCCGTGACGTGAACAACTACATCGCGGTCAAGACTGACGGCTCGTTGAAACTGAAGGGTGCGTTCGCCGAGGAATCGCTGGCCCGAAACCCGACCGCGTTGATCGCGAAGGACGCCGCCATTGCCTGGCTGAAGGATCAGGCGCCTGTGGCCACAACCATCCGGGCCTGCCGTGACATCCGGCGCTTCGTCTGCGTTCGCACCGTTAATGGTGGCGCCGTCAAGGACGGTGAGTATCTTGGCAAGGCCATTCGCTGGTATTGGGCGGCCGGAGAGATGGGGGAGATCGTTTGCGCAAAGAATGGAAACAAGGTGCCCGATTCTGATGGGGCAAGGCCGGTGATGGATTTGCCCGAAACCTTTCCTGACGATGTTGACTTTGCTCGCTACGAGGCGGTGGCCGTGGGAATCCTGCGCGACGTGGGAATCGAACTCTGAATCATTTCCCCGTCTATGGAGGCAGCGGCCCGTCGAACCCGCGCAAGGTTCCGCTTGAACCGGCCGTAAGCTCCGGTAGATTCGCCATCGAAGTCCTCCGCCCGTCCTGCAAGTCCTTCAACATCTGTTCCAGCCGGGCGAAGTGAACATTGATCGCCTGTATCTCCGCGCTCTGGTTGCGAATCAAATTGTCATGGATCTGAATCGTCTGCCCCTGCGCCTTCACGTCGTCTTTCACGTCCCGCCAGTTATTGGTCAAAACGTAGATTACCCCGCTAATCGTAACGACGCCCGTGCCGAGCATGAGGAGCAGCGGCCGCAAGCCGATCAGCCAGCGTAAAGCGCGGGTCATTCGCTCGTCTTCTTGGGCGTCGGTTCTTGCGGTCATTTTAGTTCTTTTTTTTTTGGCGAGTCGCTGGGCAGCGCGGAAAAGCTTCGCGGCAAAGCGGAGGTCGATTTCCTCTTGGTCGGGCAGGGGGATGACGCGCGGGGGTTTCATCGACGCCGGTAATACAGGTTTTGGACCGACTTGCGCCTTGGGCGGAGCGGAGACCATGCCGTATTTCCGCAGGACCGCCGCAGGCACGATTTGAGGCGGCCCGCCGAGGAAGAATAGCTTCAGGTCGGTGAGGTTCATGGCTCAGGCCGCTGGCGGGCTCGCCTGTGCCGGTTCCTGTGCCGTAGCGGCCTTCTCTGCCTCCGCTAAGTATTGGCTGCTAGATTCGATGAACGATTGCAGGGTGGCCAAGTCAGCAGCCGTCTGCGCGGGCGTCACGGGCGAGTTGCTGGCCTTGATCCAAGCGATGACCTGCTTGGCGACGGCGGCGGCGTCCGGCTCGTATTTGATGGCAAGGGCGATGATGGCGGCGAGAGGCATGGGAGTGGTTACTTGGCGTAGCTGTGGTAGGTGCTGACGATTTGCTCCATGATGGACACGAGGGCGGTGCTGGCGGGGTTTTCCTCCGCTGCGATGTTTTTGACTTCGAGGGTATAGGCCGGCTGAAACTTATTGTCGTTCAAGTCGGCGAGAGTCTGCCATTGGGCGGCGGTGATCTCTTTGGCGACGTAGGCTTTGGCGGCATCGCGCATGATCGTTTGGACCGTGAGCCCGACGATCTTGCAGGTGACGACGGCGTTTTGACCGGTCAACGCGGCTTCGGTCTTGGACAGGAACGAGCAACCCGAGATTTGCGCAACGGCGAACGCGGCCAAGACGAGGGCGAGCGCGAAGGAGAGGACGGCTTTGGTGGATAGATTTTTGGAGTGCATAGGAATCAGGCGGACGGATTGAGAGGCGAAGGCGGGACGGTCGAAGCAAGCGGGATGGCAGGCAGGGCAGGCGGCGCCGTCAGCGCATCCAGCTCCGCGCGAACGTGCGGCGTGACTTCATCAACCACGTCGTTGAGGATCTTACCTAGCCCGCCAGACGGATCGGCTTGGTTGACGCGCGCGGTGATCGTCGATTCGAGCTTTTTCTTCAGGTCGCTGCCGACGCTGGTGGCGGTGAAAGCCTCAACGCCTTCCGCGATGCCGCCGATGATCTTGCGTGCGCCGGTTAGCTGGGTCCGGTGCCACCATGTCGAGACGCCTCCAATGACGGCCAGCGCGAGGGAAATCCATGTGAGGGCTCGCGAGGCGGCGGACGGCGGCGGGAGGTTGAACGTAACCGACTGCGGGTTGATGGGAACAGCCTGCGCGAAGAGAATCGCGGGCAGGAGCAAGGCGAGGGACAGGGCTAGGATGCGGGTGGTTTTCATGGGTTAAAGATTCGATGGCACAGGCACGCCGGGAGCGAGTTGATGCCATTGCATAACATTGTCCGCATGGACCTTCAAGAGTTGGTTTCGCAAGTCCGCATTCTCCGCCTTCAGCCGTGCGATTTCCAGATTTTGCGATTCGAGCATCTGCGCGTCCCGCAAGAGTTGGACCGTTGCCATGTCCATCGCATTCCGGTTTTCGATGATCTTGGCTTCGATGCGCTTCAGGCTGTCCATCAAGAATTGGTGATCTTGGTCGATTTGATCCGACAAGCTGATTTGCGGCGCAACTTTCGGCGCATCGGCGGCGGAAAGGGCCAAACAATCGAGCAAGCAGAGGCTCAAAAAGCAGCCGGAGAAAGAGGCGATTGTCTTCATGTTGAACTCATCAAAAGCGTTCGGCTCGCGGGAGTCAAACGCAAGGTTAAGTGCGTTTGCGGAACCACGCCCCGGTTGCGATGACTAGCGCAATGGCGGCGAGTCCGCGTGCGATCCAGTCGGGTTGAGTCAAGGCAGTCTGCCGTTCGCTCAACTGTTGGATGGCCTTAGTGTCGAGTGCGATCTGGTCCTTTTCGTCGATGGACGGAGGCGTGCCTGAAACAGCGTCCGGGAAGACAAGGGCC
>CAIZDL010000031.1 GCA_903931735.1 uncultured Rhodospirillales bacterium
CCAATGACATTCTGGCCAATGACATTCTGGCCAATGACATGCCTGACCAGAAAAACCACCAGCATCGCCGTGCCCATGAACACCAGAGTGGCGACCAAGGACCGTGGCGACAGCCGTGCCAGCCCGCACACGCCATGCCCACTGGTACACCCGCGCCCGAGTCCGGTGCCGAGCCCAACCAACAGCCCCGCAACCGCCAGAACCCAAAGCTCTGCCCGGGGCACCACCACCGGGTCTGCGCCCAGCACAAGCCCAACCAACAGCGGCCCCGACGCCAATCCGACCAGAAATGCGAGCCGCCCGCACCAGCCCGTCTTATCCAACGGCGGCAGCAGGCCCGCAAGAATGCCGCTAATCCCGGTAATCCGCCCGGCCCCGACCATCATCAGCACCGCCCCGGCACCAATCAACACGCCGCCCAGCACTGGAAGCTGCCACGTCATCAATTCCAGAACCCCTGTTATGACCGCCCGCCACCCCCTGGGGGGCCCTTCGAGGGGGCAGGATACTTGCAGACCCATGAAAGTTTCAATATCTTGCCCCGGATTGCTTTGAGCAAAATACATCATGGAGAAAACGCGATGATTGCGAATATCGGCATGATCGACCGCATTATCAGGGGCGTGGTCGGGTTGGCCCTGCTGTCCCTCATGTTTTTGCTAAGCGGCCCCCTCCATTGGGTCGGCTTGGTGGGAATCATTCCGATCGTAACCGGCCTGTTCTCCTTCTGCCCGGCCTATCAAATGATCGGCATCAACACCTGTGGCGGCGAAGGCTACATCAAGGTGGAACGCGAAGACGGCTGCGGCAAGGGTGGCTGCGGCTGCGGTCATTGATTTTTGCTCCGACCGAAAACATTCGTGCGATTTCAACGCGGCGCTGGGGAATATCCCCGGCGCCGCGTTGTCTTTGTGGGGGTGCGAAAAATAAGCCTCTTGAATTGGCGGCCCGCACTGACTACCTATCTGGCACTCGTCGGGGCTGACTGCTAACAGTCCCGGCTCATCGTTGAATTTGAGCCCTTTGTGGGAGGCTATAGAATGAAGTTCCGTCCGCTGCATGACCGCGTTGTGGTAAAGCGCCTGGAATCCGACCAGAAGACCAAGGGTGGCATTATCATTCCTGATACCGCCAAGGAAAAGCCACAAGAAGGCGAAATCATCGCTGCGGGTCCTGGCGCCCGTGACGAAAGCGGCAAGATTGTCGCTCTCGATGTTAAGGCCGGCGACCGCATCCTGTTCGGCAAGTGGTCCGGCACCGAAGTCAAGATCGATGGCGAGGAATTCCTGATCATGAAGGAATCCGACATCATGGGCATCATCGAGAAATAAGCCATTTAGGGCTTTTCTCGCTTTTGCGCCTCTATTCGACCGTGATTTTTAAAAGGTAAGACAAATGGCTGCTAAGGAAGTGAAATTTGGCGTTGACGCCCGTACCCGCATGTTGCGCGGCGTCGATATCCTTGCCGATGCTGTTAAAGTGACGCTCGGCCCCAAAGGCCGCAACGTTGTGCTGGAAAAGTCGTTTGGCGCTCCCCGGATCACCAAGGACGGCGTTACCGTCGCCAAGGAGATTGAGCTTGCCGACCGGTTTGAGAACATGGGCGCGCAGATGGTGCGCGAAGTGGCCTCGAAGACCAATGATCTGGCCGGCGACGGCACCACCACCGCAACCGTGCTGGCTCAGGCCATCGTGCGGGAAGGCGTGAAGGCGGTTGCCGCCGGCCTCAACCCGATGGATCTGAAGCGCGGCATCGATATCGCGGTGGAAGCCGTGGTTGCCGACATTAAGAGCCGGGCTCGTAAGGTTTCGACCAACGCCGAAATCGCGCAGGTTGGCACCATCTCCGCCAACGGTGAAGCTGACATTGGCAACAAGATCGCGGAAGCGATGGGCAAAGTTGGCAACGAAGGCGTGATCACCGTCGAAGAGAGCAAGAGCCTCGACACCGAGTTGGATGTCGTCGAGGGGATGCAGTTCGATCGCGGTTATCTGTCACCCTATTTCGTGACCAATGCCGAAAAGATGACGTGTGAACTGGAGAATCCGTTCATCCTGTTCCACGAAAAGAAGCTCGGCGCGCTCCAGGCTCTCTTGCCGGTGCTCGAAGCGGTTGTGCAGTCGAGCCGGCCGTTGCTGATCATCTCTGAAGACGTTGAAGGCGAGGCCCTGGCCACCCTGGTGGTCAACAAGCTGCGCGGCGGCCTCAAGGTTGCGGCGGTGAAGGCTCCGGGCTTTGGTGATCGTCGTAAGGCGATGCTGGAAGACATGGCCGTCCTCACCGGCGGGCAAGTGATCTCCGAAGACCTTGGCATCAAGCTGGAGAATGTCACCCTCGACATGCTCGGCACCGCCAAGAAGGTCCAGATTACCAAGGACAACACCACGATCGTCGATGGCGCCGGCGCGAAAAAGGGCATCGAGAGCCGGATCACCCAGATCCGTCAGCAGATCGAAGACACCACCTCTGACTACGATCGCGAGAAGCTCCAGGAGCGTCTGGCGAAGTTGGCCGGCGGCGTCGCGGTTCTCCGCGTCGGCGGGGCGACCGAGGTTGAGGTGAAAGAGCGCAAGGACCGCGTTGACGATGCCATGCACGCGACCCGTGCAGCGGTGGAAGAGGGCATTGTCGCCGGTGGTGGCGTTGCTCTGTTGTTCGCTGGCAAGGCCCTCGACGCCCTCAAGCCCGCCAACGACGAACAGCGTTATGGCATCGACATCGTGCGCCGGGCCGTTCAGGCCCCGGTGCGGCAGATTGTCAGCAACGCTGGCGGCGATGGCTCCATCGTGGTTGGCAAGCTGCTCGACGCCAACGACCCGGCCTATGGTTACGACGCCCAGACCGGCACCTTTGTCGATATGTTCAAGGCTGGCATCATCGATCCGGTAAAGGTCGTGCGCACCGCCCTTCAGGACGCGGCTTCGGTCGCTGGCCTGCTGATCACCACCGAGGCGATGGTCGCCGAGAAGCCGGAAAAGAAGGCCCCTGCGGGCGGTCCTCCCGGTGGCATGGGCGGCATGGGTGGCATGGGCGACATGGACTTCTAAAAAGTCTCTGACAGCCAAACACTGTGAAAAGCGGCGGGTCCGAAAGGGTCCGCCGCTTTTTTTCGCCCACCGCACGCTCGACCGACGCTCCCTGGCTCGTGGAGCACATCAGTTAACTTGCTGGGTTAACGGTTTCCAAAGGCCGGCGGCCTTTGGTGGGGTCGTAGGGGCAAAAGCCCCTACAAACCATCCGGATTGCCTTCGGCGACCAAAGGCCGGCGGCCATTGGAAACCCGGACTTTTGCCATGCAATTTAACTGCTGCG
>CAIZDL010000032.1 GCA_903931735.1 uncultured Rhodospirillales bacterium
AGGGCGTTGCTCAACATCCATCAACTTCGGGGCAGATGCATTCATCCCAGATCGCCATTTCCAACGCATTGCTGGCCAGACCAGCAACTTTCTATAAAATACTATACCTAGTGGGTGTCTGCGTCAACCGGATAGGCAGGGGAACAATCATCATTTCGTCTTTACGGGCGCGGTAGGTAAACCCACCGCTCAGTGCGACCGCGTTGAGCACCGACATTCCGTTGACGAATGGATAGCTTCCCGGCTTATTGACCTCACCTAAGATAAAAAAGGGCCGATAGTTAAGAACTTCGATGCTGACCCGGGGGTTGATCAAATAACGGCCGGCGAGACGGCTCGCCACCAACACTTCCACCTCGTGCAAGGTGTGGGAGCCGGCTTGGGTCGGGCCGATCAGGGGGGTGGAAATCAGGCCCCGTCCGTCGACCTCGGTCTCCCCCGAAAGGTCTGGCTCGCCATACACGACGACTTTCAGGCGATCTCCCGGGCCTAACACATAGGCGTTGACCTCGGCTTTAACAATGGTTGGCGCCGCAACACCCAAGAAAAAGCTGATCACCGAAAAAACAATAATGAGATATCTGTTCTGAAAAAAGCTTGCCATTACGATCGCACCCTTTGTGACCTTTTGCACTCTCCTCAACTTTACGCGCGGTCGTATCAGCCAACCCTTGCGCAAGCTTGCCCCCCGTCACGAGTGAAGGCCTTTCCAGTGATCCATTTACCCTATTCGGCGCCGTCTAAACAAGCGTTATGAGCCATTGCCGGCTATTCGCACCGGATCCGCCCTTGGGGCCAATGTCACCTTTGATATCTGGCCCCGATTCGGGTATTCTCGCACCACCAAGTCGGAGCGCGAACGTGATCGGAGTCGGCGGGGCGTTGGTAGCGCCTTGGGTGCCGGATTTCGGGGGGCGGCGCGGGGCTTGGGAAACGCTCGTCCCAGGTGGGGCGCGTGCGTTCGTCAACCGGTAGAAGATGGCGGGATAATAATCATGATCGCAACAATCGTTTCACTGGTCCTGATCACCTATATGGGGACAGTGTATGACGAAATGGCGCGTTTGATCTTGGACATTATCTTCACCGGGCTGTTTTTGTTTTTATTCCGGCGCTTTTTCAACAAGCCGCTCGAGCATTTTCTATGGGTATCGATTATTAGTATGCTGCCATATTTTGTTTGGTACATATTCGATGCCGCCATGCCGCCCACGCATCGACTTGATTCGCTCTCCCTGCTTAAAATATTGCCGGTCGCGACGGTGATTATTCTTGGCCTGGATACGGTGTTTCGGTTTATGCGCAACCGCCAATATTAACAGGGTGCCGCCGACTCGAGGCTGCCCGCCCCCAGGGACCCGCTCGAAACGCCGGGTCCTGAAACGCCAATGGACGCCACCCGGGAGGGCGAGCGTCCATCGTTGTGAGGTTTGGGCAGTGGGTTACGTGCGCCAGCTCTGCAAAACCGCCATGTAGTTTCCGCGTTCGAAAGCGGCCGGGTTGGGGCAGCGGGATAAGTTCATGCTGCCTTGCATTTGGGCCAGCGACTCGTACTCGTGGTCTTCGAGCCACCGGGAGAGCCCATCCCGAAGCTGGGTGAGGGCGCCGGGGCCTTGCTTGAGCAGCAGAGACACCACCTGCACCGCATTGGCACCGGCCATAATAGCCTTCACGGCATCGGCAACGGTATGCACACCGCCCGAGCACGCCAGCGACGGCCGCACCTGCCCCGAGAGGATGGCCAGCCAACGCAGCCGCAATAACAGCTCCGATGAGGTGGAAAGCTCGATTTGTGCCCGGACTTCCAGCGCCTCGATATCGATATCGGGCTGGTAGAAGCGGTTGAACAGCACCAACCCGTCGATTCCCGTCGTTTCCAGCCGGCGCACCAACCCCGAGAGGGCAGAAAAGAACGGTGAGAGCTTGAGGGCGACCGGAATCCCCACCGACTGTTTGACTTGCCGCGCGATGGCCACCACCCGGTCTTCGATGATTTCGGCGCTCTCGTCGAATCGGGTGGCCAGAAAGTATACGTTAAGCTCCAGGGCGTCGGCCCCGGCCTGCTCGATCAGCCGGGCATAATCGGCCCAACCCTCGGCGCTCACCCCGTTGAGCGAGGCGATCACCGGCACCTTGACCGCCGCCTTGATCTTGCGCACCTGCTCCAGATAGGCTTCTGGCCCGAGTGCGAAATGATCAAGGCCAGGGAAATAGGTAAGGGCTTCGGCAAAGCTGTCGGCCCCGGTTTCCATCGCTCGTTCGGCGTTGCGGCGATCTTGGCGAATCTGCTCCTCGAACAGCGAGTGCAGGACAATGGCGGCGGCTCCGGCGTCTTCCAGCCGTCGCACGCCGTCGAGATTATCGACCAGCGGCGAGGCCCCCGGCATCAACGGGTGGGGGAGATCGAAGCCGAGATAGCGGGTGGACAAATCCATAACGAACTCCCTCGTGATCACTCGGCCTTGGGTTCCTGAAAATCGGCGGCGAAGCGCAGCCGGTCGGCGCGGTGGCGAGCCTCCGCCTCCGCCTTGTTCAACAGCATCTTGAAGCGCTCCGGATCGTCGCGTTCAACGACACGGAAGCGGGTCTCGTTGGCCATGAACTGTGAAAGTCTGGCCTTGCCCGGCGCAACGTCGATCACCAGCGGCTTCTCCCCCGCCGCGAGCCGGCGCGGGTCGTAGCGGTAAAGCGGCCAGTGCCCGCTATCGACCGCCAGCTTTTGTTGATCGAGGCCATGGGCCAGATCATAGCCGTGGGCGATGCAATGGCTGTAGGCGATGATCAGCGACGGGCCATCGTAGCTCTCGGCCTCAAGGAATGCCCGCACGGTCTGTTGATCCCGGGCGCCAAAGGCGATGTGCGCGACATAAACATTGCCGTAGGACATGGCGATGGTGCCGAGGTCCTTCTTGGCGATCGCCCGGCCGGCGATGGCAAACTTTGCCGAGGCGCCGATCGGTGTCGCCTTGGATTGCTGGCCGCCGGTGTTGGAGTAAACCTCGGTGTCCATGACCAAAATATTGACGTTGGCCCCCGAGGCGATGACGTGATCCAGCCCGCCATAGCCAATGTCGTAGGCCCAGCCGTCGCCACCCAAAATCCACACACTGCGGGGCACCAGATTATCGGCGATCTCGGCCAAACGGCGCGCCGGCAGGCTTGCGATGCCTGAAAGGGCGTCTTTGAGCGCCACCACCCGGTCCCGTTGAGCGGCGATGGTCGACTCGTCCCGGCCGGTGGCGGCAAGGATGGCCTCAACCAGTTGCCCGGGCAATTGCGGCGCCAGGGTCTCGATCAGAGTGCGCGCCTGTTTGCCCAACTGGTCATAGGCGGTGCGCAGGCCAAGGCCATATTCGGCGTTGTCTTCAAACAGCGAGTTCGACCACGCCGGCCCCCGTCCTTGGGCGTTGGTGGTGTAGGGGGTGGTCGGCAGGTTGCCGCCATAGATCGACGAGCAGCCGGTTGCGTTGGCGATCACCGCCCGGTCGCCATAAAGCTGGGTGAGCAGCTTTATATAAGGTGTCTCGCCGCAGCCGGAGCAGGCGCCGGAGAACTCGAACAGCGGCTCGAACAGTTGCACCTGCTTGACCTGGAGCGGCACCTTGGTGCGCGGCGCCTCGGGCAGGGTGAGGGCGAACTCAAAGGAGGTTCTGCTGGCCGCGGCGATGTCGGCAATTGGCAGCATCTCCAGCGCTTTGCGCTTGGGGTTCGCCTTGTCTTTGGCCGGGCAGACCGCGACGCAAAGGGTGCAGCCGGTGCAATCTTCGGGTGAAACGGTCAGGATATATTTGCTGCCCTCGAACTCTTCGCCCTTATAGGGGAGCGCCTTGAAGCCCTCGGGCGCACCGGCCAATGCCGCAGGGTCGCACGGCTTGACCCGTATCACGCCGTGGGGGCAGACCATCGCGCATTTGTTGCACTGGATGCACAGCTCGGAATTCCATTGCGGAATCTCGGTGGCGATGCTGCGCTTCTCATACTTCGCGGTGCCCACCGGCCAGGTGCCATCCACCGGGAAGGCGCTAACCGGCAGCAAGTCACCCTTGCCGCCCAAAATCATGCCGGTGACCCGCTGCACAAAGTCGGGAGCGTGGCTGGGGACCGGCGCCGGGCGCTCGTGCTGGGCGCTGGCCGCCGCCGGCAACGCCACTTCAACCAGATTGGAGAGGGATTGATCGACGGCGGCGTGGTTGCGACGGACCACTTCTTCGCTGCGCCGGCCATAGGTTTTGTCGATGGCGTGCTTAATCTGGCTGACCGCATCGCCCTTAAGAATGCCCGAAAGCGCAAAGAAGCAGGTTTGCATCACGGTGTTGATGCGGCGGCCGAGCCCGGCCTTGCGCGCCACCTCGGTGGCATCCACCGCCCATAGCCGCACCTGCTTTTCGATCGCCTCTTCCTGGACCGAGCGCGGCAGGCTGGCCCAAACTTCGCTGGCGGTGCCAGGGGCGTTGAGCAGCACGATGGCGCCCACGGCCGCGTGCTCCAGCACATTCATCTGGTTAATCAGCGGAAAATGATGGCAGGCGACGAAGCCGGCGGTGCGGATCAGGTAGGGAGCATGGATCGGCTCCGGGCTGAAGCGCAGGTGCGAGACGGTGGTTGCACCCGACTTGCGGCTGTCATAAACGAAATAGCCCTGGCCGTATTGCCCGGTCTCTTCGTGGATGATCTTAAGCGAATTCTTGTTCGCGCCCACCGTGCCGTCGGAGCCGAGGCCGAAGAAAATCGCCTTGATCGTGCCCGGCGGATTGATGGTCAGATCGGGGCCGAGCGTGAGGGAGTTTTTGTTCACATCATCGTTGATGCCAACGGTGAAGCGGCGCAAGGGGCGGTCGCTCTTCAGCTCGTCGAACACCGCCTTGACCATGGTGGGCGTGAATTCTTTCGACGACAGGCCATAGCGCCCGCCAATTACCATCGGCTCGGTCTTGAAGCTGCTGGATCCGGTTGCCCGGGCTTCGGCCAGCGCCGCCACCACATCAAGGTAGAGCGGCTCGGCCACCGCGCCGGGCTCCTTGGTGCGGTCGAGCACTGCGATGGCGCGGACCGTTGTTGGCAAGGCGCCGACGAAATCGGCAATCGAAAACGGCCGGTAGAGGTGAACGGTGACGACGCCAACCGGTTCGCCCTGGTTCGATTCGAGATACAGTGCGGTTTCGCGCGCGGTCTCCGCGCCAGACCCCATAATGACAATCACCCGCTCGGCAGCGGGGTGGCCATGATAATCAAACAGCCGATACTTGCGGCCGGTGCGCGCCCCCAGCGTGTCCATTGCGGCTTGCACGGCGGCCGGGCAGGCGTCGTAATAAGGCTGGCAGGCCTCGCGGGCCTGAAAGAAGACATCGGGGTTTTGCGCCGTGCCGCGCAAAACCGGCCGGTCGGGAGACATGCCGCGCTGGCGCAGGGCGGTGATCGCATCGTTGTCCATCAGCGCGCGAATGTCGTCGTCGGACAGCGGCACCGCAGCGTTCAGCTCGTGCGAGGTGCGGAAGCCGTCGAAGAAATGCAGGAACGGCACCCGCGAGGTGAGTGTCACGGCATGGGAAATCAGCGCCAAGTCCTGCGCTTCCTGGACCGTGGCCGAGGACAGTAGGGCCATGCCGGTTTGGCGGCACGACATAACGTCGGAATGATCGCCAAAAATCGATAAAGCGTGCGTGGCAAGGGTGCGCGCCGCGACGTGCAACACAAAAGGGGTCAGCTCACCCGCAATCTTATAAAGATTGGGGATCATCAGGAGGAGGCCCTGGGAGGCGGTGAAGGTGGTGGCAAGGGTCCCGGCCTGGAGGGCGCCGTGGATGGTGCCAGCGGCACCCGCCTCCGATTGCATCTCGACCACTTGGGGGATATCGCCCCACAGATTCTTTTTACCAGCCGAAGCCCACTCGTCGGCGAACTCGCCCATTGGCGAGGCCGGGGTGATCGGGTAGATGGCCACCACCTCGCTGCACCGATAAGCAACCCAGCCAGCGGCCTGATTGCCGTCCATTAGCTGAGTTTCGTCGCAGGTAAGCCCCGTGTCGGCCATTCGCTCATCCTCCCTGATTACCACCGAATCAAAAAAACCGTCCTGCCGAGTCGGAGTCGGGTCGTCGGTTTTTCCGTCGCAAAAAGCGTTTTATTGCGTCCAGTGGCCGTTTTCTGACACGTTTGATCCAGCGACGCAAGCTGGTTTTGCCGCCTGGGGCCAAAACTCTACCGCAACGCAGCAGAGCCATTGGTGATTATGGCCGCCAGCCCGCGGAAATGGCTGAAATTTGAACCTACAGCGCATTTGCCCAAAAAGTTAACGAAATCTAAGGAAGTCCCCCAGGCGGGTTGGCCGGGAGCCTGGCCAGCGGTCGACTCCAGTCATGCCTTCCGGGACACCAGCTATCTCTTGCCTGGAATCGAATTCCGCATATAACTGTGCTTGAGCGGTAAACGCTCGGCATTTCGGGATTTGATGCGGGAGAGACGGTTATGAATTTCAGGTGGTTGGCGATCCCGCTGCTGACGGGCATAGCGGCATTTACGCTGGCGGTGTTTCACAACATCGAAGGGGTGAATATCGATGGGCTCGCCGTTCCCGCCGCCATGGTTGCCAAGACCGGCTTTACGTCCGACATCGTGATCAAGCGCTTGGCCGACCGGATGCAGGTAATCGAGCGCCTCGCCCAATCGAGAGCCGGGTCGAGAGACGTGATGGTTCAGGACGATGGCGGCGCCGCCGCGATTCTCGGTGATTATTTTGAGCTGACGCCGCTGTTGCGCGTGGTTCAGAGCAGCTTCGGCTTGATCCCGTTCTCTTTTTCGGGCGAAATCCTGGTTCAGGGTAAAGAGCTGGAAATGGTTTTGCGCGGCCAGGAGGCTCACGGGCCGACCACCCTTATCCGGGTGCGTGCTCCTGAGAACGATCTTATGGGCTTGATCGATCAGGCTGCCTATGAAGCGGTGCGGTTGGTCGATCCAACTTTGCTCGCGGCCTATCAGTTCAAAAAGGATTATCTCACCCGCGATTTTACCAAGACGGAAGATGTGATCAGGCGCGGCTTGGCCCAGGCCAAGGATGACAACAAAAAGTGGCTCTATAATCTGTGGGGTATCAGTCTCTTTCAGCAGGCCGACCGCGACGGCGCCATCGAGAAGTTCCGCAAGGCGCTGGAAATCGACCCCACCTTTACGTCGGCGTCGCTCAATTGGGGCGTGGTTTTGGCCCGCACCGGGCGGCATCAGGAAGCCATCTCCAAGTTTAAGGATGTGACGGAGAATTGGCGGCGCGGCGATACCACCGACACCCTTGCGGCGGCCTTCACCGAGTGGGGCTTCTCGCTGGCGCTGCTCGGCCAGACCGAGGGGGCGATTGCCAAGTTCCGGCAGGCGGCCAAGACCGACCCGTCTTTCTCCGATGTTTATACCGCGTGGGCCGAGGTGTTGAGCGCGGCCGGGCGCGATGACGAGGCCCAGTTGATGACCGCGCGCGCGCTGCAACTCTCGCCCGAGGAAACGGTTTACACCGACAATCTGGTTGGTCGCACCCAGACGTTGCCGGCGGTCGCGGCGGGGAACTGAGCCCGGCGGGAAGGGGCTTCGGTCGGGCGGTTGGTGCTAAATGAGCATGGCAGCACTCGCCGGCGCTCGGTGGTGCTCGCCTCGCTGGTGCCCCATTCTTGTGTTACCATGCCGCTGAGGATCAACTCTCCGGTTCTGGGGACAAATCTTACGGGTGAATCGCTATGTCAATCTTCAGCACCAGCGCACAATATGGCGCTGTCGCACGTATGCTGCACTGGGCAGTTGCCATTCTAATTATGGTACTGCTGTTTACCGGGCTATTTGACGATTTTTTGCCAAAGAAGCCGACCATCGCGTTTCATAAGGCGTTGGGGATTATCACGCTGGCGCTGGCGCTGGTCCGGTTGGCCTGGTGGGCATTGGATCGCGCCCGGCCGACCAACGACGATCTTGCCCCGCTGATGAAATGGGCCGCGAAGGGCGCAAAGGCGGCGCTGGCCGCGCTCAGCGTGTTTTTGCCGGTGACCGGGTGGCTGATGTCATCGGCGGCA
>CAIZDL010000033.1 GCA_903931735.1 uncultured Rhodospirillales bacterium
AAAAGTCCCGAAGAACTGGGCAAGCTGGTGCGACGACGTCTCAGATAACTTTCGAGTTATTTCGCCAAAGGATTTTCGGATTCTGAGGTGAACAGGGTATACATCCGAAAGCTTGGCATCTTTGCCTTCTGGGTCAAGCTGAGTTTTTCGATAATGCCGCACCAATGACGAGGCCATGGCCTCGTCATTTTCTCCCCACGCTGCCGGGTCCTTTCCAGCCAGCCAATGGCCATGAAACGCATGGATCGCTGAAAATCCGTGTCGATCCTTGGCCCGCGCCCCGTCGCAGGCTTCAGCTAGCGCCAGAAGCGCGGTGCTCAGAATTTGGCGATCTTCTGGGGTGAGCATGCGGCCTCCCATGGTCCTGGTTTTTATTCCCTCTCATATATGCTTACGGTGCGATTGCGTCAAGTGACTTATTGTTTTTATTCCCTCTCCTGTTTTGCCCATTTGGAACCGCCAATGTCGGGTACCATGCACCTTATCTCCGGGTGCATGGTACCATTTTGTCTTGACGGGTGGACCCCGGATGTATATAGTCGATCCCATGGTGCTGAGAGTGGGCGGTGGATGTCTGGACGAGATATGCTGATGGCTCTAATGAAAATGGCGAAGCTGACGTCCGCACAGGTGGCCGAGTCTATACCCGCCCCGGTGGACACAGTGCGCGCCTGGCTCAAGCCGGACAGCAGCAAGTCGCACCGCCCTGTGCAGCCTGGGGCACTGTCGGCTGTGACCTATCATGCGATTTCAACCGTTATTAGAGATTGGGAGCGCGATTTGGAGTTCAGGTGCCGGTGCATTATTTTGCCGTCGGCAAAATTTCATGCCGAAATTTATCAGCTGGCGAGACTATACCCTGAGCATGTGACAGAAAGGCTAGAGACCATCGCAGATATAGTTGCAACCTTTGCTCCCGGAAGACTCGAAGAGACTGAGCTGACAGTGGATATCTGCCTTGGGAATCTCGTAATATTTAAGTCGACGCGGTTAAGCGAGCAGCCTATAGAGCTTCATTTTCCCATTCGATATCTATAATAGTATTCATCGAGATTTACTCTCTTTAGCTGCCAACACGGCAATTTCGGGATGCGTTCCCGTGCCGCTATACCTTTGCCCGGAGAATCGTCACATGACAACTGAGAAAGTTGGGTTCAGTATAAGGGAGTGGTGTGATGCGACAGGCATCGGCCGCACGAAGACATACGAGCTGCTACAGGATCAAAAGATACTGTCCGTGAAAATTGGCACAAGAACGATAATATCTACGAGTCCTCGGGAGTTTCTAGCTGCAATGGTGAGGGGCCCTCATGACTAGCGCGGTTGAAATCGCTACAGTCCTGGGCCTTCGCCGCACCGGCCTGACCTACACTGGCGCTTGTCCATCGTGCGGTTATCCATCAGCCTTTTCCGTCCAGGACAAGGGGGATCGGACACTATTCTGCTGCCATGCTGGTGGATGTACCCAGACTGAGCTGGCCTCTGCCCTACAAGCTGGTGGCCTGTGGGGAATCAAAGCTGAATGGGCGCCGCCACCACCCCCTCACCAGACCCGCAAGTCAGCGGATGTCGCGGACAAGACCGCGAGGGCGCTGGCAATATGGCGGCAAACGATACCGGCGCCTGGGACCCTGGTCGACCGCTATCTACGCGCCAGAGGCATCGCCGGGCCGATCCCGCCGACGCTGCGCTACGCCGCGTCACTCAAGCACTCAGAGACCGGGCTCGACCTGCCGGGGATGGTCGCTGCTGTCGCGGTCTGGCCGTCCAAGGCGCCAGTCGCAGTGCATCGAACCTTCCTCACTGCGACTTGCACAAAAAAAGCGACTGTCGCCACCCCCAAGAAATCCCTTGGCCCGCTCAAGGGTGGCGCCGTCCGCCTCGCTGCTGCCGGCCAAGTGCTGATCGTCGGCGAGGGCATCGAGTCGACGCTCTCCGCGATGCAGGCGAGCGGACTCCCAGGGTGGGCCGCGCTCTCGACTGGCGGCCTGCGCTCCCTGATCCTGCCCGACACCGTGCGGGAAGTGATCATCGCCGCTGATCACGACGCCAACGGCGCCGGGCAGGCGGCCGCCCACGCAGCCGCCGAGTGCTGGCATGACGAAGGCCGGGCGGTCCGGATCGCACTGCCACCAGATGCTGACACGGACTTTAATGACCTCATCTCTAAGGTGGTGTGATGGCGGAGCGAGCAAAAAAGGTCATTGATGCTGCTAAGAGATTCGATCCTTGGCCCTCACCGGATATGTCCATGCTCGACATCCGCCGGCCCCCGCCAGAGTTCCCAGCCGACCTCCTTGGGCCTTTCTGGTCCGTCTGGCTGGCAGACGCGGCGGAAGGCGCTGGGGCGCCGATCGATTACGTCGCCGCAGCGTTGCTGACCATCGCCGCCGCGTCCATAGGTAATGCTCGCTGGTCGAGCCCTTGGAAAAGTTGGCAGGAGCCAACGACCCTATGGTCGGGGGCGATCGGCGACCCATCGGCTGGAAAGAGCCCGGCGATTGACCCGGTCTTGACGCTGGCGCGCGACCTTGAGGCTGAATGGCTTCCTGAACACGAAATGTCGATCCGGTCGTGGGAAGCGCTGAAAGTCGCGGCAAGGGTCGCAGCAGAAAAGTGGGAGCGAGAAGCTAAGGACGCCGCCGAGATTGGCCGACCGCCACCGTCGATGCCAGCGGACGCAGTGACGCCGTCCGAGCCGACCCGACGTCGACTGGTCGTGAGTGACGCTACGCCAGAGGCGTTGGCCGGCGTGTTGGCCGGCAACCCCAAGGGGTGTCTGCTGTTTCGGGACGAGTTGGCCGGTTGGCTGGGAAATATGAACCGCTACAGCGGCGCTGGCGAGCGGCAGATGTGGCTGGAGGCTTATGGCGGCCGCCACTATGTCATCGATCGAGTGAAGCATGCGGGGCAACCTCTGGCGATCGAGCGTCTGTCCGTCTGCGTGCTTGGCGGTATGCAGCCCGATCGACTCGCCGAGGTGCTCGGCGATGCCGACGACGGGCTGTCCGCCCGGTTCCTCTGGTTTTGGCCGGCGCCTGTACCGCCGGCCCGACCAAACCGTTACGCCGACGTGAACGCTGCTCGAATCGCAATGAGAAAGCTGACGAACCTCAATTTGGTTACCGATCAAGATGGCAAGGCAATGCACGCCGTCATTCGGTTCACCGATGATGCCGCCATATTTTTTCAGTCGTGGCGTGTGACACATCACAATGGCGCTGCTGGCCTGACCGGTGCCGCCGCGAGCTCCTGGGGCAAAAACCCAGGCCACGTCGTCCGCTTGGCGCTGGTGCTGGAATATCTGTGGTGGTGCTCCGATCTGGCCGATACCACCGAGCCAACCGCCGTGTCACGCGACGCCGTGATGGCCGCTGCCGCGCTGGTGGACAGCTACGTGAAGCCCATGACGGCTCGCGCACTCGGGGACTCGGCTGTCGCGGATGAAGATCGAGGCGCGGCCAATCTTGCCAAGTGGCTTTTGGCCGAAAGGCCGTTACGCATCAACCTCCGGCAGATCAGACGAACGGCAGGGCTCGCCGGCCTACGGGAGGCCGCAGCGGTAGCAAAGGCTGCGGCTGAACTGGTTGGGGCTGGCTGGCTGCGACAGTCCCCGGTGAGGGTCGGCGGATCGCCTGGACGGGCGCGCACCGACTTTTTGGTAAATCCCAAGCTCTTGGGTGGCTGACATGGCTGAGACAACTCTCGATCAGGCCCGAGCCGTCCTTCGCGAGCGCTTCAGCACAGCCGCGACTGCGCAGCTAAAAGACCTATCGAATGGCTGTGGCCACCCTATTGGCACAGAAGCGGCCCCTATCGGCAAAGGGGCTGCGCCAATTGACGGGCAGGAAAGCATAGCAGAATCAATTTGTTACCGCGATGCCGGGGCTATTGGCACTATTGGCACTATTGGCACAGGGAAACCGCATCAGAACGACGGCCCTCATGAGCCGTGCCCGAAGTGCGGGGGACGGGCGTTCTGGAGACCGTCCGTGACAGGAAGCATATGGAGGTGCCGGAGGTGCGTCCCCCCGTTGCCAAACGTCTGGCTCGACGGGGTGTTCCTCCCATGATGTCCGCTGCTGTTCGCCCGTGTTCACCCGCGCCTTTGTGAGCTATTTGTGAGATGCGAACTAGCCGGACGGGCGTAACTCCTTGAAAAGATTGGCGTCCCCTAGGGGATTCGAACCCCTGTTACCGCCGTGAGAGGGCGGTGTCCTAGGCCTCTAGACGAAGGGGACAATCGCTGGCACCGGCGGTTCTATATCTCAGGCGGCGGTCCGGCGCAAGGGGCTTGGCAAAAGAAATTGGTGCCGTGTTGGGGGGAACGCGCTGGGTTTGGTGGCGCCGCTTGTCATCGACCAACCTTGGCTCTATAAGGGGCGCGTGCAATCGAAGAGAGACGGGCGGCAAGAACGGCGCTCGGAAAAAAGCTCAGGCCGCTAAATTCATTTACGGGAAGCTGGAAATGTTACTAAAGTTATTTCACGCTATCATGCCAAAGGAAGAAAGCTTCTTAGAATATTTTGCCAACCATTCCCAAAAAATTGTCGAGGCAGCGGAAGCGCTTCATAATATGATGGCCCCGGGGAACGGCATCGAAGCATATTGTCATAAAATTTATACAATCGAGGGCGAAGCCGATATTATCGCCCGGACCACGCTTCTCGCGATTCACAGAACTTTCATCACGCCGTTCGATCGCTCAGACATTCACGGGCTGATCACGGCAATGGATGACACCATTGATCTGGTCGAGGAAACGGCACAACGTATTGAACTCTATGAGATTACTGAGTTTACTGAGGAAATGAAAGATATGGCTGAGAGCGCCCATCGCTGCGCGATCATTATTCAAAAGACCATCCCCCTTCTTGCCGCCATCAACAAGAACGCTAACTTGATCAACCAGCATTGCGTCGATGTTAGCAAAATTGAGGGTCAGGCAGATCGAAAAATGCGCCGAGGCCTATCGATGCTGCTTAAAGGGGAGCGCGATCCAATTTTGTTCATAACACGCAAGGAAATATACGAGGTTTTGGAGTCTGTAATTGATCGGTGTGAAGATGTTATGGATGCTGTTCAGGGAATTGTTATCGAACATGTATAATGATATTTTATATTGATTTTTACAGGCCTGCACGATGGAACTATCAATACCAGCTTCGGCACTAATTATAACATTAGTTATAATTGCATTAGTTTTCGACCTAGTTAATGGTATGAATGATGCTGCCAACTCGATTGCGACAATTGTATCGACGCGGGTGTTGACGCCGGGTGCGGCCGTTTGCTGGGCGGCTTTTTTCAATTTTATCGCCTTTCTCGTATTTGGCCTTAGCGTGGCAAAAACCGTCGGCACGGGTGTGATTCGCCCTGAAGCTGTTGACACCTACGTAATATTTGGTGCGCTTATGGGTGCCATTACGTGGAATACAGTAACTCGCCAACTTGGCATTCCCTCTAGCAGCTCTCATGCCCTTATCGGAGGGCTCGTTGGTGCTGGTACGGCTAAATTGGGATTCCATATCGTTATTTGGCAAGGATTGGCCAAAATTGGATCTGGAATATTCATGGCGCCGCTGATCGGGTTTCTCCTGGCGTTGGTACTTGTTCTTATTGTCTCGTGGATTTTTGTTCGTGCAACTCCATTTGGGGTCGATCGGATATTTAGGCAACTTCAGTTCGTTTCGGCGTCTCTTTATAGTCTGGGCCATGGGGGAAATGATGCCCAGAAGACAATGGGAATTATTGCGATTTTACTTTATTCACAAGGCTATTTGGGGGGTGAATTTTATATACCATTTTGGGTCGTGATATCCTGTCAGGCCGCTATGGGGCTGGGAACGCTCTTTGGCGGTTGGAAAATCGTGCGGACCATGGGTTCTAAGATCACGACTCTTAAGCCGATGCAGGGCTTTTGCGCCGAAACCGGGGGTGCAATAGCATTGTTCCTCGCGACAGGTCTCGGGATTCCGGTTTCTACGACACATACAATAACCGGGTCGATCGTTGGCGTCGGCGCCGCAAGAAAGGTGTCGGCGGTGCGCTGGAATGTTGCCGGCAACATAGTCATTGCTTGGGTGCTGACGATCCCGTGTTCTGCAATGCTTGGCGCGGCTTTTCATTCTCTTGCCTTATTACTGTGGTAGAATGATGGCTGATCATCGCATACGTAGCCAATACGCGGCCCTTCCTTACACTGTTGTCAATGGTGATTCGCGAATCATGCTGGTAACCTCGCGGGAGACGGGGCGCTGGATCGTCCCCAAAGGTTGGCCGGGAAAGAAAAAAACCAAGCCATACGACCAAGCGGCGCGGGAGGCATACGAAGAGGCGGGCGCGGTCGGAAGAATTGCAAAAAAACCTTTCGGTTCATACTATTACGATAAGCGCCTTCGAAAAGGGACGGTAACATGCCTTGTCGACGTCTATCTTCTGAAGGTCGAACGGGAACTTGACGATTGGCCTGAGTGCAAGCAACGCTTCAGAAAATGGGTTACGCCCACCGAGGCGATCGAGCTTTTAGATGATGTGGGCCTAATTGACTTGTTGCTCCGTAGCAACTTCTTATCCTCGTTGCCCGGGTGATTGACCCCGGGGGGAGGCTGCATGGCCGCCCGTTTAAAATTTTCCGGCAGTTTGGGTCTTGCTTTGGTGTTCCAGATTGGGAATATGGCGGTAACCGTGGTGGAGGCATCAAGTGTCGGAAGAAAGCAAGGTTCGTTTGTGGATCTGGGGCGGGTTCATGTCGGTCCTGGTTTTACTCGCAGTCGTCGGCGCCGTCAGCTTCTTTTCATTCGAGGCGACGGTCGGAAAATTTGGCGAATCGGGCCGGGTTGGCCAGTCAACGGCCCAACTCCTGCTGGCGGACCGCAACGTTGCCTCGTTGCGAAGCTATGCCCTGAGATATCTGTCGGATAATGACGAATCATTGCTGAAACTTTACCATCAGCGCAAAGACTCGGCGACGGCAGCCCTCACGGAAGCAACCGCGCTGATCCAGGCGGCCGAGCCACGCCAAAGACTTCACCGCGTGCACGAACTGGTGGCCTCTTTCGACGCTCATTTTGAAGAAGCCGTCAAGCTCTTGGCCCATAAAATCGCGGCCGTTAAAGATGCTGATGCGATCGGCCACCATGGACGGAGTATATTGGACGAGTTTAGCCAGACTTATCACGTTGAAGCGGGAGCAATGTTGCCGATTGAAACATTGATGAGGGCTCGGCTCGATCTGGCGCGGGTTGCCGGAAATTATGATGCGTCCAAAGCTAAAGAAGGGATCGAGTTAGGCGCCGCCTTTATTAAAGAGGTCAAAGATTTTACGGCGGCCCAGCCCGCCGATCGTCAGGCAAAGCTTGCGGACTTAGCCGTTGTTGCCGACAACTTTGCCACTGGCCTTGCAAACGCCTTTACAGTCACCTACGAGTTAAAATTGCTGACCGACCAAGTGATGGAAACGGTCGGCAAGGAAATATCATCGACATCAATGGCCTTGCGCCTGCTGCAAGTCAAAAACCAAGAGGAAATCGACGAATCGGCCCGAAATTATGTGCTGCACGCCAAGATTACAATTGGCGTTCTCACCATAATCGCCATCATTATCGCAATTTTCTGCGCAATCTTAATCAGCACGATTGTCTCCCGCCCGATCTCCGCCATGGCCACGGCCGCGCGCGCAGCCGCCGAAATTGGTGAATTGATCAAATTAGCGGCCCAGGATGGCGATTTTCGCAATCGTAGCCCCACCGAAGGGCGGACCGGGTTTGTGGCGACGATCAGCTTTGCGGTCAACCGGCTGTTCGATTCCGTTTGTATCGCGTTCGACGCCATCGGCCGTGATGCCGGCAAGGTCGCACTTGCCGCCAGCGACGCCAGTGGGGCAGTGGTCGAAGTTAACGCAGGCGCGGCCGAACAAGCGCGCTCGCTGGAGCAAGTACGCGAAGCAATTCGCATGTCGGCCGAGGCGATCACCAAGGTCAGCAGCAGTGCTACGGCGGCAAGCACCATTTCTGATCAAGCAAGCGGTCTTGCCAATCGCGGCCAAATAACAATTGAGGAAATGGCAGATCTGATGGATACCAGCTTCCGCAATAACCGGGAGTTGTTGAAACTGGCCCACACGCTTGCACACACGGTCACAAAGGTCGATTATTTGGCCTCGACCGTGGTGGGGGAGGCCTTTAAGCTTGGCGAGCCCGGGCGCGATTTTGCTGCTGTTTGCCAACAGGTCTGCACGCTGACCCAAGAAACTCACTCGTCGGCGGTCAAAATCAGCGAGCTGGTGGAAACGACCAACCGGGACCTTCAGGCGGGGGCGCACGCCGGCAGCAGTGCGCGCCAGCTAATTAACGAGATTCGTCAACGGGTTGCCGAGACGGATGGCATGATCCGCTCGATCGCTGAAACCATGCTCGCTCAGCAATCGGCAATTTTGGAGATCGACGCGACCACCAATAGCCTCGCCGAAATTGGAGACCACAACGTCGAGGCGGGAGAACAGATTTCGCGCCGTCTGGTTGAATTGCGCGATATTTCCAGCGCCACCAAAGCGGCGATTTCCGCTTTTCAAATTGAGTTGGTGCCGGCTCCGGACACTGGCGCTCCTGCGGCAGGGTAAAAGGGCGATTGGTTAAATCTGTCAGCGCCGTCCTTTTTCCCACCGCCTGTCTTTGGGTTCAAGACTACCGGCGACCGGTCCCTAATCACGGGTCCGGCGCACCCCGATGGTGCGATGAAAAAGACACTCCCGCCAGCGTCTTTTCTGGACGTGGTTGCCTTCGACGCGAACACTATAATATGCAGGGGCTTCCGGTGCTGGATTCTTGATCTAGCGCAGAGCGTAAGGGGCCTCCCGTGGTCGACATGAATTTTTTGGTGAAGCGCGCGGCGGTTCGGTTGGTCAATGCGAGCCGGACCCGGGCGCCCCTGACGGTTGCGCTCTGCCTTACTGTTGTCGGCATATTGGCGGTGATTGCCGGCACTCAACTCGATATGGATACGAATCTCGATCATTTGCTCTCGGCACAGGAGCCGTGGCGCCAGCAACAGCTTGTTTTCGATCAGGCATTTCCCCAAATTGGTGACGAGTTGGTTGCGCTGGTGGAAGGCGAGGATGCCGACGCCGCCGACGATGGAGCGGCAGCCTTGGCGGCGCGGCTGGCGACGCGCAAGGACTTGTTTTCGCAGGTCGTCCGCCCCGACGCCGACCCGTTCTTCCGCCGTGAGGGATTGTTGTTCCTGCCGCTTGAAGAGACAGCGGCGATCGCGACCCAGGTTATCGAGGCTCAGCCGTTTATCGGCTCACTGGCGGCCGACCCTAGCCTGAGAGGGCTGTTCGGCACGCTCAACCTCGCCCTTGAAGGCGTTGCGCGCGGCGATGCCCCGTTTTCACGGTTGGAAAAGCCGTTGGCCGCAGTGGCGGGCGCCATGGAGCTGGCGCTCAAGGGCCAAGGCCGGGCGCTTGGCTGGTCTGATCTGCTCACCGGCCGCAAGCCCAGCTCGGAAGAACTGCGCCGTTTCATTCTGCTCAAGCCCGAGCGCAATTTTGGCGAGCTGCTTTCAGGGGAAGATGCCATCAACGCAGTTCACGACGCCGCGCGGGCGCTTGGGCTTACCGCCGATCGGGGCGTGCGCGTCCGGGTAACCGGGGAGGTGGCGATCGAAAACGACGAAATGGCGACGCTGACCCATGGGGCCGGGCTGACGCTGGGGCTATCGGGCGGGTTGATGTGTTTGGTGTTGTTTTTAGCCCTGCGCTCGGTCCGGCTTATCGCGCCGGTCTTGATCACGCTGGTGGCGGGGTTGGTGGCAACCGCCGGCTTTGCCGCGCTGACGGTGGGCTCGCTTAATCCGATTTCGGTGGCGTTTGCGGTGTTGTTTGTGGGCCTTGCGGTGGATTTTAGCATCCAGATCACCGTGCGCTATCGCGAAGAACGGTTCCATGATCCAGACCCGGTGGGCGCGCTCTTTGCCACCATCCGGCAGATGGCCGGCGGTGTGTTGCTGGCGGCGTTGGCGACCTCGCTGGGCTTTTTCGCTTTTTTGCCAACAGCTTATGTTGGCGTCTCCCAACTCGGCCTGATCGCCGGGGGCGGCATGTTGATCGCGGCCCTGCTCAATTTCACCCTGTTGCCGGCGTTGCTGACCCTATTTCAGCCAAGGGGTGAGGCGGCTTCGGTTGGGTTCCCGGCGGCGGCGTTTCTCGACCGGTGGTTGCTTCGGCGGCGGCGGTGGGTGATGGTTGCGGCGGGAGCGGTCGCGCTGACCGGGCTTGCCTGCGTGCCGCTGTTGCGCTTCGATTCCAACCCGATGAATCTGCGCGATGCAAAAACCGAGTCGGTTGCCGTTGCGCTGGACCTGATGGCCGATCCCGATACCTCGCCCTTTACCGCCGATATTCTGGTCCCCGACCCGGCTCGGGTGCCCGATCTCCTCGCCAAATTAGAGGCGCTGCCTGAGGTTCACCGGGCGCTCGCCCTCGCCGCGTTTATCCCCGACGGACAGGCGGAGAAACTGGCGGTGCTCGACGACGTTACGATGCTGCTGGGGCCAACCCTGTCGCCGTTGAGCGTGGCGGCGCCGCCCGATGGCTTCGTGGTGCGCCGGACCCTTGCAGCGACTCTCGCCGGGCTTCAAGCGCTAAAGACCGAGCCAACCGCCCGCCGCCTCGCAGCAGCAGTGCAGCAAGTGCTCGGGCGCGGCGACGATACGCTCGCCGCCCTCTCCTCGGCGTTGCTTTCCGGGTTAATGCCGCGGCTTGAGGCCTTGCGGGTGTCCCTTTCCGCAAGCCCGGTGAGCCTTGAAACCATGCCCACGAGCCTGCGCGAAAACTGGATTGGCAAGAATGGCCAAGCGCGTATTCAGGTTTTCCCCAAGCGCAATGTTGGGGACCCGGCCGAGTTGGCCCGGTTCGTGACGGCGGTGCGCAGTGTTGCTCCCAACGCAACCGGTCCGGCGGTGAGTACTTACGAGTCCGCCAGGACCATCGTTCGCGCTTTCACCGAGGCTGGCGTAATCGCCATGATCGCAATTTGTATTGTGCTCGGGTTGGTGCTGCAAAATGCTGGGCAGGTATTGTTGGTGTTGGCGCCCCTAGTGCTTTCGGGGTTGATGACGATCATTGTTTGTGTCGCCATTGGCTTGCAGCTTAATTTTGCAAATGTTATCGCCTTGCCGCTGTTGCTCGGAATTGGGGTCGCCTTCAACATTTATTTGGTGATGGCGTGGCGGAGCGGGGGGGGCGATCCTTTGCAGTCAAGCACTGCTCGGGCGGTATTGTTCAGCGCCCTTACCACAACTGTCGCTTTCGGCTCGCTCGCTTTGTCGGAGCATCCCGGTACGGCGTCAATGGGGCTTCTGCTCACCATTTCGCTCGCCTTTACGGTGTTCAATACGATGATCACCCTACCGGCATTGCTTGGCGTCCCGCCCGAGCGGCGCAACGCCAGCCAGTCGGCGCGGCGTGACCCCCGGTTGCCTGAACGGCGGGAAGCCCGTCGGGGTCGGCCGGCGGCACCCCCGATCCCCACCGAAACGCTCGAAGTGCTGCAAAACGATTGAGGCCAAGCCGCCTTGCCCCGGTTAGTGAACCCGGTCGGTGAAGACATCGGTCAACGCTTTCGCATCGACGAAGCGATCGAGCCAATCGTCAAGCTGGGGACCGTCTGCGTTCAAAACGCGAGTTTCCATCTCGGCTGACACGGAGTGAAACCGGCGGCGAAGTTGCCGGAGAAGCGTTTCGGCCTTGCCCTCTGCCCGACCCTCGGCCCTGCCCCTGACCGCTCCCTTCTGTTCCGCCTCTTGCGCCTTCTGCTCGGCAGCGCGCGCCAGTTCGAGAATGTGGCGCTGCTCACCGATCCACATTTCGCGCTTTTCCAGTTCGTCCAGTTCCTCCTCCGTCCAGCCGGCGCGGTTGGCGATCTCGAAGGCGTGGACGATGGCCGGTTCCACCGCCAGCGACTGCGGAATGGCGGTGAGATCGCGGGCGGTCTTGAGGAAGTAGAGCCAGCGGTCGAGGGTGGACGCGAGTTGGGCTTCGGTGCTGGTGAACTTGGGCAGTTCGGCGAACACCAGTTCCAGGTCGCGATGGCAGATCAGCGGGTTCTCGTCGGCGCGCAGACGAAAACGGCTGACCACGCGGCTAAGATCGGGAAACATGGTGAAGTCGGTGATGGTCACCGCCACGACCTCGGTCAGAATATGGTAGTGGTCACCCTTGCCAAGCTGGTTTACGTAGGCTTTGCAGGCATTATAATGTCAATCAGCGCGCAAAAGTTTCCAGGCAGGCGGGGAAAACAGCGCGTTTTTTTCCAGTTCCTCAGGTTGTTTTCTGACGCTGTTTAAAACGGTATGAGTGGTTTCCGGTTTCGAGTATATCGCAATGATGGGTTATGCGATCCAGCATTGCGGTTGTCATTTTGGCATCGCCGAATAC
>CAIZDL010000034.1 GCA_903931735.1 uncultured Rhodospirillales bacterium
ACCAACCGAGGTGGCTGGGATATCCGGAAAGAAGCGCTCGGCCAGGAAGGCGATGTCTTCGGCCGGAACCATCTCTGTGACCAGATCGAAGAAAGCGTGCTTGGCCTTGAAGTACCCAAGCTGCAGCAGACAGTGCAGGCGATCGACAGGCCCCCGCCGCCGGTCCGCCAGGGCGAGTTCCGCCCCAGTATAGGCGAAGAACTCTGCGCGTTGAAAGTCGTCGAAGTCGGGCAGGCTGTAGAGGGCAACCCTCTCCTCCTCGGTGAAGATGGTCAGCCGGCGGCTGCCGGCGGTGCGGGTCTGTTGGTCGCGTCCCAAGGGGGCTCATCCCGGCGAAGACGGTGCAGGACTTTCCCTATAATAGCCATTTTAGAGAAAGTAACCCGTCATGACTCCAGCAGGCGCCTGCCTCACCAACGCCGATCCAGCGTGGTGCCAGCCATCATTTTAGGGAAAGTCAGTTCATGACCCCGCCGCCGAAGGTCCCAAATGCCGACCGGCGCAGTCGCGAACACCTGACAGAGGTCGAGGTCGAGAGATTGATGGCGGCCGCGCGGCAACTTGGCCGCCACGGGCAGCGAGATGCCACCATGATTCTCCTCGCCTACCGCCATGGGCTGCGCGTTTCCGAACTGGTTAGCCTGCGACGGGAGCAGGTGGACCTGCGGCAAGGGCTTCTCCATGTGCGGCGCCGCAAGAACGGTCTGCCCAGCGCCCATCCCCTGCGAGGCCCGGAAATCCGGGCGCTGCGCAAAATGCTGCGCGACGCCCCGGACTCAGCCTATGTCTTCGTCTCCGAACGCAAAGCCCCGATGACCGCGGCCAACTTCCGCAAGCTCATTGCCCGCGCGGGCGACAAAGCCAACCTCGGCATGCCGATCCACCCGCACATGCTCCGCCATTCAACCGGTTTCAAACTCGCCAACGACGGCCAGGACACCCGCGCCATCCAGCACTATCTCGGACACCGCAACATCCAGCACACTACTCTTTACACCCAGATCGCCGCCGGCCGCTTCAATAACTTTTGGAAGGACTGATGGCCGAAAAATTGCCACTAACACCTTGATTCATAATGACAGTGCACAATTCCGAGGGTTTGGGCTTAGAACCCCATTTTGAAATGAGGCTCAGAACGGATGTTGCGGGCGTATTCTCACATGACATTGCCAATCTCGCCCATCTGGTTAATGAAACTGTGCAGGCGATAGCAAATTATGCAAGTAGCACGACAGATTGGGAGGAGTTTCCACAAAATACAGGCGGGCAGCACTTTACAATGGCTGATTTTAGGCGTCTTCTAGAAGAAAATGATATTCTTGGTATTGATGCGTTCGAATATTTACGTGCGCAGATATCATCATTCATCAATGATGATGAATTCGACAAATTAAAAAACGCAATATATAATTTGGAGTTTAGCGCGGCATTAATCATAATGCAGGGCCGCTTGAATGCTAGCGCTAAACAATATCATGAGCATGACTCTGAAACGAATGCAGAATGGGAGTCGCATAATGAAGAATATTTTTACAGGCCTAACAACATAAATGGCTATCATCAAGTTGATGATAGCGTTGACCTGGCCATCGCCAGGCAAAGATAAAGATGGTTTCGATCAGCTTAATTCATTTATTTCCAAATGCTCAACTTACCTGTTGGAGTTGGGCGATGCAGATGAGGCCATTAGCCAAATTGATAAACTACGGGCGGCCGCAGAGGATATTTCAAGGCAGTTATTATATGAGCATGACAATATTATACTATTGGATCAGATATTTTAATTGCTTACCAAGATTATTGTGTACGGATTATTAGTTTTATGGTAAGTACGTTAGATCGCATTATAGGGCTAATGTCAACGCGTGAAATCAAAAGCAAGGATATGTTCGCTAGAATGTTGGCCCATGAGATTCGAACACCTCTAACAATTATTGACAGCAACTGCCAACTGCTCGCTATGGAGAGCGGCGGAATCCCAGTCACAGACTGCATTTCAAGTATCCGAGCTGCTGTTAAGCATCTTACCGAAGCTCTTAATCGTTGCCTGTTACAGGATCGTGCGGCAACAGATTTAACATATAAGCACGACCATGTTGATCTGAAGGTACTGTGTTACACCGTAACTGAGGAAATCCAGCGTCGCACCGATAATCATATTGTAAAGATTCTGCCCAGCCATCTCCCAAATTTATTCCAAGGAGATGCTTCCTTGCCTATCCGGTTAACGCAGACACCCACTACATGTTGGGTGCGCCCAATCGCCGGAGTAGAGTTCAGCGTAGGTCGGCGCCTCAGCCCCGC
>CAIZDL010000035.1 GCA_903931735.1 uncultured Rhodospirillales bacterium
ATAAAAAGGGTCCCGCCGTGTGTTGTGCCCGAGACGCGATCATTGGTAATGAAGCGTCTCGGTCCCAACACACCATATAGGAAAAGCTCGGGTTCCGGGCCGACGGGACGGTCCGTCGGAGTCGGAACCCGAGAGACACAAGCAGCCCCCCGGTCAACGCTTACGGGGGTCGAAGGCGTCGCGAACCCCTTCGCCGATAAAAATCAACAAACTCAACATGGTCGCGAGCACGATGAACGCGGTCAACCCCAGCCAGGGGGCTTGCAGGTTGTTTTTACCCTGGGCCAGCAGGTCGCCAAGCGAGGGGGACCCGGGGGGCATCCCGAAGCCCAAAAAATCCAACGCGGTCAACGTGGTAATCGAGCCGTTGAGGATGAAGGGCAAAAACGTCAGCGCAGCGACCATCGCGTTGGGCAGCATGTGCTTAACCATGATGGTGATATCGCTGGCGCCAAGCGCCCGGGCGGCCCGAACATAGTCAAAATTGCGGGCCCGGAGAAACTCGGCGCGCACCACCGGAACCAGCGACATCCAGCTAAACAGCAACAACAAAGCCAGCAGCCACCAAAAGTTTGGCGTGACGACGCTGGAAAGAATGATCAACAAGTAAAGTGTCGGCATCCCTGACCAGATCTCGATAAAGCGCTGAAACCACAGATCGACCAGACCGCCGAAAAAACCCTGGACCGCGCCCGCCGCAACCCCAACAACAGACGAAACCAAGGTCAGGGTCAGGCCGAACAGCACCGAAATCCGAAAACTATAAATCAATCGCGCGGTAACATCGCGGCCCTGGTCATCAGTCCCGAGCCAATTCTCTCGCGAGGGCGGGGCTGGCGCCGGGACTGGCAAATCATAGTTGATCGTTTGATACGAATAGGGGATCAGCGGCCAAATCATCCAGCCCTTGTTACCGATGAGCGTGCGCACGAACGGGTCGCGGTAATCCGTTTCGGTGGCAAACTCGCCGCCAAACGTCGTCTCAGGGTAGCTGGAAAACACCGGCAGATACCAGCCACCATCGTAGCGCACCAGCAGCGGCTTATCGTTGGCGATGAACTCGGCAAACAGACTGAAAGAAAAAAGGCCAAGAAATAGCCACAACGACCACCACCCTCGGCCATTAGCGCGAAAATTCTTCAGCCGGCGTAAGGTCAGCGGCGTAATACGCCACCACAAGAAGCGATCTTCCGCCATTATGCGCGCCCCTCGAAATCAATTCGCGGATCGACTGCAACATACATCAAATCACCAATCAAGTTCATTACCAATCCGAGCAATGTAAAAAAGTATAGTGTGCCAAACATTAAAGGGTAGTCGCGGGTAATTGCGGCCTCATAGCCCTGAAGCCCCAAACCATCGAGGGAAAATATCACCTCGATGAGCAAGTTGGAGGTAAACAACAAGTGAACGAAGGCGGCAGGAAAACCAGCGATGACGATAAGCATCGCATTACGAAAAACATGGCCATAAAGCACGCGGCCTTCGGTCAACCCCTTTGCCCGCGCCGTGGTGACATAATGTTTATTGATCTCTTCGAGAAATGAATTCTTGGTCAGCATCGTCAGGCTGGCAAAACCACCGACCAACAACGCAGTCACCGGCAACGCCAAATGCCAGAAGTAGTCAAGGACCTGCCGATACCAAGGTAGCATCGAAAAATCATCGGAGACGAGACCACGCAACGGAAACCACGACAAATAACTTCCGCCTGAAAACAATACAATCAACAATACCGCAAACAAAAATCCAGGGATCGCGTAGCCGATAATCACCACAGCGCTGGTCCAGACATCGAAGCGCGACCCGTCACTGATCGCCTTACGGATTCCCAAAGGAATTGAGACCAAATAAATTAGCAATGTTGTCCATAACCCCAGCGACACCGACACTGGCAGCTTTTGAATAACCAAATCGACAACACGCTGATCGCGAAAATAACTTTTTCCGAAATCAAAGGCGAGATAGTGACCCATCATCAGCATAAACCGCTCGGGCAGTGGCTTATCGAAGCCAAACTCCTTTTCAAGCTGTTTGATAAACTCGGGGTCGAGCCCCCGGGCACCGCGATAACGGCTGGTGGTACTATCCGAAAGCATCTGCCCCGGCACGGCTGCGGTGTTTTGAAGCTCGGTGCTCCCGCCGCCGATACGGGCGGTGGCATCAACAGAGGTGCCCTGGAGCCGAGAAATAATCTGCTCAATCGGCCCGCCCGGCGCGAGTTGAACAATAGCGAAGTTAATCACCATGATTCCGAACAGCGTCGGGATGATTAACAGCAGCCTGCGGAGGATATAAGCCGCCATCTGTCCTTACCGGTGAAGTGCCGCATCTTTGACAGGATCAATCCACCACGTCGCCTCAAAAGGCAGGCCGTATTTCGCCGAAGTCGCGGGGTGACCAAACCGGTTCCAATAGGCAACGCGATGATGATCATTATGCCATTGCGGGATAACATACCAGCCCCACAACAACACCCGGTCGAGCGCGCGCGTGGTCGCAATCAATGTTTCACGATCTGGCGCCGCAATCAGTTTCCCCACCAACTCATCAACCACCGGATCGCGAACCCCGGCCAAATTGAGGCTGCCGTCTTGGGTCGCAGCCGCCGTTGTCCAGTAATTGCGCTGCTCATTGCCCGGCGACAAAGAACCGTGGTAGCTCCCGACGATGACGTCGAAGTCAAAACTATTCAACCGGTTTTGATATTGCGCCGAATCGACCACCCTGATCGTTGCCGTGATGCCGGCTCGGTTGAGGTTACGAATATAGGGCTGAATTATCCGCTCAAAGGTCGGGTTATCCAACAAAAACTCAAACGACAAGGGCTGCCCGGTCTTGACGTTGACGAGCTTGCCATCCTTCAAATCCCAGCCGGCCCGACGAAATACCTCAAAAGCCACG
>CAIZDL010000036.1 GCA_903931735.1 uncultured Rhodospirillales bacterium
CTACCCGTTCAATGCCTTCAGATCATTGCTGGGGATCGCGGGCGGGGCTGAGGCGCCTACCTACGCTGAACTCTACTCCGGCGATTGGGCGCACCCAACATGTAGTGGGTGTCTGCGTTAACCGGATAGGCAAGCAACAAATATGGATGAACCGAGGGCACGGTGGGGTGGGCAAACGCGCCGGGCGCCTTACCCGGCCGCAGCGGCGCATCGATCCACGGGTTCTCAAAGAAGCGCCGGGCCACGACGGCCAACTCGGGCGAGAACCCCTGATACGCCCCAAGAACGATATCGCGCGCAGCAGCCCACGAATAATGCCGCTCCTCGACATCGGGTAACGGCGCGTTGCGGTCCCAATAATCCAGCCGGTCACCCCCAAACCATTTGGCCTTGAGGGCATAATAGCGGTGCGACAAATTGGGATATGCCGCCTTCACCGCCCCGACCAGCGTATCGACCACACTATCTTCAACCCGGTTACAGAGATTTCGGAACGATGGGGGCCGAGGGTAGTTCCGCCACTTGTCGTCGATCTCTTTATCTTTAGCGAGGGTATTGGTGATCAGGGCAAAGACGCGAATATTCTCGCCCAGCACTTGGCCCGCCTCGCGCCGCACCGCCTGGTCGCGATCACTCAACCGGTCGAGCGCCTGGGTGCTGGTGAGTTGGCCGCCGCCGAGCGGAAACCGCAGCGCCGCCATGGTTTCATCAAAAAGCCGGTTCCACGCCGCCTGCCCCACCACCGACTTCTCGTGAAGCAACCGCTCCATCTCGCAACTGAGTTGGTGGGGAATGAAAATGCGGGTATCACGCAACCACGGGGCGTAGCGGGTCAAAATCCGGTTCTTGGCGATCCACCCCTTTAGCGTGTCTTCGTCGAGTTGGTTGATTTCCAGCGTAAAGAAAACCAAGCTGGCCGCGATTTGGTTGACCTGCTCCCGCAACGTCTGGAAAAACTGCCCCGCTTTGGGGCAACTCATGTCTGCTGCATAGACCAGATTGGCGTAGCTCAACAATCGGCTGAGGGTTTGATCGATCGCCTCAAACTCAACGATCGCCTCGGCCAAGCCGGCCGCCCCCCGACTTAAAAGCTTGCCCGCATTTTGCTGGTGAAACGCCACCGCATCGCGCTCGCTTTTCTCTAAATCGGCGGTTAATTCGGGAGATTCGGCCCCCGGATAGAGATCGCACAAATCCCATGTCGGCAACGCAACCACGTCGGTCATAAAAACTCTCCCAAGCCTCAGCCGCGCGGGGCGTGCTTATTGAGAATACGCTGGAGGGTCCGGCGGTGCATTTTCAGCCGCCGCGCTGTTTCCGATACATTTCGATCGCACTGCTCGAACACCCGCTGAATATGCTCCCAGCGCACCCGGTCGGCCGACATCGGATTATCGGGCGGGGAGGGCAAGGGCCGGCCATCCACCAGCAACGCGGATTCAATCGCATCGGCGTCGGCGGGTTTGGGCAGGTAATCCACTGCGCCGGCCTTCACCGCCGCCACCGCAGTCGCGATATTGCCGTAGCCGGTCAGCATAACAATGCGCGCTTCGGGCTTGGCATCGCGGAGAGCCGCCACAACATCGAGGCCGCTGCCATCGGCAAGGCGCAAATCAACCACCGCAAAGGCGGGGGCAAACTCCTGAACGACCTCAATGCCGAGGGTTACGGTATCCACCGCGACCACATCGAAGCCGCGCCGCTCCATCGCCCGCGCCAAGCGAATGCGAAAAGGCAAATCGTCGTCCACAATCAGCAAGCTGCGCGCAGCATCGCCGGTGAAGGTCAGCTTAGGAACGTCGATTGGCAGAATTTCATCGGATGGCATTGTACTCACCGTTTCCCATAAGGCAACCGGAACGCCCAACGTTCGTTATCGTAGTTCAGGACCGTTACACTTCACCAAAGGTGCATCCTATCGGCACTATTTAATAAATCAAGCACTTCCGCATCCCTGATAATTTGGTTGCAATCATGCTTCTTTTTATCGAAAACCCAGACAAAGCGGTTGTCATGTATCCTCCTTGTCCAAATCCTGACGCTCCCAACGCACGAGAACTTGCGCACCACCCTCGCGACGGTTGCCGAACTCTACCCGGGCGCCGGTGCGGCCGAGCAAAGTTTCGGCAATGAAAATGCCCAACCCCATATGGCCCGACCGGTCTGCCCGCGCCGAAATATAGGGCTCACCAATCCGGGCCAACAAATGGGAGGGAAAGCCCGGCCCGTCATCGGCGATTGCCAGCCGCACCGAGTCGACATCCCAAGAGGCAATAACCTCAACCTCCCGCTGGGCGAACTGAAGCGCGTTCTGAAGCAGGTTGCCAACGCCATGAATAATCTCAGGCCGCCGCCGCACCACCGGCTCGGGCGAGCCATCCAGCGCATGGGCAACAATGCGCAAGCTGGCCGGCGTCGCCCGATGGGGCGTCGACGCGGCATCCACCAGCGCCGTCAGCGGCAAAAGCTCAAACGGGTCGCCGCCGTTGGTCTCGGGCTCCCGCGCAAGTTCGGCCAAAATATCGCGGCAACGCAGGCTTTGGCTCCTGAGCAGCGCAATATCTTCGGCGATCGGGCTGTCTTTGGGCACATCGCGCGCCAACTCCGCCGCCACCACGACGATAGTGCCGAGCGGCGTGCCCAGTTCGTGAGCGGCGGCGGCGGCAAGCCCGCCCAGGGCAGAAAGCCGCTGCTCCCGCGCCAAGGCCAGATGGCTGGCAGCCAAGGCATCGCTGATCCGCCGGGACTCGTGGGCGACCCGGAACACATAGGCGCCAAGCATCACCGCCGCCATGGCAAGGCCGCTCCAGACTCCGCCCAAGTAAAGCGGTGGCAACACCAAAGCATCGCCCCGCCACGGCAAGGGAAGGTGCCAGACCGCAATCCCCGAAAGGCACAAAAGATTAAGCGCCGTCAGGAGGCAAATACTGCGGATCGACAAAATCGCGGCGCCAACGGTCAACGGTGCCAGCAGCAAAATCACGAACGGGTTCAGCATCCCGCCGGTCAGATACAGCAACAGCGTCAGCTCCAGCGTATCGAAGGCGAGGTAAAGGGTGGCGTCCTGGTCGGTCAGCCGTTGCTGGCCGCCGCGCTGGGCCATCACCACCAGATTGAGCAAAATCGAGGCGCCGACCGTGGCCAGCATCGGGCCGATGGGCAACGGGATCGCCAACAACTCGGTGAGTACAGCAAGCGAGGTGAGCTGACCGGAAATCGCAATCCAGCGCATCATCACCAGCGTGCGGCCGTTGACCCGGCCATCGGAGCGCGCCGGCACCAAAGCCGCGCCTTTTGCCTCGCGCTTGGCTTCCGCCCTTGGCTGCTGGATATCGTCGGCGTCTCTTGGGGTCGCTATGGGCATCCGCTCCTCGGGATATCAACGCAGCCGCGCCGGGCCGGGGCAGTTCCGGCTTACCGCCACCCCTGTGCGCTTATGTCCCATTTCCCGAGCAAAGTCGACTGTTGACAGCATTTCAGCGCCCACAACAGACATAATCTTTTCCAAGATCGGATCCTTGCGCTGCGAAACGCCTCGGATAAGACGATACAAAAAGCCGGGCAAAGCAGGATTTGGAACGCTGATTTGCACTCAAGGCGCTGCCCGGTTGACAGTTTCGGTTGACAGGTGAAAAACTTTGTTCCCAGTGTTAGAGCATGATGCTCTAACTTTTTGTTTTTAGAGTGGATCAACGCTCCGGGGGAAGTTCGCCCCGGAGCTGCCCGCTCTAGTGGAGCGCGTCAGTTAACTTGCTGGGTTAACGGTTTCCAAAGGCCGACTGCCTTTGGTGGGGTCGTAGGGGCAAAAGCCCCTACAAACCATCCGAATTGCCTTCGGCGACCAAAGGCCGACGGCCTTTGGAAACCCGGACTTTTACCATGCAATTTAACTGCTGCGGCCCACTAGTGTTGTGACCGATTTCTATTGCGCCGCCGGCCCCAAGAAACCGAACTGTCCCTCTGTGCCTTCTCAATAAGCTCTTCCCCACCAAAGGAAACAATCATGAGACTACGGACACTGACCATAGTAGCCGCGATGACGGCTCTGCTGGCGGCTCCCGCCTTTGCCCACAGCATCAAGGCTGGCAGCATCGAGATTGAGCATCCGTGGAGCAGGGCCACCGCCGGAGCCGGCACCAATGGCGCCATTTTCATGACCCTGACCAACCAGGGCACCAGCGCCGACCGTTTGCTCTCGGTGACATCTTCTGCGGCTGAGCGGGTTGAACTCCACAGCCACATCGAAGAAGACGGGGTGATGAAGATGCGCCAGATCAACGCGATCGAGTTGCCCGCCGGCGCGACCGTTTTGCTCGGACCCGGCCGCTTCCACGCCATGCTGTTTGGCCTCAAAGCCGCCCTCGTCGCCGGCCAATCGATTCCGCTCACGCTCACCTTCGAGAAGGCGGGCTCAGTCTCGGGCGAGGCGCTGATCCAAGGCGCAGGCGACACCATGCCCGAACATTGCGACGGCGGCCACGACCATAGCCCACCCGAGCACAAGCACTAAAATACTCGATCCGAGAAGGGTGAGATACCGCATTCAGAAGGGTTCCGGCTGCGGTATCGCCCCGCCCGCGCGGTCACGATAGCCCCGGAACCAATTCGTGATCGGCTGGAAGGATGACTATCCGCACGGCGTGCGGGGTTTTTTTGGGGGGGGCACAAGACCAGGGGCTTTGCCCCTGGACCCGACCAAAGGCCGAAGGGCCTTTGGAAACCGGGGATTAGTGAAGGCCGACTTCGGGCATTCGTAGCGATTCGCCGCCTTTGACGGCGCGCAGTGCCGGGGCGAAGGTCCGGATACCTTCTCGAAGACCGCTCCCGCTCAGCGTCAACAACTCCAAAATTCGCTCAATCTGCGATTTCGGCCGGGGGTAAACATCGAGGCTGACCGGGGCGTCGGCCTTGAGCCCGATCGCCTCCCGAGCCCGCTTCAACGCGGTATCCATATCCCCCAATTCATCCACCAGCCCCAGCGCCAAAGCTTGATGCCCGGTCCAAACCCGACCGCGTGCAATCTCGCGCACCCGCTCGGGCGTCATGTGCCTCGCTTCAGCCACATTACGGGTAAAAGTTGCATAGAGATCGTCGAGCACCGCTTCCACCCGCGCCCGCTCCGAGGGGGTGTACTGCGCAACATCCGACCACATGCCGGCATTCTGGCCGCGTTTCGCGCCATCCCAGCTCACACCAAGCTGTTCCCACAACCCCGCAGTCGCAACCTTGCCAACAATCACGCCGATCGAACCCGTGAGCGTGGCCGGTTCGGCAATGATCCGGTCGGCGTTCATCGCGATCCAATAGCCGCCCGAAGCCGCGGTATCGGACATCGACACAATCACCGGCTTACCCGCCGCCTGGGCCTGAATCACCGCCCGGCGAATCGTCTCCGAGGCGACCGCCGAGCCGCCGGGGCTATCGATGCGAAACAAAATCGCCTTAACGTCCTCGTCGTCGACCGCCTGCTGAAACGCCTGCACCACCGCCTCGGATCCAACGGCATCCCCGCCGAGCAGCGGATTAACCCCGCCCTCACCCCGTTGAATGCCGCCAACGGCAAAAATCAGCGCCACCGTCGGGCCGCTATCGTTGAGGTCGCCGGCCGCGTCCAGATAATCCTCCGGGCCAACCAGCCCCGCCTCCAACCCATTCTTTTCGGCGATATCCAGCGCCTCGTCGGTGGCTTCATCGTAATAGCCGACCCGATCGATCAACCCCGCCTCCCGGGCCTCGCGCTCCAGCAATGGGCCGCGATCGATCAGCCGCCGCACCGCCACCGGGTCCAGCTTGCGGGTCGCCGAAAGCCCAACCACCAACTGGTCGGTGAGGTCGTCGAGCAAGCTATCCAACATCTCTTTGTGGGGACCCGAAATAACCCGTTCGGTCAAAGTCTCCATCGCACTCTTATATTCTTCGCGGTGAAGAATTTCCGGCACAATGTGCAACTGCTCCAGCACCTTGCGGGCAAACGGCATTTCCGCCGCAAGACCGGTCAACCCAACCATCCCCACCGGCTGTAGCCAAACCTGTTCACAAACACTGGCGAGGTAATAGCTTTTATTGGCTGGGCCAAATTCGCCAAAGGTTTCGGCAAAGGCGGTGGTGAACTTGCCGGCCGCGCGAAACCGCGAAATCGCCGCCCGCAACTCCTGAGCTTGGGCCATGCCCATGCCGTCGCCACCAAAGCGAAACACCGCGCCAACCACCCGCCGATCACGAGCACCGCGATCGAGCGCGCCCACAACGCTCCGTAAACTCAAATCGCCGCCCAGCAACCGCCCCGAAACCGGGTCGTCGTCCACCTGCTCTACCAACCTTTGGTCGAGATCGATGCTCAGCACCACCGCGTCGGGCAACCCCGGCGAAGCGAACACGGTCTGGTAGAGAAAATAACCGCCCCCCGCGAGCGCCACAATCGAGAACAAGCCAGCGAGGGCGAAACTGCGTACAATAAACCTGATCATCGAGAAGCCTGTACCATTACACGACCAGGAGTCTATGCCGAGCCGGCCGCCAACCCCAAGAAGAATCGCTCATCCGGCGAAAAGGGCGGCGGCGGCGGAGGTGGCGCCGTTGATAATCGGGAGCGGGTAGACAAAAAACAACAAGGTGAAGACGGCGGCAACGGTAACAATATAAGTAATCAACGGATCATCCTGCCGGTCGATCACATCCACCGGGGTCTCGTCGAAGTACATCAGCTTAATCACCCGCAGGTAATAATAAGCCGACACCACCGAGGTCAACACGCCGACCACTGCAAGGCCATAAAGGTGGGCCTCGATTGCGGCCAAAAACACATACATCTTGCCGAAAAAGCCGGCCAACGGCGGAATACCGGCCATCGAGAACATAAACAGCGCCATCACCAAGGCCAGCAACGGATGGGTCCGCGACAGGCCGGAGAAATGCGCAAGGTCTTCGACCATCCGGCCTTGGTGACGCATGGCCAGAATAACCGCAAAGGCCCCGACCGACATCACGACATAAACAGAAATATAAACCAGGATGCCCAGCACACCCTGCTGGCTACCCGAAGACAAACCGAGCATCAGATAGCCAACATGCCCAATCGAACCATAGGCCATCAGCCGTTTGATATTGGTTTGTTGGATCGCGCCGAGCGACCCAATCAACATCGAAACCACCGACATGAACATAATGATCTGGCGCCACTGCTCAACCATCGGCCCAAACGGATCGACCAGCACCCGCAGCAGCAACGCCACCGCCGCCACCTTTGGCGCAACCGCGAAAAACGCGGTGACCGGCGTCGGCGAGCCCTCATAAACGTCGGGCGCCCACATGTGGAACGGCACCGCCGCCACCTTAAACGCCAGCCCCGAAATCACAAACACCATGCCGACGATGATGCCGAGCCCAACCTGTTGCTCTTGGGCCAAAACATGGGCGATCTTGTCGAAGTTGGTGCTGCCGGCAAACCCATAGACCAGCGATGCCCCATAAAGCAGCAAACCCGAGGCCAAGGCCCCAAGCACGAAGTATTTGAGCCCCGCCTCGCTGGAAGTGCCAACCCCACGCCGAGACGCCGCCAGAACATAAAGCGCCAAAGACTGCGTTTCCATGCCCATATAAAGCGACATCAGGTCATTGGCTGAGATCATCATCAGCATTCCGACCGTCGCCAGCATCATCAGCACCGGATATTCAAACCGGTCCATCCCCTCGCGCCGGTTATACCCTTGCCCAAGCAAAATAACCGCCGCCGCGCCCACCAGCACCAGCGTGCCCATGAACACCGCAAAGCCATCCATCACAAACAGGCCGCCAAAGGCATAATCCCGCGCCCCGCCATGCCCAACCACCAAAATAGCGGTGAACAACAGCAGGGCCGCCGACAAATGCGAGATCACCTTGGTTGCCCCGTCGCCCCGAAACACCCCGAACAACAGCAAGCAAAGCGCCGAAACCGCCAAAAATATCACCGGAGCCGCCGGCACGATGGTCGGTATCTGGGTCATGGGTGTTCTCTCTCCATACCCGCCTCAGCGAGCCGCAACAATCGCGCCGCCAGCATCGGCGA
>CAIZDL010000037.1 GCA_903931735.1 uncultured Rhodospirillales bacterium
CTACCCGTTCAATGCCTTCAGATCATTGCTGGGGATCGCGGGCGGGGCTGAGGCGCCGACCTACGCTGAACTCTACTCCGGCGATTGGGCGCACCCAACATGTAGTGGGTGTCTGCGTTAACCGGATAGGCAAGGATTTTTTCATACTCGGTCTCGGCGCAGCGAAGGTAATCACGATCCAACCCGGCTTCAACGTTGGTGACCCATGCGTGAGCGGCCTGTTTCGGCACATCGCTGTTGGAAAAATTCCCAATGATCTCGGGATCATCCTTGCGAAAGATCACCATGTCGGGCAGCGCCGGCATCGTCGCCATTTTCGTCGTGATCTCGATGCCAGCCATCTCGTAAATTTGGTAAAATTTCAAGCCGAGTTGCTCGAATGGGATCGGCACATCGCCATTAGACAACACAAATACCGGCCGAGGCAACCGCGCCAAGGTTTGCCCAAGCACATGACTGTGCGCAATCGTGGCGGAATCATCGACCACCGCGTTAATCGCGGCAGCCGGCGCTTGCCAACGCACAAAAATGATCACCGCAGCCAATGCCACGGCTATTACCGTGCCACCGGCGCTGCGCAAAAGAGGGCCGACGGCCATCATCAACATCACCGCAACGCCCATGAACGGAAGCAAATAGTAATGAGGCCACAACTTATTTATTGTTGCTAACATATAAATACAAACTGGCACGCTCAGTAAGAACAAAGCGCTGACTTGCTTTCGAGTGCGGTTGGAACCAGGCAAGAACTGGGAAATCACAATGCCCGCTATAATAAAAATAGTTAACGAAAAAGGATAATAGGTACGGCCAAGCATTTCAATCTTCTCGGAAAGCGACGGAAAAATATAGGTCCCATTATTCGTAGCATTCGCAAACAGATTGCTCGACACAGATTTCATGAAATACAATCGGCCAAGCGGATGAAAAAGATATGGGTTGAGCAAGGGATACGCGACCACAACCGTCGTGCCGACCAACAGTAAACGGCGCCCCACACGCATTAAGGTCGAACGCACACCGCCGGCCAACCAACCCTCGGTTCCCTGTGGCCAGATAAGGAGGACGGCAACAGCCGGAAAGAACACAACCGCTTGCAACTTTGTTGAAACAGCAATGGCAAACAGGACCCCGATCATCAACAGAGTTCTGGGGCGGTCGAGTGTGCTGCTGCAATCGGCAATGACCAGGACAACAAGCGTACAGAAACACATTAGTAGGTCTGGATGAATCCAGACGGCAGTCGTCCACAATTCAGGCAGCGCTAGTATTGCCAGCGCTGTCAGAATGGGCGAGCGCCAATCCTCTGTTCGCTTGGCAACCCACCAACTGGCAAGAACGATAAAACCGGCTACCGGAAGCGAGGAAAACAAGCGCATAATAAAAATCACGACATCTGAACGCCCAAGTAGCTGGGCGGGGAGTGTCAGCAACCAGTTTAAGAAAAAATAAGGAAACCCATAACTATAAAACCCAATACGGAAAAACATTGATGGATCAACGTCAAAAAAACCCTTGGTCATCCTAGTAATGATAAAATAGAATTCCGCCTCATCCGAAGATCGTTGGTGCATAAGCAGGGCTGAAATGTTGGTATTGTTTAAATTAACCCAAGATGTGACAATTATAAATACAACAGAAAAAAAACAAACCGAACGAATTGCCCATCGCATGGCGGTTTGTTGTTCGGTATTATTCACAATTGACATCGCCGATTATCTCCAACATTATTATGGTGGTCGGCGAAACCCCCCTAGCCATACCACTATGAAGCCACAAGGCAAACCACATATTCAGGAAACGATAACGGTGATAACAATCACCGTCAATGAATTTAGACAGAATCCCAGGAGGGAAACGTCCTTTCTGCCCACCGTCAGGAAATCACCGCCATCATGCCAACACAACCGTTTGCCGGGCCTTGGTACTGGTTATCGCAGCCAAGGTCAGTCTGGTCGTATCCAAGAGTGAGGAAAAAGAAATTGGCATCGCACCTGCCGTCCGGCAGGCTGCGACGAACGCTGCCATTTGCTCGGCCTGTCCCTTGCCGTCGTTGGTTCGCTGGCGACGGACACGGCTCTGGTTGTCGAAAACGGCGACGGTTTCAAAATTATCCATCTGTACCGTCCGTCCCTGGCCGAAGACTTCGAGGTATTCCTTGGGCACTTTACTCCCGCCTTGGGTCAAGTACTGGAGTGTTGCCATCGAGCCGTCGGCGTACTCCACCGTGACCGACAGGTTGTCGTCGTCATCACCGCCCACAGCCCCCGCACGCAGACATGAGGCGGTCACTGCAACCGGATGCGAATCCGTCAGCCAAGCGAAGACATCGAAGAAATGGCCGGCTTCCCCAACAAAGCGCCCGCCTTCGCCGGCTGCGCACTGCCAGGCTCCGGTGTCGAGCGCGCCAGCGTGGACCCGATACCCGATGGCTAGCGGCCCTGCCCCCGGCCGGAACTGACATTTGACCGCCGCCAAGCTGGAAGAAAAGCGGCGATTGAACCCAACCATCAGACGCTCACTGCCGCAGTTGCGACTGGCCTCGCGGACCTCTTCCAACCCTTCACCGTCGATGGCCAACGGCTTCTCGACGAACACAGTCTTGCCTGCCCGCAAGGCAGCAGCGATCATTGCCGGGTGGCTAGCATGGCGGGTTGCAATCACCACGGCGTCGATGGCCGTGTCCTCGACCACCCCACGCCAGTCAGTGCCGTGCCTGCCAAACCCAAACTTGCGAGCGGCATTGGCGGCAGACAACGGCGTCGCGGTCGCGACCGCGCTCAGAGTGATTCCCGGTAGCTTATGCAATACGGGCAGCAGCATACTGGCGGCGTAATTGCCGGCACCGATCACGCCAAGCCGCAAGGTGTTTGCGGCGCCGGCGGGGCGAGAACGCACAGGAACAGCAGCGGTTGCGGCCACCGCCGCCGCAGCACCATCGCCTTCCCCGTATCGGAATAGAGCGCCCAACCCTTGAAGCCGCCCGTCATGAAGCGCCTCGTAAACGGCCGTGGCTTCAGAGAACGGATAAGTCTCCCCGACCAGCGCCAGCGGGTCAACCTGGCCGCGCGCGACCAGTTCGAGGAAAGCCATCAGATTCCGGCGCTCGGTCCAGCGAACATACCCGATAGGATAGTCGACCCCCTGCTCTTCATACATCGGGTCGTAACGCCCCGGACCATACGAACGAGAGAAGCGAAAATCGATCTCCTTGCGAAAACAGTCGCCATAGGGCAAATCCAACTTGGTCTTGCCGACCACGACGACCCGACCGCGATCGCGGACAAGATCAATCGCCTGCTGCAACGGCCCGCTCAGGTCGCTGGCGACCGTCAGGAACACGCAGTCAGCCCCAAACCCGCTGCTCAAGCGGGCCAATTTAGCGCCGAGCGTGGAATCACCAGGATCGGCCGCCACCGCGGCTCCGTTGATCTCCGCCATGCGGCACCGCTCAGCCGAAAGGTCAATGCCAACCACGGTGATCCCCGATGCCCGAAGCATCTGTACCAGCATCTGACCAATCAACCCGAGCCCGATCACACAGGCGGTTTCTCCCAGCCGCAGCTCGCTCTGATGGAACCCATGCAGCGCGATCGACCCGATGGTGGCGAAGGCGGCTCGCTCGAACGTCACCCCTTCAGGAATCGGCACCGCCAGATTCTTTGGCACAAAGTTGATTTCCGCATGATTGGCCCAGCCCGCGCCTGCGCAGGCCACACGCTGGCCAACATGAAAATCTTTCACGTCGGCCCCCACCGCCAGAACCGTGCCGGCCAGGGAATATCCCAGCGGAGTCAGCGAATCTAGCTTGTTCATCACTTTATGATAGGTGGCGACCAAACCTTGCTGCCGCACAGTTTCGAGAACCTTTTTCACTTGGTCCGGGCGCGCCTGGGCCTTTTCCAAATAATTCATCCTGGCCTCGCGCACTTTCATCCCTTCCGTCCCCGGAGAGATGACACTGACCGCAGTGCGAACGAGGATGCCACCGGCACGCAAGGCAGGTGACTCTACCTGCTGCAATTCTATAGCGCCCGTCTTGTAGTTCTGGCTAATCTGGAGCATTGAATGACACTTCTCTAAAATTAGGTCAGGGCACCATATCCACCCACACACATGAATATGATGACTTCATATCTCGGGAAGGCGGACTGGTCCAGGAAAACTCGGCACATCTCGACATCAGTGGAGCAGGTTACCTTCCACTGAGGTATACCCCGACTCATTGGGTAGCCGAAAAAGCTTGCGTTTATAGCCGAAATGGATTCATGCTCCGACCATGATTCGTGGCGGCTTCTTGACACCGGAAGATAGGAAAGACCTTGTTGAGTTGGCCCGTGACGGGTCAG
>CAIZDL010000038.1 GCA_903931735.1 uncultured Rhodospirillales bacterium
CGCGGCCCGGGCCATTGGCAGCCGGTGCGACCAAAAGGCCCAGTCCTCGGTCACCAGATAGAGAAGCTTCGGCACGCCGCCCTAATCCGTTGGGGTGGTGCGGTAGCCGGCAGCCTCGAAGCGATAGCCGGTGTTGACGGCTGCCGCCGCCTGTTCGCTGGTGACTCGGCTGTCGGCCTTCGCTCCGGCGGGGTCGGTGTAACTGTCGTTCCATACCTGGACGTGGTGGGCGATGGCTTCGCGAATAACGAACATGTCCCGGCGGGTCCGGCCGTTCCAGCCGGCCGCTTTGCGCCGGAAAAGGCTGCTGAAAAGACCGGTGTTGCGTTGAAAAGCGGCTCGGAGGTTCAAATCCAGCTGCCCAAAGCGTTCGGGCAGGGATTCGGCGATCTTGCGGCGAACGAGGGTGCGTAAAAACCAGTGCCATGCTCCCATACCGACCGTCAAGCTGCCAAGCAGCCCAGCCAACCGTACCGGGCAGCCACCAAACCGGTCGGGCGAGCTTTGGGTTAGCCAGGAGAATCCGTGACCGACGGCCTCCCCGCCAGCCAAATAGCCCGCGAGGCCGGCGATGAGGGCGAGTACGGCAAGACCGCCGGCATCCCCCCACAGCACCAACCGGCGCCATTTGGCCACGAGTTCCTGAATGCGCGGAACGACCTCGCCTTCGATTTCCTTGGCGAGGGCGTCGAGAATGCCAACGATGCGATAGCCCCGGCCAAACTCGATTTCGGTCATGCGGGCATGAATTTCGGCCAGATCCTCGTCGCACTTGGCTTCGTAGCGGGCGCGCTTAATCGGATCTTCGATCGGCGGTGCCACATCGCGATTAAAGATGCCGTAAAACTTGCCGCTGATCAGGCCGGCTTGGGCCACACTGCGTTGCCAGGCGCCCACCACTTCCTCGGGATTGTCTTCGCGGGCCGAGGTGTCGATCTGGTTCAGAATGTAGAGGAACTTGCGCGCATCCGACCGTTTCACGGTGTGGGCGACCAGATGTTGCAGCGTGTCCTGCATCGAGCCCGGCTCGGGCCGGCGGGCATCGAAAAATACCAACACCAGATCGGCGAGGTCGAGAATATGATCGCTGACCCGTAAGGTGGAGCGGCGTTGATCGTCGGCATCGAACCCGGGGGAATCGATCAGGATTTTGCCCCGCAGGCGGGGGCTGGAGCAGGTTTTGAGCTGAAGGTATGAGTCGATGCGCTTGCCTTCGCCTGCCGCCACCTTCTCGATTTCGTCGCTCATCCGGAAGAATGGAAAGCGCGGATCGGCATTGAGCGCGGTGCCGGGCAGGGCATCATATTTCCGGTCGGGACCGAAGCAGATCACGGTGAACTTGTCGTCAACCGCCTGGTTGCCCGAGGTCTGGAGATCGGCGCCGAGATAGCTGTTGATAAAGCTCGATTTACCCGCCGAAAATAGGCCGAGCACGCTGATCATCGGCCACCACGGGATACGCATGGCCAAGCTCTCGGACTGGGTGAGCAGGCCCATGCGATAGAGCACCTTGTCAAAGGCGCGAAAGGTCGGGATCACCGCCAGCAGATTCGGATGCTCGGAACGCAAATGGGCTTCCAGCGTTTCGAGACGGCGGAGCAGGGATTTTTTCGGGTTCATGGTGAAGCTGGCGCCTGTGGATGAGGAAAGCAGGAAATGATCAAAAATGCGCTGACCGGCCGGGCCGGATCACCTGGGCGTCGCGATTGAGAGCATGTGTTTTGCCAACAGTGTGCGCGACCGGTCAGCAACCACGCGGGAGCGTGCCTCGGTTAGCCAGGGCGCGGCAACCTCGGCCGGCAAGCCGCTCAACTCGCCCAAAATATCGACCGATCGGGGAAAGTCGCCCGCAGCCATGGCCGCCTGAGCGCGATCGGCAATGGCGCGCGGTGTGGCGCCTTCGTTTACACCGGTCAGGCGATAGAGCGGCGGCAGCCAATCCGACAATGTGTCGAGAAACATGTCGGCGACCCGGGCGCCCGGATTGCCGATCGACGCCGCCCGCAGAATATTGCCATGAACGGTGGAGAACCGGCCAATCAACCATGCCTCGGTGGCAATGCCCACCGAGGCCCGGCCGCCAATGGTTTCGAGGGCCTGACGTAGCGGGGGGTCGTTGAATCCGGTGAGACGGAACGCCGCAAGTTCGTTGAGAAAGGGCGATGAGGTGACCAGCGCACCGCGCAACTGGGTTGCCGCCAGCAATACCCCCAACGCCGGAGCCCCAATGCCCTGGGAGGCGACGCGCTGTTGTAAGGCCGGCAGCTCGCGTTCTAAAATGGCGATCCGTTCGGCAAGTTCGTTCGCGCTTTGTTTCGTTGCAGCGGTGGCCAGCCGAGAATCGAGGGCAGAGATTTGCTTCTCAATCGCCGTGGTTTGAGAGCCTTGCTCCAGCGCAACCCGTGCGACCTTGCTCTCAAGATCGCCAATCCGGCGTTCTGAGCCTGATGTCATGCCGGGAGCGGAGAGTGTTGGAGAGGGTGTGGACGGCGATAGCACCGCGATTCCCGCCGCGAGCAAAGCCACCAGGGCTGCGGCAATTGACAACCGGGTCGCGCCGGAGACCACAAGCCGCTGGCTGGCGTTGGTCATCGCGGCCTGAACCGCGACCAGACGTTCGCGGGCGGCGTTTAGCCGCTCGGGCATTGCGCCCGGCACGGTTTCCGGCTCGGGGGCGGGCTCGACCGCGATCTCGAAGGGCGGCACCGCTTCGACCACCTCGGGCAGCACCGGAGAGACCGGCAACGGCGTATCGATCGGAACCGACTCGCTCTCGGTTTCAATCACCAAATGGTCCCGATTTGCGGCGGCCGGGGGGGAAGAACCGGCGGGACGGTCCTCGGTACGGGTCACCAAATCAAGCTCGGCTTCATCCAACTTGATGCCGTGGCGCTGGGCGGCGAGGCGTAAATCATTGATCCGCGTTCCGGGGATGGCGCCGCGTTTTTTCCAGCCCTGTACTGTCGTGACCGGGACTTCGAGTTTATTCGCCATCGGCCGAATGCCACCGAAGCGCTGAATCAACCGCTCCGAAGCTTTCATCGGAGAATTTTGGTCCGATGAAGCATCCGATTGGCGAAGCGTGGCGGGAATACTGCTCGCCTCGCTGCCCGGTCGGTCTGAAGCTGGAGGAGAGGTCATGGACTGTCCCTATCTATAGACCTTATGTAGAAATTTTTTAATCCCGCGTCCACATCTCCCAGTATTTCTGCTGGTCCGGGAGACATCGTGGATACGACGATTTCGCTCTGGTAAATTGAATTGCCCCGTCGCCGGAGGCGACTGATAACCCTTCTGCGATCGCGCCGACCGGTGCTGACGGCACTTTAACAAACGTCCGAACCTTGAGGGAGAGAAAAAAGTGCCTGCGGCCTTCTGTTCTTGCCAAACCGGTGCCAAACCGGGGAAAGACTGAGTTGGAGGGCGTTGCCACGCTCGGACCATAGCGATCATTTCCGGAAAAACGCGGCGTAAACCCCATAGATGGCCAGCCCGACCAATAATCCCAATCCCATGCCGGCCAGTTCGTCGTAAAGGACGTAGCTGGAAATCAGGTGCAGCATGAAATCGTCGCTGACCAGCTCGGCCACGACAAGAAAACCGAGACCTGTACCGATTGCGGCCATGACGGCCAGCTTTGTAGGCTCACGCATCAAGCCGGCTTCCATAGTTGCGGAGTCGACCAATTACCCGGAATTTTCACCGTTGGCAACGCCATCTGTCCCCGCCAGAAGCGGTGCATTTGGTGTGGGTTTGGGGTATAAAGGGCGGTGTCTTATTGAAGGAGAACCGCCATGGACACAAGTATGGCTGCGGCAGCCCTTTCGACCACGACAGGAATGGCCAGCCAGCAACTTAATACAAAATTGGTGAAGCAGAACGCCGCGAACGAGGTTGCGGTCGCGACGATGGCAACCAATCTTTCGCCGCCCGTCAACCAAAGTCTGGGCCGAAACCTCGACGTTCGGGCATAATAGATGAAAAGCCTTTGGAGTCATCCACAGGCTTTTCGTTTTTCGGGGGGCCTAAAAATCATCCGGATTAAAGGAACTGCCGGCCAGGGCCATCGGGCGCAGGTCGACGACCCCGCGTATGCCGAGGTCAGCCGGCCCCGGCGGCATACGGAGAACGATGCCTGTGGAAGGAAAGGTACCGTCAGAGCCGGCCTGATCAAACCGATCAAGGGCGAAGAGCACCGCGATCCCAACCAGGAACGAGATGGCAAGAAGGCTCAAAAACCACACCATGGCGCGACCTCGCCCGGGTTACGGCTCACTTCTCGCAGGACGAGCCCCGACGACCCCCGCTTCTTAATGTGGGGTGTCCCCGTCGCCAGATAAAGCCATTCTCCCTATTTTCGCCGTTTTTATCTTGTATTCACGGCGTAATATACCTCGACTCCGTCGGGCGGCGAAAAATGGGGCTTGCATGGTGATTCGTGAAGGATTCTAATGTGCTTCATGATTCGCGGCAATTTCCTGACCCCTGAGCAACGGCGATCCCTGACGATCCTGGCGCGGAAGGC
>CAIZDL010000039.1 GCA_903931735.1 uncultured Rhodospirillales bacterium
GACCGGCGCTGCCCGGCCGGGCAGCGTTGACCCCCACGCTTGGCAAAACATCGCCAACGTCAAAGGATATGTCGCCCACATCGGGAAGGGACTCGCGACCGCCGACCCGGCCCATGCCGCGACCTACCGCAGCAACGTCGCAACCTACGCCGCCACGCTCGATACGCTAGACCGCGAAGTCCGCACGACACTCGGCGCCATTCCGAGAGAGCGGCGCAAAATTATTACCTCCCACGATGCCTTCGGCTATTTTGGCGCGGCCTATGGCCTGACCCTCATGGCCCCGGTTGGATTCGGCACCGAGTCCGAGCCGTCGGCGCGGGCGGTGGGCGCACTGATCGACCAAATCCGGCGGGACCACATCCCCGCGATCTTCATTGAAAACATGAGCGATCCCCGGCTCATTCAACAGATCGCTCGGGAATCCGGGGCGCGCATTGGCGGCAAACTATTTTCCGATGCGCTCTCAAAGCAGGGCGGCCCCGCAGACACCTACATTGATCTGGTCCGACACAACACCAAGCTACTCGTTGATTCCCTTGATGTATCTCCCTAGCCCAACGCACACCTTGTCGGAACGGAGCCGCCATGTTAGCGTGCGTGATAGTCAGTGAGTGATAACGTATATAGTCAGTGAATGATAACGTGATCGTCAGTGAGTGATACTGTGCCTACGGTTGGCACGGCAAGCGCGGTTGGTTACGAAATATAACGCTTTAAAAACAATCACACTCTGGCACAGCTTGGTGCCGATCCGAGGAAAGATAGGGGTAGATGGCCGTCGAACTCAGAAAAATTTCTTCGGGCGACGAAGGAATTGATGACTCTCACAAGCAATTGGTCGATCTGGCGACAGCGATCAGTGCCTTGTGCGAGGCTGGGGACTATCATGCTATCTCCGAAGACGAGATGCTGCATCTTTTTAACATATCGACCACAGTTTTTGACCTCGAACAAGCGGCGATGGAAGGCCTGAGCTACCTCAGAGCACGAGACCACCTGGAAGAACACGAAATCCTGGTCGCCACCATCCAGAGTGCGCTGGGGAAAGTCAAAACCGGATCTCCCGCCCTTATTAAAGACGCCGTGTCGGTGATGCTGTTTTCCATCTCCGGGCATATCGAAACCATGGATATTCCCCTCGCCGATCAGATTTCCAAAAAAATCCGAACGCCGGCGGTGTCGACACGGCGGAGTTTTGAACCGGTCCACCGGCCACTCACGCCCCCTACGCCGAACCGGACCGATGACCGCAAAGCGGGCAATGGCGGCGACGATGGCGCCAGCATCAAAACCATTATCGTTAATTCTTACGCCTCGGCGCTCCTCGACCTTCGGGCAAGCAAGGGAATAACCGGCGAACGGGCGAAGACCGTGGCCTATGAAATCGTTGCAAGAGCAGTGAACAAGGCAACCGGCAAGAAGATCAGCGCCGACTTCGTAAAACAGATCATTATTTCCAAATAATGGCGGCGCATTAGAACGGATCATGCTCTAAGCGCACCACCGATATTACTCCTCAAATGCGGCGCTAAAATCAGCGGCTTTGGCGTCGCGGTCTCCTAATGGGGCGAGGCCAAAGCGATGCTCGATGGTCGCCAGGATTGAGGTTGTATTATAAAGGGTGTGGTCGACAAAGCCCTTGCGCGCTTTTGGCGACACGATAATCGCGGGAATTCTGGTTCCCGGTCCCCAACGGTCACCGGCCGGTGGTGCTGCATGATCCCAAAAGCCGCCATTCTCATCGTAAGTAATAATAACGGCGGTACTCGGCCACTGCGGGCTGCGCGTCAGGCGGTCGATCACGTCGCCAACATGGCGATCACCCGAGACGATTTCAGCATATCCCGAATGCTGATTGAGCGCGCCAATCGGCTTATAAAAGACCACCTTCGGCAAGGCTCCCTCATCAATCGCCCGCATCAGATCGGCGCCGTCTTTAAGGTGCTCGGCCCGCGCCGCCGTGCCCACACCAAAGTGCGCAAAATAGGCGAAGGGCTGGTGATGAAACTGAAACAGCGGGTCGGGCGTACCGGCGTTGGCGTCGTCCCAGCCGCCCGAATACCACGCCCACGAAACACCTTTTTCCGACAACCGATCACCGATAGTGACCATGGTCTGCGGCGGTAATAACAGGGCGGGATCGGTTATCGCCGGGCTGTGAGGCGGCCCGCTCGCCTGAATCGTGTTCACGGCATAGCCATCCGGCGTGACAACCCCTTCCCTCATCACCGTGCCCCGTTGATCCATCGTGGTCAACAACGCCTCGGGCGGGTTGGGGTATTTGGGGGTACACGCGCACACCACCCAAAAATGATTGAGGAACGAGCCGCCAAAAGCGCCCTGAAAGAAGTTATCGGCGAGGGTGAAATCTCGAGCAAGCTGCCAGATCCGGCTACCCGTTATATCCCGATACCCCAGCGCAAGCGCCTTAGCGTCGGAAAGCGCGACAAACTTGTCATTCAGACCGCCATGAATCTGCTGCTGGTTGGTATAAAAGCGGTGAACCAGATCGCTGATTTTCTGATCCGCCGGCACATAGCGGCCAATATCAAATGGCTGATTGGGCAGATCTATGGGAAAGCGGGTATCGGGCGCGGCCGTTGGCTGGCCGGTGAGCATCACAGGGGGCAACAGCGCATAGGGCTTGCCATCGGGATCGACCTGGAGCGCGGCCCTTCCCGCGTTTGCACGGCCATTGGCCCCTGGAAATGCGCCAAAAAGGGCATCAAAGCTCCAGTTTTCCAGGAAAACCACCACGATGTGGTCGATTTTCGCCAAGGGCGGCGGCGGCGATAAGGCCCCGGCCACGCTGGCATTCATCGCCAAAGCCGCCAGCATCAAGCCACCGAAAACCACGCTTCGGACCGTCGGGGTGGTGCTCATCGCATCGAACTCCCAAACTCTGTGCGCAAGATTGCCTGCGGGGTGGTTGCCAAACGCCCATCAGACCGCTAGGCTAGCTTACGGCCTATCACAGCGCCAGCGCCACGTTGCCGAAGCTGCTTGCCGGAGTCTTTCACACCATGCCCATCCCCTCACTCGGGCGCTGGCACATGTCGGCGGAATGGGAACGCCACAGCCGATGCTGGGTAGGGTGGCCGAGTTGCGCTGGGGCGTGGCCGGGCGGGCTGGAAGCGGCCAAAGCGGCCCTGGCCGAGCTGGCGCAAACCATCGCCGCCTTCGAGCCGGTCACCGTGGTCTGCACCCCAGACGACGCCGTGGATGCCTCGCTCGCCTGCGGTGCCGGCATCCAGGTGCTTCCGCTGGATATCGGCCATGGCTGGCTGCGGCGGACCGGGCCATCGTTTTTAATCAACGAAACCGGGGGGATAGCCGGGGTAAGCTGGCTGGCGGGAGGCGGGGGAAATGGGGCGGAGGCTCACGACGCCGACGCCACCATCGGCCGCCGCATCCTCGACCATTTAACGCTGCCGTGCTATAGGACCCCTCTCTTTTTAAATGGCAGTGCTCTTTCGGTCGACGGCGCGGGGGCTGTCATGGTGACCGAGCAATGCCTGCTCAACGACCCCCGCACCGCCGGGCTGAGCCGGGCAGAAATTGAGCAGCATCTCAAATGCTGCACCGGGGCCAGCACCGTGATTTGGCTCGGCACCGGGTGCGAGTGGGCTGACAACGGCGGGTTGGTCGAAGATGTCGCGTGCTTCGCGGCGCCGGGAGTGGTGCTCGCCCTCACCACCGACGATCCGCTCGACGAAAATTTTCCCGCCCTGCAAGACAATCTCGACCGGCTCAAAAAGGCGCGCGATGCCCACGGTCGGCCGCTGGAGGTGGTAACGGTTCACCAGCCGGCCCGGCGCCCACGCGACAATGGCAGCGGCCGGCTCTCCATGTCCTATACCAACCTTTATTTACCCAACGATGCGGTGATCCTGCCCGGGTTTGGCGACGCCGCCGACCAGGAAGCACGACGGACCCTGCGTAAGCTCTTTCCCCAGCGCGAAGTTATCCAACTCCCGGCACACGATTTCGCCGCCGCTGGCGCCGGCATTCACAGCCTGACGCTCCACCAGCCGGTCGCCTTCGCCCTGCCCTACGATCCGGTGATCTGAGCGCAAAGTTTCCACCAAGGGGGAACCGGCGGCCTTTTTATACGGAACATCCCCGATTCTTATTGAAAAATTCGGCGATTGCGATTAGTGTGTAGGGTATGAATATTGGAAATTACATCATGGCGCCTGCCGTTCGGCAAGCTGCTCCCCCGCCTCCACCCAGCCCGGGTGTGACGACGGCGGCGAATGCGGCCATCCTTGCGGCACAGAACGTCTCGGTACAAACCCGCACGCAGACGACGACGGCGTTGCAGGCGACGGGTGGGTCCGATCAAACGCGCACCGGCCTCTCGCGAAAGAATACCGGCGAGAGTGTCGACACCAGCGCCAACGCGGTTACCGCCCGCAGCAACGGTGGCGGCGGTGGCCGGAGCGGCGCGCCACATCGCGGGGGCACTCTCGATATTCGGGCCTAACGGGATATTGGACGCGTTGGGCTGTGTAAGGCCCGTTGGGCGTGGCGCTTCCCCTTGGGAGGCGCCTTTTTTGTGGCCAAAACCCTTTTGTGTGGCCAACCGGAGGGCGGGTAGAATCAGCCCGTAGCGGCAATCAAAAAAGTGAAAGCATGATGCTCTAACCGTGCTGTTCGATCCGCTTTACCACCTTTTCGAGGGTGGCGATGGCCTTGCTATCCTCAACTTGGCAAGTCCCGGCCGCATCGTGACCGCCGCCGCCAAATTCGATCATGATCGAGCCAATATGCGCCAGCGATCGGCGGTTGACGATGGATTTACCAACCGCGAGCACCGTATTTTGCCCCTTAAAGCCGGTTATCATATGAACCGATAGGGTAGCGGCTGGAAACAGGGCGTAAATCATAAAACGATTTCCGGCATAAATCGGATCATGGCGCCGCAAATCAACAATAACAACATTGCCCTCCTGATGAGAAGAGCGCTCAAGCTGGTCGATGAAGGCCGGCTCCTGCTCCCAATACAAATCGAGCCGCTCCTTGACATCGGGGAGCGCCAAAATCTCAGAAATTGTATGGGTTCGGCAATATCCGATCAACTCCATCATCAACTGATAGTTTGATACTGCGAATTCTCGGAACCGCCCCAAGCCGGTGCGCGGGTCCATAAGAAAATTTAACAATGTCCAGCCCCGGGGAGCTAAAATATCAGCACGGCTATACTGCGCGGAATCTGCTTTGTCCACCGCTGCCATAATCTCATCTGAGACGCCTGGAAAGGCATCCTTGCCGCCATAATATTTATACACCACCCGGGCTGCCGAGGGTGAATTTGAATCGATCACATAATTGGTGCGGGGCTTCGACCACCGGTCGGAAGAATGCGAAAACCGCTCCACTTCGCTGGCATGATGATCGAAGACCAAATGCGCGCCCTCAATATAGGGCAAATTGGTCGTAATATCGCGCTCGGTAATTGCGACTTTACCATCCTGCATGTCTTTAGGATGAACGAAGATAACCTCATCGATCATCCCCAACTCGCGCAACAACATTGCGCACACCAAGCCATCAAAGTCCGAACGGGTTACCAAACGGAACTTGCCTTCGATCATGGGAAACTCCATGAGGTCAAAGTGAAGTCGATGCGAGGGGGTAGCCAACGATCCTCAAGAGGGTAGCAGATATCCATCCAAAGTTTAAGGCATTTTGGCGATAGTCGACAGATAGATCGACCAATAAGGTATTCAATTAAAACTTGCCAATTTCTTTCCCAACTTCGTCGCTTCAAAACGACGGCGATCGACGATGTGAACGCGCGGCGCCAGCATCTCATCCCACCCCTTCAACTCGCCATAGAGACGGGGGTAATTCCCGGTATCGAGGGTAATCGACAGCCCCCCAAAACGAACCGCCATCACCACATGCACCATGTTAAACACAAACTTGGCCATGTAACCTTGAGCTGGCTCCGCCGCCGGGCTGGGGATCAGCGGCATACTAACGCCCTTGCCGAGCATCTGCTGCATCGATGAAATAATATAATCGTAACTCGACTCAACCTTTTTCTCGAGCCGTCCAAATTTTATCTCCAGAGTTTCTTTCCGGTCTTCAAGTATTAACTGATTAACTCCGGTGGAAAATTTCCGGCAAGCGTCAAAATCGGCCTTGGGATCGATGGTCGCAAAGTAGGATTCAATCGACTGGCGCAGCAACTCCATCTCCCGCCGCTTGCTCTCGCGCAGATGCTCCGCCATATCATCGAACGACAGCATAGCCTCGATCGTCGCGGAGAGGGCCTGCGACACCCCCTCGCGCCACTCCTCCAAAGATTGCTCCCCGCCCCGGGTCAACACATCGCCCAGTTGCCCCAGGCCGATCAGCGCCTTATCCTTGGTTGCCACAATCATCGTCTGCAAGTGCTTGCGCTTACTCTCGTCCGGGTCCAGGAGCGAGTCGGGCGCTTCGAGCAGGGTATCGATGGTCTCAAGAGATTTGCGAGTCTCCTGGAGCCCGGCCAGCAACTCCCCAATATCGGGAATCTGCACCCCTTCCGGCTCGGGGGAAGGTTTGCGCGCTTCCGAGGCAGCGCCACCCGGCTTGGGCGGCGTATCTAAATCCGAGACCTGCTGCACCAGCGCATGTCCCTCCTTGCTCCGACCAACGAGGACGCAAGGGCGGAACTCAATCAACAGTTTTTTGCCGGTGCCCTCATCGCGGGCCACCCCGTTATTGCTCATAAAAACCATGCGAGTCAGCATGTTCGCGCGCCGACCCTCGGTCGTAAACCGCAAATAGGGGATCGAAACGTCAATATCCGGGTTTTTCGGCAAAATACCGTCGGGCAGCACGAACCAAAACTGGTTGCCATCGCGAATGACCAACGTCAGCGCGTCGGTCATCGCATCGGCATCAGCATAAACCGCGTCCAGGCTGCTCGAAAACGCCAACGGATCCTTCGATCTCTTATTGTTAGATCGTTTCCCGCCAGATTCCGGTTGCTTCGCCATCGGTGCCGATACCAAACCTTGCCTTCGATCTGAAGAAAGTTAACGATAATTGCGCTTCAACTCTACCCGCCCCCCTTACCAAAGGAAAGCCAAATACCAGCGAGCCGGCACTCAGACGGCAACCTAAGAGATATATTTGGGGAGATACACCGAAGACCGCGGCCGACAGCGACTCGCAAACGCCCCTCGCGCGGTGCCAAAATCTTCAGCCCCAGCCTGAAGGTGACGCCTTAATCTTCCGCATCATCCTCGGCATCGTCATCGAGCGCGGCCCGCCGCTCTTCGGCCCATTCCGCGCCCGCAAGGAACGCAAAGGCTGAAATCACTGCCATGGTGCCATCATCCTGACCGGTGCCATAAACAATCTCGGCCTCAATCGTGCCGGGGTTCAGCTCCAGGTCCCACTCGACCAGACCATCGGGCCAGACGTGCTGGATCAGATTAAACGGCTGATCATTCAGCGCGCACCAAATGTTGAACTCATCAACAGTGGCGATGCGCGACTTCTCGGTATAGGCCGGACGATAGGGGGTGCTCGGTTTCATCGTCATCCCGAAGCGACTTCTACAATTCATACGCGGCGACAAGCAACTTATCGATAGCCTGACCATCGGTAGAGAGCGGCAACACCACCCGCTCCCACGTCTGCTTCGCACCGTTAAAGGTTGCGGTGTAGACGCGATGAAGCGGCGAACGCTGCCGGCACACCAACTCATACTCCTGCCGCAAGATATCACGCACCGCCTCGGGCAAATCATTCAGGGTTTGGCCGAGGCGGCTCTCCCCAAAAGCGCGAGCCAGCGAGCGGCCGTAATAGGAATAAAAAAACTCGCCATCGGTGTGCAGGTGCATGATCAGCAGGTTCGGCAGCCACCGGCGCAGGTCCGCAGGCTCCATATCGGAACCCAACGGCAAGCCGCCTTTCGGGCATTGCTTCAACCAGAATGCGCAGAGAGCCTGCACTTCGGGGTGTCTCAGTCCTGTGGGTTCATCGACCATGTGATCTTAGGAGAAGTCATTGGTGAAGACAGCATTGGTGAAGGCGGCGTAGGATCAGGCCCGCACCCCGGAGCGTCGCCGCCCCGAACCGCGCAAGCACACCATAACGCCCGACCAACGGGACGCGCAATCGCTATCTCGCAACCCGATGCAGGCCATTCACGCTGGCTCATCCAGTTTCTTGCCATCGAGATCGCGGCAACCGCGATCTTTGGCGGCGCGATCGGCTTGCTTTTCCGCCTTGGGCCGGCCGGTACGAGCCCGGTTAACGCCGGCTTCCTGCTCCCGCACACGTTGCTCACGCTGCTTGCGATAGCGATTGAGGTTGACGATCTCGCCCATGCCTGCCTCCCCAACCAAAAGAAAAATCAGCCGGACCGAAAATGGGAAGCTCCCGTTGCGTCCGGTCATCCGACCTTATAGCTTAACTCAGGCGCGCCCGGGTGCAAGCCCTACCGCAACGCTCCCAATATTTTTCCCCGGAGCCGCGGACCGGCGCCCGCCTCCTTTTTGAGACGCCCATCCCCGTTTTCAAAGGAACTCCGGCCGATGTCCCCGATCAACCTAGTGCTCAACATACTCTGGATTGTGTTTGGTGGCCTTCCGATCGCGCTGGGCTGGGCCATTGCCGGCATCATAATGGCCCTCACCATCGTCGGCCTGCCCTGGGCGCGGGCGGCGTTCACCATGGCGTTCTATGCCCTTGCCCCGTTCGGACGCCACGTGATGCGCAGCGACGAGGCGGAGGGGCACCCAACCATCAGCACCGGGCCGCTCGGAACCATCGGCAACATTATCTGGGTCCTGCTGGTCGGCTGGTGGCTGGCGCTGGAACACCTTGCCTTCGCCCTCGCCCTCGCGGTCACCGTCATCGGGCTGCCCTTCGCCTGGGCCCACCTTAAACTGGCCGGATTGTCGCTCTGGCCGGTTGGCATGGTCATCGTGTCCGATTCGGAAGCTGTGCCGCCACGATCATAACGACAGCATGACAGCCGGACCTTTTGCGATATGATACCCACCACGGCTTTCCCACCCCAACGACGGCTTCCCCACCCCAACCACAGCTTCCCCACCCCAAAAGGAGTGACCACCCATGAAACGAGGCGCATTAACCCTGGCGATAGCGGGCATGGCCCTGGTGTTAACCCTCCCCGCCGCCAGCGCTGAAACGATCATGCCCGGCGGACTGATCCAACTGGCCCAAGCCTCCAATCAGGTCGAACCCGCTCCGGCCGCGCCCGACGCCCGGCGCCCGCGCGGCGATGAAGGCAAAGCCCGCCCCGACCGCCACCGGACTATGACCCAGCGCACCCAGGAAATGTGCGAATCAGCCGACGCCCATCATGTGGCCACCCTCGCCTTCTCGGAAGCCCGGCTCAAGCTCACCCCGGCCCAAAAGCCCACTTGGGCTAAGTTTGTCGAAGCCGCAACAGCGGCCCACCAGGGCATGATCAAGCTGATGTGCACCGACACCAAGGGCATGACCCCGCCAACCACCCTGCCCGCGCGCCTCGCCCGCGACGAGCAGATGGCCCAGGCCCGGCTTTCCCACATCCAAACCCTGCGTCCGGCCCTGGAAGACCTCTATAAGTCCCTCACCCCCGAACAACAAAAAACCGCCGACACCTTGCCGCTGGGCGGCCCTGGCCATGGTCGCGGCTCGCATCGAACCCAACAGGGCTGGTAAGGATCGGGCTCGCTATGGCGACGAAAACTTGGTAAAATCGCCGCCATGGTGAAGCTTACCCGTATCTATACCCGTGGTGGTGACAAGGGCCAAACCTCGCTCGGCAGTGGCCGGCGGGTGGCCAAGCACGATATGCGCGTGGCGGCCTACGGCGCGGTGGACGAGGCCAACGCCGCCCTTGGCTTGGCCCGCCTGCACACCAAAGACCTGCCCAAGATCGATGCCATGCTCGCGCGGGTCCAGAACGACCTGTTTGATCTTGGCGCCGACCTGTGCACCCCCCACGAAGACCAACCGAACAATCCGCCGCTGCGCATCGTGCCAGCCCAGGTTGATCGGCTGGAACAGGAAATCGACGCCCTCAACGCCAATTTGCCAGCGCTGGACTCCTTCATCCTGCCCGGGGGCACCCCGGCCGGCGCGTGGCTCCACATGGCCCGCACCATCACCCGGCGCGCCGAACGCGACATGACGCTGCTGGCCGAACACGAACCGGTGGCGGCCCCGGCTCTCCACTACATCAATCGTCTTTCGGACCACCTCTTCGTGCTTGGCCGCGCCGTCAACGACCAAGGGCGGGCCGATGTGCTGTGGATACCGGGAAGCAATCGCTAACCCCCCGACCAACGCACCGCCATGGACTTCACCGATTCTCAACTCGAACGCTACGCCCGTCATATCATGTTGCCCGAGGTCGGCGGCGCCGGGCAAGCGCGGCTGCTTGGGGCGCGGGTGCTGGTGGTGGGCGCGGGCGGTTTGGGCTCGCCGCTGCTGCTTTATTTGGCCGCCGCCGGACTTGGCACGCTGGGCGTAATCGACGCCGATGTGGTTGATCTTTCAAACCTCCAGCGCCAAGTGATCCACGACGGCGCCTCCCTCGGCCGCCCCAAGGTTGATAGCGCCGCCGAACGCATCCGGGCGATCAACCCCGACATTACGGTTGAGCGCCACCATGCCAAGCTGACCAAGGCCAACGCCGCCGCGCTGATCAGCCGCTACGACGTAATCGCCGACGGCACCGATAATTTCTCCGCGCGCTTCCTGATCAACGATGCCTGCTTTTTTGCCGGCAAAACGCTGGTTTCAGCGGCGATATTGCGGTTTGAAGGCCAGATATCGACCTTTAAGCCCCATGCCGGAGCGAGCCACCCATGTTATCGGTGCATTTTTCCCGAACCACCGCCGCCAGGGCTGGTGCCAACCTGCGCCGAGGGCGGGGTTTTTGGCGCGCTGGCCGGCGCTGTCGGCTCATTTCAGGCGATGGAAGTGCTGAAAGAAGTGCTGGGCATCGGCGACAGCCTTTCCGGCCACCTGCTCCTGATCGACGGGTTGACCAGCATTTTCCGCAAAATCAAAATCCCCCGCGATCCCGGCTGCCCCCTTTGCGGCCCCTCTCCTGCCATCAGGACGCTGGAAACAGGATGATTTCCGACTAATCACTGGTATGCTAACACTGTTTCAGTGTTTCAGTGTTTCACGGGTCGGACGATCACCAGCCAATATGGGAGCGGTCATGGCAAACGCGGGTTTCTTTGAACGCTACAAGGTCGGTGCCCGTATCAATTCTGGCTTTGCGATCGTGTTGCTGCTGCTGGTCATCGTCGCCATTATGGCGGTGATGGATTTGCGGAGCAGCGCCGCCAGCCTCAAGGATTATGCGCGGGTCGCCGGCAACACCGTTCAGGTGGTCAGCATTGCCACCGATGTCGCCGAAATGCGCCGCCGGGTGGTGCTGTTCGCCGATACCGGCGAGGAAAAGCCGCTCAGCCGCGCGCGCGAGCTGATCGGAACCATCGCCGCCAACCTCGAAACGTTTGGCAACGCCACCAAAGCCACCGATCGCCGCCAAATGCTGGTCGAACTGGGCGATCTGGTCCACCGCTATGGCGCCAACCTGGAACGCGCGGTCATCCTGCGCGCCGACCGCGAAACCATGTTCGCCACGACCATGGCTGCGGTCGGCACCAAGCTGAGCGGGGCCATCGCCGACGCCACCAAACAAGCGATGGCCGATAACGACTTTCCGGTCGCGGCCCGGGCTGGCATCGCGGAAAACGCCTTCACCATGGCCCGCTACTGGGCCGCCCGCTATACCGCCAAAGGCGAGCAGCGCTTCGCCGATCAGGTCAGCGCCCAAGTCTCCCTGTTCGGCAAAGATGTGGACGCGCTGCTGCCCCAGGTGACCAACCCGAAAGTCGTCGAGCGGCTGAAAACCGCAGCGACGGCCGCGAGCGAATACCACCAGCGATTCGGCGAGGCGCAAGCGCTCAACCGCGCGTTCGATGAAATGGTTTACCAAACCTTGGCTAGCATCGGCGTCGAGTTTGCCGACAAGGCCGCCAAGCTGCGCGACCACCAGCTCGCGCGCAACGCCGATCTGCTCGCCGAAACCGATGCCGACATGGCCGCCGCCGCCTCAAGGACCATTGGCCTCTCGATCTTGGCGCTCTTAATCGGCTTGCTCGCCGCCCGCCTGATCGCGCGCAGCATCATCACCCCGGTCGAGGGGGTGCGCAACGTCATGGTCGAGCTGGCCGAGGGGCGCCTCGATGTCATCGTGCCTTACACCGAGGGGCTCGACGAGCTGGCCGAAATGGCGCGGGCGGTCAACACCTTCAAAGACGTTTCCACCGGCGCGGTGCGCGCGGGCTGCGCGCTCGATCAAGTGACCGCCAACGTCATGATGGCCGATACCAACGGGCTGATCACCTATGTCAACCCAGCCCTCACCCAAATGTTCCGCACCGCCGAGAACGACCTGAAAGAGGTGATGCCAAACTTTGATGCCGGCGCACTGGTCGGGCGGAATTACGACGAGTTCCACCAACGCCCCGAGCGCCAACGCCAAATGCTGGCCAATCTGACAACGACCCTCAAGGGCGGGGCCAAAGTCGGGCGCCGGACCTTTACCGTCATCGCCAACCCGGTACTCAGCCGACTCGGCGTGCGACTCGGCACCGTGGTTGAGTGGCGCGACCTGACCGACGAGTTGCTGATCGAAGAAGAGATCAAGGATATCGTTGAGGGCGCCCTTCATGGCGACCTCTCGCGCCGAGTCTCCCTTGAGGGAAAATCCGGCTTTTCCCTCGAAATCAGCCAGGGGATCAACGGCATCGCCAGCACGATCTCCGACGTTTCTGAAGAGCTGGCGACAGCCCTCGACGCCATGGCCAACGGCGATATCAGCCAACGAATCACCACCCACTACGAAGGTGTTTTCGGACGTCTGAAGGACGACTACAACGCCACCTCCGACAAATTGGGCGAAGTGGTGGGCCGGATCACCGACGCCACCCAGGCAATCAGCAACGCCTCGGCCGAAGTCTCGGCTGGCAGTTCCGATCTCGCCGACCGCACCGAGCATCAAGCCTCCAACCTCGAAGAAACCGCGGCGGCAATGGAACAGCTTGGCGCCACCACCCGCAGCAACGCCGAAAACGCCAACGAAGCCAACCAGATGGCCGGTAAGGCCAAGCAGGCGGCCGAGCACGGCGGAAAGCTCGCGGGCTCGGCGGTGGAGTCCATCAAGCATATCGAACAGGCGTCACGCCGAATCACCGACATCATTGGCGTCATCGACGAAATAGCCTTCCAAACCAACCTGCTCGCCCTCAACGCCGCCGTCGAGGCCGCCCGAGCCGGAGACGCCGGCAAAGGCTTTGCCGTGGTGGCCCAAGAGGTGCGGGTGCTGGCCGGGCGATCGGCCCAAGCGAGCAAAGAAATCAAAGCGCTGATCACCGCCAGCAACAATCAGGTGCGTGAGGGCGTCGAGATGGTTCAAAAGGCGGGCAGCGCGCTCGGCGGCATTGTGGAGAGCGTCAACCGCGTCGCCGCGATGATCGAAGAAATGGCCACCGCCAGCTCGGAGCAAGCCAGCGCCATCGACGAAATCAACTCCTCGGTGGCCCAACTCGATGAAATGACCCAAAAGAACGCGGCATTGGTGGAAGAAACCAGCGCCGCCGCCCAAGCAATGGCCGGACAGTCCCGCGATTTGAAAGACCTGATGGCGTTTTTTGTCACCTGATCGGGAGGGGGCGAGTACAATAAAACCTCAGAGGCTGTCCGGACAGCCTCTCAGCCTAGCCCCACCGGCCAAACGCGCTATCATCATGGGATACCAGGAGAGAGTATCATGAGCGCCGTTCCATTCGACACACTGAAGCTAGCCGACCGCCTCCAGGCCGGTGGATTCACTTCGGAACAATCGCGTTCGGCGGCAGCGGCCCTGGCTGAAGCAATGTCCGGAGCGGACCTTGTGACACGGGATCATCTTGACGCCAAGCTCTCGGAAACCAAAGCCGATATCCTGCGCTGGATGGTTGGTGCCATGGCAGCCCAGACGGCGCTGATTGTCGGTCTTGTCAAACTGCTCGGCCACTAACGGAAATAGCCGGCGAGCCCCCCGGCCCCTTCGTCAAAACTACCCCATCATCGGGCAGGCGCCACCGCCACTGCACGAGGGCGCGCCACAGGGTGCTGGGGCTGCGGGCTGGGACTTGCCAACCCTTGGCGCCATGATCGCCTTATCGACCCGATGGCCACTGCAAGACGGGCAGCTCAGCGCACTCCCGCTTTTCTGGCTATCGTAATCGGCCATGTTATCAAACCACTGGTCAAACTCGTGGCCGCAATCACAGCGCAGCGAATAGAGGATCATGACGGCACTTTCGCGAAAAAATCCGGGCTCGGTGGACCGGTTCGGCAGGATAATTATCGCGAACAGGCCCGATGTCAACACCACCGGCTTGACCTGCCACACCGCCAGCCACTACATAGTCGTTTAGCTGGCGTCTCTGCCGGCACCCATCCTGCCCCTTAAAGCCCCTCCGCGAGGACCCATGAGCACTCCCATCAAGGTCACCGACCAGAGTTTCCAAACCGACGTTCTGGGAGCCGCAGGGCCAGTGCTGCTGGACTTCTGGGCCGAATGGTGCGGCCCCTGCAAGCAGATCGCGCCGCTCCTCGACGAAATCGCCAAGGAGTATGCCGGCAAGCTGACCATCGCCAAACTCAACATCGACGAGAACCCGGTCACCCCCTCGCGATTCGGCGTGCGCGGGATCCCGACCCTGCTGCTCTTCAAGGGTGGCAACGTCGCCGCGACCAAAATCGGCGCTCTCGGCAAAGTCGCGCTGAAAAGCTGGATCGACGGGGCGCTGTAACCCCCTCCCCTCAGCGCCAGATCGGCTTGCCCGAGCCGGGCAGGCCGAAACTGGACCATTTGCGGTTGACCTCCTCGATCACCGCATCGCTCATGCCGATTTTTTTGCCCCAGTCGCGGTGGGTTTCCGGCGGCCATTTGTTGGTGGCGTCAAAGCCGACCTTGCTGCCAAGGCCCGACTCCGGGCTGGCAAAATCGAGGTAATCAATCGGCGTGCGCTCGATCATCGTCAGATCGCGCACCGGGTCCATGCGGGTTGAAACCGCCCACATCACATCCTTCCAATCGCGGCAATTGATATCGTCGTCGACGACAATCACCCATTTGGTGTACATAAACTGCCGTAAAAATGACCAAACCCCCATCATTACTCGTTTAGCGTGGCCCGGATAGGCCTTTTTCATCGAGACAACGGCAATGCGATAAGAGCAACCCTCGGGCGGCAGCCAAAAATCGACAATCTCATGGAATTGCTGACAGAGCAGCGGAATGAACACCTCGTTGAGCGCCTCCCCCAGCACGCTCGGCTCATCGGGCGGGCGGCCGGTGAAGGTCGATAGGTAAATCGGGTTCCGACGCATGGTGATCGCCGAAAGCTGAAACACCGGGAACGGCTCGACCGAGTTATAATACCCGGTATGGTCGCCATAAGGCCCCTCTGGCGCCACCTCGTCGGTGATATGGCCTTCAAGAATGATCTCGGCCTGGGCTGGCACCTTGAGCGGCACCGTTTTACACGGCACCAAATCCACCTTGCGCCCCCGCAACAACCCGGCAAACTGATATTCGGAAAGAGTATCCGGCACCGGGGTCACCGCCGCCAGAATCGTACCCGGATCGGCACCCAGCACCACCGCGACCGGAAAGGGCTGGGTGTTGCCCGCGGCCTTCCAGCGCCGGTAATGCTGCGCCCCGCCACGATGGGCGAGCCAACGCATGATGCAGCGGTCGCGCCCCAACACCTGCATCCGGTAGATGCCAAGGTTGAAACCATCCTCGCGGCCCTCGCCCGGCCCGTGGGTGACCACCAGCGGCCAGGTGATCAGCGGGGCCGGCTCTCCCGGCCAGCAGCTTTGCACCGGCAGGCGGCCAAGGTCGATGTCGCCCCCCTGCCACACCACCTCCTGGCATGGGCCGGAGCCAACGGTGCGCGGTTTCATCGCCATCACGGTTTTAAGCAGCGGCGCCATTTCCAGCGCCTCGCGAAAGCCGCCGGGGGGCTGGGGCTGGCGCAAAAAGGCCAGCGTCTCCCCCACCTCGCGCAACTGGTGCGGCTCCCGGTCCATGCCCCAGGCCACCCGCTCGACGGTGCCAAACAGATTGACCAGCACCGGCATTTCGGAAGGCCGGCCATCGGCGCGCGTCACGGCCTCGAACAGCACCGCCGGCCCGCCATCGGCCAACAGCCGGGTTTGAATCTCCGTGAGTTCGAGCACACTGGAAACCGGAGTCGCAACCCGCACCAGTCGCCCAGCCTTTTCCAGCCGCTCGATAAAGTCCCGAAGGGAGGTATAGGGCATGGCCGTGGGGTCCTTCCTCGCCAATGACGGCGGTGACGCAACATGTGTGACCGGAAGAGAACAGGAGCAGAGCGGCGGATCAAGAACGAAAAACGCCGATTGAGCTTGCGCACACGCCGCCCTATCTTACATCGGCATAGCAAAAGAGCATCCACGAAGGAGACCAGCATGACAGGTTGGAGATCGATATGCGCCATGGTGGCGCTAGGAGCCGCAGTGGCGATGCCGCTGGGCGAGGCTTCGGCCCAACAGGCCCCCGCTGCCCGCGCCCAGGCCGAACAGGCCGCCCCCGCAAAACCGGTCGTCCTGCGGGCAAGAGACCTCATGACACCCCAAGAGCGTCAAGCATTCCGTCAGGCATTGCGCGCCGCCCGTGCCGACCCGGCCCGCCGAACAGAGCTTCGCACCCAAATGCGGGAAACCCTGCGCCAACGGGCCATCGCCAAAGGGGGTGTGCTGATGGAACCGGGTATGGCCAAGCCGGGCATGAAGGCACGAGAAGGCGCCGCCCCGGAAAAACGGCCGGCACCACCCCGGGCGCCATAACAGTCCCAGACGCCCGAACCAAAGACGCAAAACGTTACGGCAAGGGAGCGGCGACGGCGCTCCCTTGCTGATTGGCGCTCTGCAACCACGATAAATCGCCACTGAGCGCCGGAGTCGCCGAAGGCCCGGCGCGATGGGCCGAGAAACTGTCGAACAGGGTCATCCAACCCAGCAGCACCACCGGAGCCAACGCCTGCCCGACATAGCACGCGCTTGAAAACACAAACGCCACCGCAGCCGACCCCTCCAGCACCGAGCGTGGCGAGAACGTGCCCCCCATTCCCGCCCGCAAAACGGCGGGGCCGCCCATTAACCCAACCATCCCCGCCCCCGCGCCGAGCGATGCCACCGCGCATCCAATGCCGCCGACCTCACTCTCGGTGAAGGGCGATGCCAGTTGATCAAACACCGGCGGCATTCGGGGGGCCTGAGCCAGCGCTGGCGCACCGGCCAACGCCGCCACGATAGCAACCGTGGCGACAATCGACTGAATAAAACGAGCGTACGCCATGGCAAAGCCCAGCAACAGAGGGAAAGCGACGCCGCCACCCTACCCCGATTCGACCCGATTGTCCCCGCGAAGAAGAACGAATCTCAGCGGTTGTTACCGGGTCGGCACAGGAGGGTCTTGGGAATAATCGTAAAAGCCTTTGCCGGTTTTACAGCCAAGCCACCCGGCCTCAACATATTTGACCAGCAACGGACACGGCCGATATTTGCTGTCGGCCAAGCCCTCGTAAAGCACCTGCATCACCGACAGCACCGTATCGAGGCCGATAAAGTCGGCCAGTTGCATTGGCCCCATCGGGTGGTGCGCACCAAGCTTCAGCGCCAAATCGATCGATTTGACAGTCCCGACACCTTCATAAAGAGTATAGATCGCCTCGTTGATCATCGGAAGCAAAATACGGTTGACGATGAATGCCGGAAAATCCTCGGCACTGGCCGCAGTTTTGCCAAGCTTCGCCACCACGTCTTTTGCCAAAGCAAACGTATCCTCGTCGGTGGCAATGCCGCGAATAATCTCCACCAACTGCATCACCGGCACCGGATTCATGAAGTGCAGGCCAACAAACTTTTGCGGCCGGTCCGTCACGGCGGCTAGACGAGTGATGGAAATCGACGAGGTATTGGAGCCGATCAGTGCCGATGGCTTAAGATGAACGCAAAGCTTCTTTAAAATCTCGCGCTTCAGTGGCTCATTTTCGGTGGCCGCCTCGACCACCAAGTCGCAGTCGCCAAAAATGTCATAGTCCGCACCGGTCACAATACGGGCGCGGGTCGCATCCCGCTCCACCGCCTTCAGCCGCCCCTTGGCCACCTGCCGATCAAGATTGGCCCCAATTTTGGCAACCGCCCTCGCCATGGCATCGGCGGAAATGTCCAGCAACCGGACCTGATAACCAGCGACCGCGCACACCTGCGCAATCCCCGTGCCCATTTGGCCGGCACCGATAACGCCGATCTTTTCAATCATGGCAACGCCCCTTCCCCTTGGCCTGTTCTCCTGGCCCTTTTGCCCCGGCGCCGGCTCATCCCAACGCGCGGGTCAATTCGGGCACCGCCTTAAAGAGATCCGCCACCAAACCATAGTCGGCAACCTGAAAGATTGGCGCTTCTTCGTCTTTATTGATGGCGACAATCACCTTCGAGTCCTTCATACCGGCAAGGTGCTGAATCGCGCCCGAGATACCAATCGCGATATAAAGCTCTGGCGCCACCACTTTGCCGGTCTGCCCAACCTGAGCGTCGTTGGAAATGTAGCCGGCATCCACCGCCGCGCGGGAAGCACCAATGGCGGCATTCAGCGTATCGGCCAACGCCTCCAGTATTTTGAAGTTCTCGGCCGAGCCAACCCCGCGCCCCCCCGAAACCACCACCCGAGCCGAAGTCAACTCCGGCCGCTCGGACTTCGACAACTCCTGCCCCACGAAGGCCGAAAGGCCGGCATCCCCCACCGCCGCCAACGCCTCGATCGGTGCGTTGCCCCCGGTGACCGCAACCGGCGCAAAAGCGGTGCCCCGCACCGTCAACACCTTGATCGCATCCAAAGATTGCACGGTGGCAATGGCGTTTCCGGCATAGATCGGGCGCTGAAACGTATCGGCGCTCTCAATGGCGATGACTTCGGAAATCTGCGCCACATCCAGCAAAGCCGCCACACGCGGCGCCACTGTTTTACCGGCCGAAGTCGCAGGAGCGAGCACATGGCTGTAACCACCGCCCTTGACCAGCCCAACCAACAGCGGCGCCATATTTTCCGCAAGGCCGTGGGCATATTCTGAAGAATCGGCCACCAGCACCTTGCCCACCCCGGCGATCTTACTCGCAGATAGGGCGACGGCGGCGCAATCGGCGCCGGCAACCAGTAAATGAACCTCGCCGCCAAGCTTGGCTGCCGCGCCAAGGGTGGTGAGCGTGGCCGATTTTACGGCAACATTATCGTGTTCGGCGATAACCAGGATGGCCATGTCAGATCACCCGCGCTTCGTTCTTAAGTTTCTCGACCAACGCCTCGACCGAGGCGACCTTAACGCCGCCCTGGCGTTTGGGGGGCTCGGCCACCTTCAACGTCTTGAGGCGCGGCGCCAAATCGACTCCGAGATCAGCAGGCGCAAACGCCGAAATCGGCTTCTTTTTGGCCTTCATGATATTGGGCAACGAGGCATAGCGCGGCTCATTCATGCGCAAATCGACGGTGATCACCGCCGGCAGCTTCAACCGCACCGTCTCCAACCCACCATCGACCTCGCGCGTGACGGTGGCGTGGCCATCGGCGACCACCAGCTTGGAGGCAAACGTACCCTGGGGCCACCCCAGCAACGCCGCCAACATCTGGCCGGTTTGATTGCAGTCGTCGTCAATCGCCTGCTTGCCCAGAATCACCAAGCTGGGCTTCTCGCGCTCGACCAAGGCGGCCAGCGCCTTGGCCACCGCCAACGGCTGAAGCTCAAGGTCGGTGACCACATGAATCCCCCGGTCGGCGCCCATGGCCAGCGCGGTCCGAATGGTTTCCTGGGCCGATTGAACGCCAAGACTAACGGCGATCACCTCGGTCGCGGTGCCGGCCTCCTTGAGGCGCACCGATTCCTCGACGGCGATCTCGTCGAAAGGATTCATCGACATTTTTACGTTTGCGGTCTCGACACCCGAACCATCCGGCTTTACCCGGATTTTGACGTTGTAATCGACGACACGCTTAACGGGAACAAGGACTTTCATCGGTCACCCTTTGGCCGGCGGCACCCGTGGCACCATAGGATTTGCCCCCACCGCTGTCAATCGGCCAGCACCGGCGCCCTCACCCTCCCGCCCTCATCCAGGCGGGAAACGAAGCCGTTCCGCCGGAAAAGCCAAAGAAACCGTGGTCCCCGACGGCTCCCCCTGGTGGCTCTCGATGGTCAGCCGGCCGCCGTGCAGCTCGATCAGGCTGCGCGTCAGATAAAGCCCGATGCCGGTTCCGGTGTGGCGGCGATTCATGGCGGTATCAACCTGCACGAAGGGTTGCGCCAAATCCCCGATGCGATCGGCCGGAATGCCGCACCCGGTATCGGCAACCTCCAGCCGCAAGCCATCGCCATTCCAAAGAGCGTTCAGACTAATTTGTCCCCCTGCCGGAGTAAATTTCACGGCATTGGACAACAAATTGAGCAACATCTGGCGCAACGCCCGGCGATCGGCCAACAATTGAGGTGCGACCCCGGCCAAGCGGGTGATAACCGCCCCCTTTTCAGCCGCGCGCGGCCCCACAAGCCGAACCGCATCTTCAAGGGCATCGGTGACGTTAAGCCAATCCTCGGTCAGCTCATAACGCCCGGCCTCGATCTTGGCTAAATCGAGCACTTCATTGATCAAGTCCAGCAAATGGCTGCCACTGCTCAAAATCGCCTCGGCATAGCCACGATAGCGGGTGTTGCCCATCGGCCCCAGCACTTCGCTGGCCATCATCTCGCTGAAACCGATGATGGCGTTCAGCGGGGTGCGCAACTCATGACTCATGTTCGCCAAAAACTGCGACTTGGACCGGCTGGCCGCCTCGGCCACTTCTTTTGCCTGGATCAACGCCAATTGATCGAGCTTGCGCGCGGTAATATCCTGACAAACGCCAAACCGGGCGACCTCAACGCCGTCTTCATCGCATTCCCGCTGGCTTTCCGCCCACAGCACCCGCTCCTCGCCACAAGAGCGGATAATGCGAAACTCGCCTTCCCGCACCGCCGTGCGCCGGCCGCGCGCGGTAAGCAACCGCAGCACCCGCTCCCGGTCCCGGTCCTCCGGATGAATGCAGGCGAAAATCGAGGCCGCAGACAGCCGAAACGCCTCGGGCTCAACCCCAAACAAGCGAAACATCTCCTCCGACCACGAAATCTGCCGGGTGCGGTGATCGTAACGCCAGCCGCCGAGTTGAGCGATGCGCTGGGCCGTTGAAAGCTCGGCCTCCCGCTCGCGCAGTTTTTGTTCGCGCTGGTGACGCTCGGTAATATCGTCATAAACCGTGAGGCAGGCGCCCTCCGCCGCATCCAGCTCGCGCACCTCAAGCCGCCGGCCGCCGGCAACATCGATCTCAAACCGCCCCGGCCGCTGAAGACGGCGGGCCAACCGCCACTCGATCCAGCCTTCGATACCGGGGGCGTAGCCTTGGGCATGACCGTGGCCATGGCCCGGAACCTGATAAAAACCCCGCGCTGCGCAACCGCGCACCAGCTCCTCAAAAGTCCGCCCCGGCACAATCAAATCGGCGGTTTCGCTGAACAGCGCGCGCATCCGGGCATTGGCCAACACGATCCGATCGCGAGCGTCGCACAGCAAAAACCCCTCCTGGAGGGAGCCCAGGGCATCGTGAAGCCGGGCGCTGGTTTGCTCCAGGCTGGGCCGGTTCATTTCGTGATCGCCGTCGTGGAACACCACCGCCACGAAGCCGGGCGCCTCAGGCGGCACACGCGCCCGCACCAGCAGCAGCACCGGAAAGGTCGAACCATCTTTACGCCGGCCCAACAACTTGCGCCGCCGCTCGCCCTCCGCCAAACCGGCACGGCTTTGGGCATTCACCATGTAGCGATCATGCTGCGCTGCATAGGACTCGGGCATCAGCAGCGCAACATTTGCCCCAACCGCTTCAGCGGAGCGATAGCCAAACAGGCGCTCGGCCCCGACGTCGAAGCGATCGATCACGCCCTTTTGATCACTGCCCACCACCCCATCGGCCGCCGCCGCCAAGATCGAGTAGCCCGGATCGCACCCAATGAACCCCCCGGTGGAGCCGGCAAAGCGCTCGTCATCCACCGTCACTGTGGTAACGGTAAACCGGCCGCCGCTCATCCCCGGCATGACCGAGGCCACCGCCACCAGCGACCGCCCCGGCTCCCCCGGGATCGGGAAGCGCAATTCAGCCCGGTCGCCCAACACCCCGGCGACCAAATCGAGATATCCCGAGGAAAAAATGCCGATCCGCCCGCCTTCCAGCAGCGCCCGCGCCGGAAGGCCGGTCAGCTCCGCTTCAGAGCGACCATGCAGGCGACTGAACGCCCCATTTACCCGCAAAATCACGCCTGCGGAATCAGTGACGCACAGCCCTGGCTCGGTAGCGAGAAACACCGGCGCCCCACCCGCAGACGATAAGAACGATCATTCGGGCGCCCGGCACCATCCCCGTGCCGCCCCGCCCCGCTCCCTAAACGGCGGGCCAGCTAAGCCGCCCGCTCGGAAGAGCATAGGAGTGAACACACGGAATGAAAAGCCTTTTCCAGACCCGATGAAACCGGGCCTAGCGGCGCTTGCGCACGGTGATTTCGATCTCGATCTTGATTCGTGGATCGACCATCTGCACCCCGATCGTGGTGTTCGCGGGACGGCTGTTGCCGAGAAAACGGCCGAACACCGGGGCCACCCGCTCAAAATCGGTGACATCGGCAAGATACGCGCGCACCAGAACCGCCCGATCGAGGTTGGTGCCGGCCAAAGCCAGGGCCGCCGCGATATTGGTGAACGCCTGCTCGGTCTGGGCGACCACATCTTCTGAAATGGTGCCGGCGGCATAATCGAACCCGGTCGTGCCCGACACGAACACCCAGCGGCCATCGACCACCGCCCGTGAATAGCCAGCGACCTTTTCAAAGTCCGACCCCGAGGAAATCAGTTTCCGTCCCATATCTTGCCTCTCCCGCTTGCCTTGAAAACCTATGTCTACGAAAAACCATGTCTGCCCGCGAGCTATCGCTGAAGTCACCCGCCGAAGTCCACGAAATTCCGCTGCCTACTTTATTGGCAACAGCCCAAACGCCCTCGGTTCTAATCACGGACAGCCACCGCTCATATCTGGCCGACCGTGACAACGTGGCTGCGCCCGCCGCCGTCAACCACCACCCGCACTTGAACGCCGATGCGTTCAATCATCGCCGGAACATGGCTGACCACCCCCACTTGCCGGCCGCCGGCTTGCAGCGCCTCAAGACACGAGAGGGCGATATCCAAACTACTCGAATCGAGGGCGCCAAAGCCCTCATCGATAAAGAGTGTGCCGATGCCAGCACACCCGCCGGCCATCGCCGACAACCCAAGCGCCAAGGCAAGTGAAATCAAAAAAGTTTCACCGCCCGAAAGGCTATGGATCGAGCGCACCTCAGAGCCCATATCCCGATCCGCCACCTGGATTTCAAGATCGGAGCCGGCGGCACGCTCCAGCTGATACCTGCGGGCGAGATCCGCCAACTGCACATTGGCGTGGCCGAGCAACTGATCGAGGCTAAGCCCCTGAGCAAACTTGCGAAACTTATCCCCGGTCGCAGACCCGATCACATGATCCAACCCGGCCCACACCTCATAAACCCGGCGCTGGGCGCCAATCTCGCCCATCAAACCCGTTCGGCCCAAGCGCGCCTCGTCGTCCTTACCGACACGTACACCACAGGCGTACAGCCGCTCCCGCGCCACCCCGAGCGCCGTCTCCGCCGCCTCCAGCGCCGCTCTTGCCTCCTGCGCGGTTCCGGCGGGAGCAGCGACGGCGCATCGATGCTCAGCCACCAGTCTTTGCCGCTCGGCCAAGGTCGCGGTGGCCGTGCCAAGCGCGCTCTCCAAGGCCGCAAGACGCCGCCCGGCCGCCTCCAACCACGCCTGATCATAGTCCAAAAGCCGCCGAACCGCCGCCTCGTCCTGGCCCGCGCTCTTCAAAGCGGCGTCGAATTTGGCCCGATCCCCCGCCGCGACCGCAGTTCGGGCCAAAGCATCATCCACCGCCGAACAATGGGCCTGTACGTGCCTCGCGAGCGCCAAGGCACACCGATCGTGTGCCGCGGTAGCAACATCAAACTCCCGTCGCGCCTCGCGGACCCGGTGTGTCGCCTCATCCAGCACCACTTTGACCGAACGACCGGACAACACCCCTGCCCGGTCTTGCCGACAGCGATTTTGGCGGTCGGCAGCATCGGTCGCAAGCGTCACCGACCGATCATGCGCCCTGGCCGCAGCATCAACCCGGTCCACCAGCCCGCCCCGCCCAACGGCAAGGACGCCATGCCGGCGCTCCGCCTCGGCCAACGCCCGCTGGCCCTGTTGAAAAGCCGACACCTCGCCCGCCAAACTGGTTTGAAAGCCGGCAGCATCGGCCGCCCAACCGGCGCGCCAAGGGCCAAGGCCGGCGAAAGGCCGCTCCAACTCGGCCAACACCCGCGCCAAATCGCGGCTGGCGCGAGCCACGGCAACCGCCGCCTCAGCCGCCGCCAACTCCCGCTGGTGGCTGTGGGCCGCCGCCTCATCCGAAGCAATCCGCGCAATTTCCCCATCGGTCTCGGCGGTGAGCGCGGCCAAAACCGCTGCTGCCGCCGCGCTCGCGGGGTCAGCCGGCAGCACCATCCCGGCCCCGACTCCAGCCCCGACTCCAGCCCCGGCCCCGGCAGCCCGCCAGGTATCGGCCAACCGCGTCAATCCATCTGCCGCCGCCAGCCGGCGCTGCTCGGCGCGGTCACCGTCCCGCCGTGCCGCTGCCTGCGCCGCGCGGTGGCCCCCCACCAATATGCTAAGAGTATGGAAATCCGCCTTCAGCCCGTCGACACACCAACGCTGCTCGACCTCCAGCGCTTCAAACGCGGCGCTCTGCCGGCCCGCCCATGGATGATCCCCGCCACCGCAGACCGGACAAGGCACGCCCGCGACCAAACTCGCCCGCAGCGCATCCACCTCGCCACTCCGCGCAAGCTGCAAACGATGCAAAGCCGCCTCGGCTTGCCCCAGCGCTGCCCGAACCTGCGCCAATTGCACCGAGGCTGCCTCTTCACCAGCGGCTTCCGCCACCGCCGCCGCGCCAAGGCGGGCCACGTCCGCCGACGCCTCCGACCGGTCAACCAGCGCCCGAGCGGCATCCTTGACCACCCCACCAAGCGTACGCAACCGGTCTTGCTGCGCGCTTGCCCGCCCCCGCTCCGCCCGCAGGCTTTCGAGCGCCTTAACCGGCAGCGCAGCCACCTCCCTGCTTTTATTGAGATAAATATCCAGCTCACGGTCGCATTCGGCAAGCGACCGGTCAACATCAAAACCAACCGGTCCACCCCGCCCGGACAGACCAGACAACCGGGCAACACTCTCCCCCACAGCCGCAAGCGCGGCGCTGGCGCGTTCCAACGCACCTTCCCACCGTGGCCATTCATCGGCAATTGGCAAGACCGGTGTACGTGCGAGCAAGGCGCTTTGACGCTCGGCGATCTCACCGGCCAGGGTGGCCAACTCCTGATCCCGAGCCGTCAACGCCGCACTTTCGACGTTTCGGTGGGCGGTTGCCGCCTCGCGGTCGCTCGCCCGCCCGGCAAGCTCGTTGGCCAAACGCTCCAGCTCACCATCAAGCTGCCGCGCGCGGTCCAAGTCGGGCCCAAGGGCGGCTCCTGCCGCCTCGCAGGCTTGGTAGTGCTTTTCGGCCGCCTCCCTCCGCGCGACCAAATCTTGATGAGCAGTTTTCGCCTCAGCCACCTGCGCCTCGGCCTTTTTAACCTTATCGGCAGCGCTTTCAGCGTCCCGATGGCTGCGGTCGTTGGCCTGCTGGACCGGACGAAGGGGTTGAACCCGGCGAACGTGTTCCAGCTCCCCCCGTTCGGCCGCCGCTGCCTGCCACGCTGCCTCGGCTGCCGCTTTTTCAACGAGCGCCGCCTCAAGATCGCGGTTAAGCACCGCCAGCCGGCCATGCCAATCCCGCGCAACGCCAGCCGCGGCAAACGTCAATTCCGCCATCGCCCCATCGGCAACAGCCGCCGCAACAGCCGCCTCCAGCGCTGCCCGGGCGGCATCATCCAGAATCGTGAAGGCGGCGCACCGCTCCTCCAGCAAGGCCAACTTCTGTTTTTCCGCCTTAGCCCGGCCATCGGCCGCGACCGAGAGACGCGAATAAATCTCGGTTCCGGTGATCTGCTCCAGCAACGCCGACCGATCTTTGGCCGGAGCCTTAAGAAATGCCGCAAAATCGCCCTGAGCCAGCAAGACCGCGCGGCGGAACTGATCAAAGTTGAGTCCAAGCAACCGCTCGATTTCTTCCAGGGTCTCGGTAGCGGTGCCGCCAAGCCCGTGCCCATCATCAAGACACTGCAAAGAGTGTTGAATTTTCTGGAGTTTTCCGCTCGGCCGGTTATTGGCACGCCGAACGTCCCACCGCGCCCGATACCTACGGTGATCGCGCCCCTCAAACAAAACCTCGGCCCACCCCGAGCCGGCCCCCCGACGCAACACCCCCCGAACATCGTTACTGCTGATCCGCAACTCTGGCGGGTCGCCCTCCCGGCCCAATGTTACACCCTCGGTTTTAGGAAGCCGGGGCAACTTATTAAAAAGAGCGAGACATAGCGCATCAAGAATCGTGCTTTTACCAGCACCCGTCGGCCCGGTAATCGCAAATAAGCCGGCTGTGGCCAGCGGTGGGGCCGAAAAATCAATTTCGAACGGCCCACCGAGGCTGGCCAGATTATGCCCCCGAATCGCGAGGATTTTCATAGCGCTCTACCCCTCGCCATCACCACTATAAGTCGACTCCAACAACTCCTGAAACGCGGCAAGATGGGCGGGGGAGGGCTCGCCACTGTGGCTGCGCTGCCAGCACCGGAGAAAAACCTCCTCGGGCGCGAGCGCGGAAAGCGGCACCGCCTCGGCCACCAGGGCGCGCCCGTGCCCGCCACTTTCAAATACCCAGCGAACCAGCCGTACGGCTTTGCCCGCCACCGCCTCCAGGATCAGCGCCACCAGTCCGGGTTCGGGCTGCTCAATCCTGACCGTCAACTCCAGCAACGGCCAAGTATCGGGATCGCCCGCCGCCGCTGGCAATGGCGCAAGCACGGCGGCAACGGCGCCCGGCGAGCTGGCCATGAGGCGCAAAATCTGGACAAAACAGGGCACCCGCACCGCTTCAAGAGCAACAAGCCGCCCGCCCTCAAAATCAACCTGAACCACTTGGTGAGGATAATCAGCCTCGTCGAGGGCCAGTGGCACCGGCGAGCCGCTATAGCGAACCGCCTCCCGCCCGCCAACCGCCTGGGCGCGATGCAGATGACCAAGCGCCACATAATCCATGTCGGCGGCAAACAGCTCCACCGGCAAAGCATGGAGGTTGCCGCGCAGGATTTTTCGCTCGCTCAATTCCGAAAGCGCACCGCCGGCCATATAACAGTGGCCAAGCACGATCACCGGTTCGCCCGGCCCACGCCGCGCCCGGACCACCGCAAAAATCTCGTCATAAACCGCGCGCACCCCAGCGATCTCGGCATCATCGCCCTCAACTGCCGGCAAATCGGCCGGACGCAGAAAAGGCACGGCGACGCACCAACCGCCCCCAGCCAAGGGCACCAGCAACCGGTCGAAATCGAGCGAGCGATCGGCCCGGCGCGGCAAGCTGCCCACCACCCGAACCCCAAGCTCCTCCAGCAACGGCGAGGGGGCTTCCAGTCGACCGCCACTATCATGATTGCCGGCGATAATCACCACGGATAAATCAGGCCGCAACCGCCGCGCCCGGGCAAGAAAGCCGAACAATTGACGCTGGGCGCTCACCGGCGGGTTCTGACCATCGAATACGTCGCCCGCGATGACCAGCGTATCAACACCCCGCACAACGAGCTGTTCTTCCAACCACGCTAAAAATCGTGCGTGTTCATACTCCCGTGTTTGCCCATGCAAAGTCTGCCCCAGGTGCCAATCAGCGGTATGCAGCAGACGCATGAAGACCAGCCTATCCTATTCTTGGCGAACGCGGTCGAGGAACGCCGAAACCTGATCCCGCAACCGGCCCTGTTCGGCATTCAGGGCATTGGCCGCCTCCAGCACCGACTCGGCGCTCGAACCGGTATTGCTGGCATATTGGGTTACCTGTGAAATACTCTCCGAGACCTCGCTGGTGCCCGCCGAGGCGCGTTGAACATTAACCGCGATTTCTTGGGTAGCCTTCCCCTGCTCGTCCACCGCCGAAGCGACAGCGTGAGTGATATCACTGATAGCTCTAATCGTGCGCGCAATATCAGAGATAGCCGCAACCGCCCGTTGTGTTTCCGCCTGGATCGCATTCACTTGGTTTTGAATGTCGTCGGTGGCCTTGCCGGTTTGGTTGGCTAGGTTCTTCACCTCGCCCGCGACCACGGCAAAGCCCTTGCCGGCATCCCCCGCCCGCGCCGCTTCAATTGTGGCATTCAGCGCCAACAGATTGGTCTGAGACGCGATATCATTGATCAGTTGCACCACATCGCCGATTTTTTGAGCGGCTTCGGCCAACCCGCGCACGGTCCCCGAAGTCTTTTGCGCCTCGTCGACGGCCTGCTGGGCCACTTTTGACGCATCGAATACTTGGCGGCGGATTTCGGTGATGGAGGCACTAAGCTCTTCGGCTGCCGCCGCCACGGTCTCAACGTTCGACGACGCCTGCTCGGAAGCCCGCGCTACGGTCGAGGTTTCGGAAAGCGTTTGCTGAGCAACCTCGGTCAACTGTTCGGCCGACCCCCGCAGGCTACTGGCGGCACCGCTCAGGTTGCGCACCACACCCTCGATTCCCTCGGCAAAACTCTTGGTAACCCGGACCATCTCGCCCCGTCGAGCTTCCTGCTCGGACTGGGAGCGACGTTGCTGGACGCCCGCCGCATCAGCCTCGCTCAACGACGCCCGAAAGCCCTCAACCGCCCGCGCCATCTCACCAATTTCGTCGGGGCGCCCGGTTTCGGGAACCATCACCGCAAAATCCTTACGCGCAAGCGACGCCATAATGCCGTTAAGGACGCGCAATACGCCCATTTCACGCTTAAGCAACCAGAAAATCAAGATGCCAACCAGTGCAGTAGAGACCAACGCCACCAAAATAATGCGCCACATCAACTGATCAATCATAGCATAGAATTCGCCCGATTTAAGGCCGGTGAATACCGCACCGATAACCTTACCCCCGGTATCTTTAAGCGGTTCATACGATGCCAGATACGGCAAATCGAGCACCTTCAACTCGCCCTTCCAGCTCTGACCATGATTAAGAACGGCCTCATACGCCGGGCCATGAACGAGCTGGGTCCCAACCGCGCGGGAGCCATCCGGCTTCCTTACTGTTGTCGTAACCCGGAGATCGCCCCGAAAAACGGTGACATCAATCCCAAGAATCTTTTTAATCCGATCCGCGACATCAAAATTATCGTCGATAACACGGCCCCCGACCTGCAACTTACCACCAATGATAGCATAGGCCTCGTTGCCAGGATTGAGGATTTGCAGCGCCACCTCGCCATTGAATCGTTGCCGCTGCACCTCCCCCTCTTTCAAGTGATCAGTAAGCACAATAACCGAAATCCCCACAATAACGGCGACCGCGACGGCCATGCCAACCACGCTAAACGCGACCAGACGCTGGGTGATCGACAGCCTAAAGAAAAAACTGAACATGGTCGCAATTCCTAAGCTTTTTAAAACATCCAACTTTATTGACGGGCCGCCACCCACTTGCCAGGAACAGTCCGCTGCTGGAAAGTGACACCGCTCGCCAGCCGACTGCAACCAAAATTGTCGCAATTCGTCACGGGGGTCTTGGCGCCGGTTTGGCGCCTGCCACTGAAAATCGGCGGAAGCCCCAGGTTAGGAGACAGGCTGCTTGCCGGTTCCGATTCGACCCAAACCGACCACGCCACCCACCACAGCCGGTTTCGCGAGTCGCCACCCGGGCCGGAGACTCCAAGGCAGGCTTCAACGCGGCAGAAACGTCGCCGCCCATTCAAAAACAGCTTTCATCGTCATCAATGGCATCGGGCAAAACTTATCAGAGAATTTATCGCCACATATACCACCCACGGCCTGTTGCGATACCGCCACGCCGGCGCCAGAATTTGAAGCCTAGGCCGAAAAACTTCCAACAGACCTTAACGTTTCACCTTAATTCTGGAGTCGCGGTCAAAATATCAATCACTCATCGTCACGCAAGAGCGTTAGAGAAGCGATCAAGAATGCGCCTTGCCTCTCTGCTCTTGGTCTGTTAAACGCATACTCAACTTGCGCCAAACAAAAAACGAGGTCGAACATGGATACGCTGGATAATAACGACATCACCAGTTTGACGGCGAGAATCGTCGCCGCCTACGTCAGCCATCATCAACTGCCTGTTTCCGAGCTTCCACGCCTGATTCAGAGCGTCCGCGACAGCCTTCAACGGCTGACCGCGCCCGCCGAAGAGGCGCCCGCCAAGGAAGAACTGAAGCCGGCGGTTCCGATCAAGAAGTCGGTCACTCCTGATTACATCGTTTGCCTGGAAGATGGCAAAAAGCTGAAGATGCTCAAGCGGCATCTTATGTCCAGCTACGGCATCACCCCCGACGAATACCGCGCCAAGTGGGGCCTGCCGTCCGACTACCCGATGGTCGCCCCCAATTACGCCAAGGCGCGTTCCGATCTGGCCGTGAAGCTCGGGCTTGGCCGCCGCTCGAACGACAGCGAAGGCTGAACCGCTTCGAACACCGGCTTACGCGAATAGCGAAAGAGGGAGCCTCCCTCTTTCGTCGTTCGTGTTGGCCTCACTTAATAAAGTTAGGGCCGCTTCCGGTTGCGCGCATAAACCGCGGCGAGAGTTTTGATTGCACTCGCTTGGTCGGCCGGCTGAGCGGATTTTAACGCCCCGCCGGGCCTGCGGACCGGAGCTGCTGGCTTGGGCACCGGAGCCCCGCCCAAAATATCTGCGGCACTCAGCTTCTCCCCCGCCCCCCGCTCATCATCGCCGCTAGCGCCCCCCCCGCCAAGCTGGCTTAGCACCTGCATCAGATCGCTTTGCGATAGCTTAGGCGGTGGCTTGGGCGGCGGGCCGCTCATGCCCGGCACGGTCACTCCGCGCTTCACAGCCCCCGCAATTGCGGCCCCAGAAATCGCCTTAATAAAGGGCTGCGCCATTGCCTTGAGCAGACGCTCATCGGTCAGCGCCCATTTCATCAAGGCGTTTTGGGCCAAAGATCGGCTGCCCTTTGCCGCCAACAACGCCTCGCGCACCTTACTATCGAGGTAGGAATCGCTCATCCTGCGGCCTCCTGCTTCATTGCGGCCCGGGTTCGTGGCCGCAGCCGAATAGTTCTGCGATTATATGACGCCATCTTCCCGCTTTCCCTCTATCCCTTACATGATAAGTCGTTGCTGGAAATTGGCCTTCACTGAAGCGTCCACCGCCCAACTTTAGCCGATCCTCAGCCGGCAACCAAAAAAATAGTGCCGCCCCCAAAGGTCTGCCGCCTGCCTTTACGCCGAAATGGCGGTATAGTGCCCCGTGCCCCGGTCGGAGACAGCCCAGAAAGACCCGCCGATGCGTGCGACCGACCTGCAAGCTCTCGCCATCGCAACCGTTTCGGTGAACAGCGCGTTTGACACCATTGTGAGCGATGTGAGCGCCGCCCTTAACACCCTCGGTGTCTCGTCGCGGACACTCCACCAAACGCCCGGTCAACCCGGCATCGGTTTAGCCCAAGCGCTGATCGGCCATATGCGCAGCGACGGAATGCCGTCCTTTATTCTGAGCTGCAACGCCAAAGATCGGTTTGTCCTGCGCCAAGAACAAGGACGCGACATCACCATTCACGAGGCCTGGGCGATGCCCATGGTGGCGCTGATGCTCGACCACCCCGCCTTACACCTCGAAAACCTGCTGAGAGCACCGCAGAACACCATCATCACCGTGATCGACGAAGGCCACCTCGTCTTTTTAAACCATGCCGGGTTGAACGCACGAACCCAAATCTTCTGCCCCCACGGCGGCCCCGAGCCGATACCCCACCCACGCCCGAGCCGCGAACGGCCCATCGATCTCCTGTTTTCCGGCCACATTCTTAGCCCTGCCCCCATCCCGTTGTGGCTCGACACCGCATCTGGCGGCCAAAGCTGTGTGCGCGGCGGCCTCGAAGAGGCATTCGACGCCGTTCGGAGCGAGGGCCAAGAGATCTACACCGCCCTTGTGGCAGCTTTTCAACGGCGTGGGCTAGCGGCCACCCCCATGGCCCTCGCAAAGCATGTAATTGCACTTGACAGTTACGCCATGCAACTGCGTCGCCACGAAATTTTGCGCAACATTACCTGCCGCCGTGTCGTGATATTGGGCGAAATTGGCGATTCGCGCGGCCTTGACCATCACGATCTTCGCGGCCCGACCTCATTTGCGAAAACCCGAAGCCTGATGGCCAACGCCAAAATCCTTATCAACAGCCGTTGGACCTTCGGCCGCGGTGGCCACGAGCGGATTTTTTATGGCATGAGCCGAGGTGCAGTCATCGCGACTGAGCAGAGTACATTCCTAAGCGAGGACCTTAGCCAAGAAATTGGGATGTTCGCCCTTCCCCACGATCTAACCACCGTAAATGACCGCCTTAATGAGCGGCTTAATGATCCCGAGCACCTCGACGAGATCCGCGCTCGTGGTTTTACGGGCTACCGCCAAAGACATTCATGGCAGGAACGTATGAGCCGCCTCTTGCCCTATCTATATGATTATTATGACGCGGCGCGCTCACCTTGCTAGGACCGTCAACCGATGTACGACACTTTAATCAACCGCATTAAAACCGATGATAACGACGAGGCGGCATTCCTCGAACTCGGCAACCGCCTTATCCTGAGCGGCAATTTTACTGGGCTGACGGAAATTCTCACCTATCGTGCCGCCCGTGGCAAGTCCGGCAGCGCATTGGCATTTGAACTTTGTCGCCAGTTGATTCTTAAAGGTGAGCTTGAGGCGGTGTTAAAAATATCCAGCTGTTTTGGCGATTTGAGCCCATTTTCAGCCGCCTTTTATTGCGCAAGATCGTTCATTCATTTTGCACGCTTCGATCATATTACGGGTACGGTGTGCCTTCGGGAGGGCACGAGGCGCCTCTATTTGCTGGCCGATCAATACCCGAGCGAAACCTTGGCACCGTTGTTTCAGGCATCAATGTTTCAAATTTCGTTTCTCTTCGACCCCCCGGCCGGCGAGCCCAAAGTTAACGATGAAATCCCCGACTTGGCAATTCTCCACCACGGTGCGGGAGACCGTTGCAAAGGAGTATCCGCCGCATTTGGCGATTCCCGATATTTTCAAAGCTATGCCGCACGACTCGCCCAGACCTTTTTCAGTCATTCCGGACCCGGTAATGGCTTGTTTATTGGTATTATCAATCCCGATGCCGATGCCTTAGGGCTCGCTCAAGCGCTATCGTTACGCCACCCGGCGCTAACTATTGCAACAACGCGCTATAACGGCGATCTATTGCCAGAATACTGTTGTTCTGCGCGGTTTTTGTTTGCCAACAGACTCCTTAATATGTTTAATGCGCCGCTAGTTTTATTTGATATCGATAATTCTTTCAGCGATGGCTGTGCCAAAGTGCTTAATATTATCCGCACGTTTCCTTTATCATATGTGAGAACCCAGGACATATGGCCTCATTTAATGATATCGGCCGCCGTGGTTGGCGCCCATCCCTGACCAAGCTCGGAAAAGTTTTTTGGCCGCATCGCCAGCTATGTCAGGACCAAAATCAACGAAACCGGCCCACTCTGGGCCTATGATCAGGTCGCCCTCTACCAGGCCATCGCCTCACTCCGTCGCGATGGAGACGACATCACCAACGTGAACGCGATATTGCCCAACCAGTTTCGCCTCCCCGATTTCTTCACCGGCGATCACGTCCTGCTCTTGGAAGATCGCAGAAAAACCCGATCCAACGAAAACATGGTCCTGGTCGGTATTGGCGCTGATCTAAAGCCAATATATGCCAAACTCGCCCCAACCGCAGCCCCGCCCCACCAACAATGGCGTATGGCCGCGCGTTAACAGCAGATCTCGAAGAGGCGAAAATCAACCACACCCACCCGAGCCACGCCCCTCCGCTTGCCCCGGCGGTTAACGCGCTGGCAGCACGCTCTCAATGGCCTGCGATGTTCTGCGGTTCCTGATGTTCAGCGAGTAAGGTCGCCCAACGCTGCTTAACCACCACCAGGGCAACCGCGGCCCAAACCATCGCGGGAATAACTGCCAGCAACGGTGGTGCCCCGGCGACTGGCATCACCAACGGCAACAGGAAGTCCAAACGGACTGAACTCACCAGCACGGGGAGCATAAAATACGCCCCAAGCAAATAAAGCGCAATCGCCAGCGTACCCCGCCCGCCACTGCTACTCAGAACCAAATAGTGGAAGACCGCGATATCGCGGAGCGCAAAGAGCAGGACCGCCATAATCAAAGACAAGGGACCGGCCGGAAGTGGCGCCCCAGCCCCATTCAGCCCGATAATATTGACCACGGTGAGCACCGCAACCAGCAGAGATACCCCTAATGTGGCGATCCAGGTCGGCGCGAGGCGAGCGCCATGGAGCATTCGTTTATCGCCGAGCAGCAACAACCAGCGCATCAACCGCGCCGGGCTTTTGGGCTCAACCAAAGCACAAATGTAGGTCAGGCCGATCGCCGCACAAAAACCGACATAGAGCCTGGTTACCGCCGCGCTGGGCATCCCAACATTACCGGTAAAGCGCAGGAAATAGTCAAACCCGGCGAGATAAACCACCGCAAAAATCACGAACAACAACCAACTCACCGAGCGGGTCGGATACTGCAACTGGCCGCGCATCAACTGGTAAACACCGAGCACAGTCCAGCCAATAAATATAAACTGAGATATAAGGATAAAAGCATCTGCCGACATCGTCGCGCCATACCAGTGGACAATGTCCGGCCGATGAATCACGGTAAAGAACAAAAACGGCAAGATCACTAAAAAGGTTAGTGACTGCGCCATGGTAACCTGAAACCGTAAGCTGGTCGGCTCTCCCCGCATGAGAATCATGCTCAGCACCAGAGCCAAAGCCTGCGCCTCTGCCCCCGCCAGCAACAACCGAACAACCGCTCCGATGTGCCCGTGAGAGCTGGCAAGAAAGGCCACGACACACCAAAGACTACCGTACCACATAAAAACGGTGCTACCGGCAAGCTTGCCCCACGCCATTTCCCAGGGGGTAATCGCCGACATCCGCTGGAAGTCCCATGTATTCCCGATGACCTCGTTAAGCACAGACTCAGCTGCGAGCCGCCCGCCCCAAATAATCAGCAACAAGCCGATTAAAAGCTGCGCTGCGCTCGCGAAAAAGAGCGTACCTCCGGCGAGCCAGGCGGCAAAAAATGCCAAAACCAAAACCGCCGGCATCGCCACCAACCGGTGAGGCGGCAACTCCAGCCAAAGATTGCGCTGGAACTCCGGGTTCATCGCTTCGATCCCCGCATTTTTTCACTATAGACCGACTGCATCGAGCGCGTTTCCTCGACCAGGCTTGCCACCTGAAGGCCGGACTGAATCAACACCCGCAACAAGTGCGACTGAGCCAAAATATCGCCAGTAAAGTCAAAGCGCGCGCCCAGGCCTTCCACATCCACACCAACCACTTGCGGATCGGCGGCCAACGCCTGCCGCAGGCCCGGCGAGGGCTGGGCCAATGCCAAGCGCAACCGCCGCGGCCGTCCCACCGGAGGCCGAGTAGCGCAATGCTCGACCACCCGGCCATTGCGCAAAATCAACATGTGGGTGGTGTAATCTTCCAGCTCAGCCAGAATGTGCGACGACACCACCAGTGTCATCCCCTCCGCCGCCAGCGCCCGCAGCAACTCCGAAAGGGAGGCCCTGGCTTCCGGATCTAAACCCGAGGCTGGTTCGTCGAGCAACAACACCTTTGGCCGGTGAATCATCGCCTGCGCCACCGCAAGGCGCTGACGTAACCCCCGGGAGAGCCCGCCGACCTTATCGCCAACCCGATCGGCAAGATCGAGTCGGTCGAGCGAATCTTGGATTCTGCGGGCACGGTCTCGCAACGGAACAGCGTATGCCGCAGCCTGATAAACCAGGCATTGATGTACGGTGAGGTTATCGTAGAGCCCCAGATCGTCTTGCAGCAAGCCTAGCCGCCGATGAACATCGCGCGGGGACTCGGCAACATCGACCCGATCCACCGTGAGAGTGCCGGAATACGGCCCCTCAAGCCC
>CAIZDL010000040.1 GCA_903931735.1 uncultured Rhodospirillales bacterium
CTACCCGTTCAATGCCTTCAGATCATTGCTGGGGATCGCGGGCGGGGCTGAGGCGCCGACCTACGCTGAACTCTACTCCGGCGATTGGGCGCACCCAACATGTAGTGGGTGTCTGCGTTAACCGGATAGGCAAGGATTGTTCGGGCCAACGACCCGGCAAAAAAAGAACAGGCAATCAGCCAGGAGTCACCAATATTGCCTGGCGACATTATTCGTGTTCCCGAGCGGTTCTTTTAGGCGAGGGTTTCGATTTACTGGTGCGCCCCCAAGCTTACCATTTCGGAGGATGAGCGGATGCCTTCAATTTTCGGATGGGGTCGAAACCGAAAATCAGCGCCGAGTTCCTCTATCCCTGAAGGCGTTCGCGTTTACGCGGTCGGCGATATTCATGGCTGTGCCGAACTCTTGCGCATCCTGATCGATAAGATCTTAGCCGATATCGAGCGCCACAAAGACTGCACCGCCCGCGTAATTTTTGTCGGGGACTATATTGATCGCGGCTTACACTCCAAAGGGGTGATCGATACTGTGTTGGAGCTGGAGAACTCCGGCGTAATGGTCGAGTTTTTGATGGGCAATCATGAAGATATGCTCATCCAGTTTCTCCAAAATCCGGACATTGGCGCTCATTGGTTTTCCGTTGGCGGTTTGGCGACGGTCATGAGCTATGGCTTACCGTCCGCCGGCATGGGAGTTGGCCGGGAGCGGAATCATAAAATCTGCGAAACGCTACAAAGCGCGATTCCCCCCGCTCATCGCGATTTCTTCGACCGGCTGGCTTTGAGCACTATTATCGGCGACTATATGTTTGTCCACGCAGGCATCAGGCCCGGCGTGGCGCTGGAACGGCAACAGCGGGAAGATATTATTAGTATTCGTAACGACTTTATCCAATCCTCGAATCGCCACCCCAAAATGATCGTCCACGGACACTCGGTTCAATTGAACTCGGGGGTCTATCCCAACCGGATTTGCATCGACACCGGTGCCTATATAACGCACCGCCTCACATGCGTGGTCCTTCAAGGCACGGCGGTGGATTTCATCGCAGCAGAGCGCAGTCGACCATAGCAGCAGAGCGCAGCCGGCCATAAACGGCGCCGCCCCCGAACGGACTCGCCCGCCGCGGACCAGAACCATAACAAACATAAAGGACGAAGGAAAATTGGTGGAGCCGAAGAGGATCGAACTCTCGACCTACGCATTGCGAACGCGTCGCTCTCCCAGCTGAGCTACGGCCCCACCCGCCGTTGCGGTATGACCCGCCCCGGAAACCGCGAGAATTATGGCCGGCGGGTTCCGACATGTCAACAGGGGAATCGCACCCCGCCGACCGCAAACTAAAAACCCCGCCGCACCTCCAACCCCGCGCCTCAAGCCAAAAACGATCAAAATCAACCCGCCCCGATATCGCCCGGATGCCAAACCGCGCCCCGAGGCCGTCGAACGCGGCGGGAAGTCTCGCGATCGGCGCCCAGCTCTCCGTCGCCCTCGCCCGCACACTCCCCGGCGCTGCCGCCCTCCGCCACTCCCAAACCGGCGCAGGCTTCAACGAACGCCTTCAAGGCCGCTTTGGTCGTCGCCTCCTTGATCTGCATGAAATGGCGGGCGAGCATCAGCCCCTCGCGCGACCGCAATTGCGCCTCGCCGACCTCGCCCACGAGAGCGACCGGCGCAGCAATGGTGCCGTCATCCAATTTCACGCTATCGACATCGGCGAACAGCACCGCAACGGGAACGTTCAAATTCCGCGCCAACAAATATAGCTTGCTGGCTGAAATCCGGTTCGCACCCCGCTCGTACTTCTGCAACTGCTGAAAGGTCAGGCCAATCGTCGCTGCGAGATCACTTTGGCTCAACCCCGCCAATACGCGCAACTCCCGGAGCCGCTGCCCAACCTGGACATCGACATCGTTTGCGCCCTCGCCCTTTCCCCGCGTTCTCCTTTTCACACAACCACTCCCTGATGTTTAACAATCAATCCCAAGCGGATGCGCACCACGCCCCCGCAACCCCGGCCGCCCCGTCTTCCCGCCACTCGCATCAGATCGATGCGTTAACCAAACAATTACGTTAACCAACAATCGGAGAAGTTTGGTTAAGACCGATCACCAAACTCCGCCACCCAAAATTTCGGATGCAACTACATACGCATCTTTTAAGAAGGTCAAGGCCCAAAAGCGCAAGCCAGCTATTTTTTACCGGCCCGCTTCTAACAAAGCGCGACAGATTAGCGGTTAATTCGACAAGTATCTGAGACAAATCACCAGAAAATCGTGTGATTCGGCCGATTGACCGGCGATGATCCCGGCGACCGCTGGCGCCAATGCCGCCAATCCCGGCGCGCTATCGAGTGCGCGCGGCGTCCAACCCGGCATGCCCCCCGATATAAGCCGCCCCCGCTCTGGCGGGCGACCCAAACGTGCTTTATAGTGGCCACGCTGTCTTACGCGACTCGCGTTCATCGCCGCCACCAAGGCGGGATGATGAGAGGGGGGGGATCCTGAGCCATGATCAACTATTTCGGAATGGCTGTGTGTTTGCTCCTGGCCCTGGGGCCTTTGGGGGTCGCGAAGGCGGAACCGCTGGTTCAGGTGGCCGAGGGTCACGGCAAGCCGAAGCCCAAAGAGCCGGAAAAGAAGGCCGAGGGCGAAGAGACTCATGAAGTAAAAAAACCACCAAAACCAAAGCCGAAAAAACCGAACAAAGAAAAAAATTGTCAGTGGGATGAAGACATTGACGTTGAAATTGATAATAAGCACATAAAAATCACCCAGCAATCGCTAAAAAACGTAATGAGGGGCGGAGAATCACGCCAAAATGGCTACGATATCTACGCCGACACCGAAAAACTGGTGCTGAAAATTCGAATTCCCGACGGGAGCTGGTATGTTGCCAACATGACCCGGCTGGGCGATCTCAACGAGGGATGCGTCCTTTTCATGGTCGGCGAGCCCCATCAGGTTGAGGGCGAGCCGCCGCTCTACTGACCGGTGTGTGACAAAAGCGCCCGGGCAGCCGACAGCTCCGCCTTTTTCCCTCTTGCCGCCGCCCTTAGTTTCGGTTCTTTCATGGCCCGGTGCTGATCAAGCTGCTAAGGTATCTGCCATGTTCACCGGAATCGTCACCCATATCGGCCGGGTTGCCATCGTCGAGCGCTCGGGCGATACCCGCTTCACCATCGCGACCGACCTCGATGTCGGGGCGGTGCCGCTTGGCGCGTCCATTGCCAATAACGGGGTCTGCCTCACCGTTATCGCGCGCGAGCCCGGTTGGTTCGCGGTCCAGGCATCGGATGAAACGCTGAGCTGCACGACCCTTGGCGGCTGGGACGTTGGCACTCCCGTCAACCTCGAGCGCTCGCTTCGGCTGGGCGATGAGCTGGGCGGGCACTTGGTGTTTGGCCATGTGGATGGCGTGGCAACCGTGGTCGCGGTCACCAAAGCCGCCGAGAGCCTGCGCTTTGAATTTGAGGCCCCGGCGCCCTTGGCCCGGTTTATTGCCGTCAAGGGCAGCGTCGCCCTTGACGGCGTTTCCCTGACCGTCAATGAAGTGACGGGACGGCGCTTTGCCATCAACATCATCCCGCACACGCAGCAATGCACCACATTTGGCATTATGAAACCGGGACAGATGGTCAATCTCGAGGTAGACATGCTGGCGCGCTACGTGGCGCGCCTGAGTGAGTCGTTGTGAGCCATAACTTGCGAAGCGATATGAGGGACATGAGCACCAATCTGCTGAGCGCCCTCTCCCCCACGGAAGAGATCATCGACGAGGCTCGCAGGGGCCGGATGGTCATCCTGGTCGACGACGAGGACCGCGAGAACGAGGGCGATCTCGTGATCCCCGCCGACGCGGCGTCGCCCGAGGCGATCAACTTCATGATTCGCTTCGGACGCGGGCTGGTCTGCCTCGCCATGAACCGCGATCGGGTCGACCGGCTGAACCTGCCGTTGATGACCCGGCACAACCAAACCCGGCACCAAACCGCCTTCACCACCTCGATCGAGGCGCGGGAAGGCGTGACCACCGGCATTTCGGCGGCCGACCGGGCGCGCACGGTGGCGGTGGCCATCGATCCGGAAATGGGCGCTCACGATATCGTCAGCCCCGGCCACATCTTCCCCCTGGTGGCGCGGGACGGCGGCGTGCTGGTGCGGGCGGGACACACCGAAGCGGCGGTGGATATTTCACGCCTCGCGGGGCGGCGACCGGCCGGGGTGATCTGCGAAATTCTCAACGACGACGGTACAATGGCGCGATTGTCAGATCTCGTGCCCTACGCCCGCCAGCACGGCCTGAAAATCGGCACGATTGCCGACCTGATCGGGTATCGCCGCCGCACCGAAACACTGGTCGAGCGCACCCTTGGCACCACCATCACCAGCCGCTATGGCGGGCGCTGGGAGCTGGTGAGTTACATCAACTCGATTTCCGGCGCCGAGCACCTTGCCCTGGTCAAGGGCAATGTCTCCGACGGCGCGCCGGTGCTGGTGCGAATGCACGCCCACGACCTGCTCGACGACGCGCTGGCCGAGTCGAGCGGCGGCCGCGCGGTCAACTTGCAAGCGGCCATGGCCACCATCGCGGCCGCCGGACGCGGCGTGGTGGTTCTGCTGTGCGACCCTCCGGAAAAATCGCTGGCCGATCGGCTGAAGGCCCGGCTCTCGGGCGATGCCGCAGGCGAGGCCCAACTGCGCGATTACGGAGTCGGCGCGCAGATTTTGCTCGACCTTGGGGTCCGGCACATGATTCTCCTGTCCAACCATCGCAAAACCATCGTCGGGCTGGAAGGCTACGGGCTGACGGTGGTGGATCACCGGCCAATTGCGGTGGACGCCGCACTGTCGGCCGTGAGGAAGGTTTCCACTAATGGCTGATGCGCCCCACATTCTGATCGTCGAAGCCCGCTTTTATGAAGACCTCGCCGACGAGCTGGTTCGGGGCGCCGTTGCGACCATCGAGAGCGCCGGAGCAACCTATGAGCGAATCGCGGTGCCGGGCGCCTTCGAGATTCCGGCGGCGGTGCGCTATGCCGTAAAATCGATGGATTTTTACTCGGGCCGGCGGCGGTTTGATGGTTACGTCACCCTGGGCTGCGTGATTCGCGGCGAAACCACGCACTATGATTATGTCTGCGGCGAAAGTGCCCGCGCCCTGCAAGACTTGGCCGTCGCCCATACGCTGGCAATCGGCTATGGCATCATTACGGTTGAGAATCGGGAACAGGCCTGGGCGCGCGCCTCAGTCAAGCACAAAAACAAAGGCGGCGGCGCCGCGCAGGCCTGCCTTGATATGCTGGAACTAAAACGCCAGTTCCGCCTTTATCCGCGCTGATTAACGCCCCGCTTCGGGATCTTCCGCTTTCAAGATCTCCCCACTTCAGGATCTCATGACCACCACTTCCAAACCCGCGAAACGCCGCGCCCGCTCCGGCAGCGGTTCGGCGAAAGCGCGGCGTAGCGCTGCCCGATTGGCCGCTGTTCAGGCGCTCTACCAAATTGAATTGGCCGGCGCCGCGCCCGAAACGGTGCTGGCGGAATTCGTTTCGCATCGGCTGGGGCATGAGGTGGACGGCATTTCGTATGTCGCGGCCGACCCATTGCTGTTTTCGGCCATCGTGCGCGGAACATCCTCCCGCCGCGCCGAAATCGACACGATGCTCACCGCCGCGCTCGATCCCAAAATGCCGCTGGAACGGCTGGAGCTGCTGTTGCGGGCCATTTTGCGCAGCGGCGCCTTTGAGCTGCTCAGTGAGGCCGACACCCACCCGCGAATCATCCTCACCGAATACGTTGAGCTGACCAAGGCATTTTACGCCGGGCGCGAGTTTGGGGTGATTAACGGCGTGCTCGATCATCTGGCCCGCCGCCTGCGCCCGGAAGAACTGGAGCCGTCGGACACGGGCTATGGCCGGGCCTGAGCAGGGGGGCCGGCTTGGTGAGTTCTCGCGCATCCGGCGCTATCTGGCGCCGCTGGCCGCTGGCTGTCCGGGCGCGCTCGGGCTGACCGACGACGCCGCAGTGCTGACGGTCCCAAACGGCCAAGAGTTGGTGGTCACCACCGATGCCATGGTTGCGGGGGTACATTTTCTCGACAGCGACCCGCCCGCCGATATCGCCGCCAAGCTGCTGCGCACCAACCTCTCAGACCTCGCGGCGATGGGCGCGGTGCCCTTCGGCTACAGCTTGGTGCTGGCGCTGCCTCTTGAGCGCGATGACGCCTGGCTCGCGGCCTTCGCCGCCGGGCTGGCGGAGGACCAACAACGATACGTAATTCCCCTTACGGGCGGCGACTCGGTGGCGACATCGGGGCCGGTGACCCTGGCGATATCGGCATTGGGGCTGGTTCCGGCGGGCCAAGCGCTGACCCGGCGGGTGCGCGGGCCGGCAGCGGAGCAATTATTATTTGTTACCGGCACCCTTGGCGATGCCGCGCTCGGCCTGAAATTCGTGCTGGGCACCCTTGAGGCCGCCGCCGCCCCGGCCGCCGACCGCGCCGCCCTGATTGGGCGGTTGCGCCGGCCCGAGCCCCGGCTCACCGTTGGGCAAGCGCTGCGCGGGCTGGCCACGGCGGCCCTGGATATTTCCGACGGCTTGGTTGCCGATATCGGCCATATCGCCGAGGTTAGCGGCTGCTCGGCCGTGATTTACGCCCAAAAACTCCCACTTTCCGCTCCCGCCCGCGCCCTGCTCGGCCGCAACCCCGCGCTTTGGCCGGCGATTCTCACCGGCGGCGACGATTACGAGTTGGCCTTCACGGCGCCAAACGCCTGCAAACCCGCCCTCATGCAGCTTGAAAACCGGCTAGGAGTCGCAATTACCGAGATCGGCCGCCTCGAAAACGGACCGGCGGGGCAGGTCACGGCGTATGATGACGAAGGCCAGCCGCTGAGGCTGGCAACCGCCGGCTGGAGCCATTTTCCCGGAGATTAGGGCCGCAGGCCAAGCGGCCTCCATCGGCTCTTTTCATCGAAGCGCCAGAGGCGTAGCCTTGTCCCGCTAAGCATAGGAAGGCAGGCGGGCTATGAAGGGCGTCGTTCTTTTAGTGGTGGGGATGCTGCTGCTGATCGGGGCGGCCGGGGGCGGATATTACGCCTATACCAAGTACTTCAGCGGAGCCGCCGCAGAAGAAAAGCCGGTCAAACCCCCACCGCCACCACCGCCGATCTATGTTCGTATCCCACCTTTCGTGGTGCCAGTTGTGGGTGCGGAACGAGTGGAACAAGTAATTACCATGGTCGTTGCCCTCCATGTTCGCGACCAAAGCGCCGCCGACACCATATCGGCGCGCGCTGCCCGTGTGACCGACACCTTTATGACCACAATTTACGGCGCAATGGACGAGGGGGAAATTCTTAACGGCAGTATCGTCAACATTATTTCCCTTAAAAAACGACTTCAGGGCATTTGCGATCAGCTTTTCGGCAAGGATGTCGTTAAGGACGTGCTGGTGCAGACCGTGCTGCAACGGCGGCTCTAACCATGGGTGCACCGCAACCGGGAGCCGCCCCGCTGTTTTCTCGACCGGCGAGTTGTCGGAACCGTTGCATTGTGGGGAATGCTCCGGCATTCTGCGGACACTCAATTCCCGACTGGTCGTCGGCCTGCAAAGGCGGTGCGCCCAGAAAAGGGAATGTTCCAAAAGTTAGTTGGGGGAATCGATGAGCGTTGCATTTGTCTTCGTCATCCTCTGCGGGCTGTTAGCGGTGGCGTACGGCGCCTACGCAGGCAAGCAGGTGATGGCCGCAAGTGCCGGCACCGCGCGGATGCAAGAAATTGCTGGCGCGGTCCAGGAAGGTGCTAAGGCCTACCTGAACCGGCAATATACCACTATCGCCATGGTCGGCGTTGTTATTGCCATCATTCTTGGAGCCACTTTGGGCTCGAAGACCGCGATTGGCTTTATCATCGGCGCGGTGCTCTCCGGCGCAACCGGCTTCATCGGCATGAACGTGTCGGTGCGGGCCAACGTTCGCGTTGCCGACGCCGCCACCCGTGGCCTCGCTCCGGCGCTGGACATTGCGTTCAAGTCGGGCGCCATCACCGGTATGCTGGTGGTCGGCCTCGGCCTGCTGGGTGTCACGGGCTATTACGGCGCGCTGCTAAATGCTGGCGTCGATACCCGAGGCATTCTGGAAGGCTTGGTCGCTCTCAGCTTCGGCGCTTCGCTGATCTCGATCTTCGCCCGTCTCGGCGGCGGCATCTTCACCAAGGGTGCGGATGTTGGCGCGGACCTCGTGGGTAAAGTCGAAGCCGGCATCCCCGAGGATGACCCGCGTAACCCGGCCGTGATCGCCGATAACGTTGGCGACAACGTTGGTGACTGCGCCGGCATGGCGGCCGATCTCTTCGAGACCTATGCCGTGACCATCGTTGCGACCATGCTCCTGGCCGCGATCTTCTTCAAAATTGAAGACCAAGCTACTCTGATGTTCCTGCCGCTGCTGATCGCGGGCGTGTGCATCATTGGGTCGGTTGCCGGCACCTTCTTTGTGAAGCTCGGGCCGTCCAACAACATCATGGGGGCTCTTTATAAGGGCCTCATCTATGCCGCCGTGATCTCCATCGCGCTGATCTTCGTGGCGATTGTGGCCCTCATCGGCCTCAAGACCCAGATCGTCACCACCGACGGCAGAGTCTTCACCGGCATGTCGTTGTTCCTGTGCTCGATCATCGGTCTCGTCGTGACCGGGCTCCTGTGCTGGATCACCGAATACTACACTTCGACCGACTTCCGTCCGGTGCGCAGCATTGCGCAGGCATCCAGCACCGGCCACGGCACCAACGTCATTCAGGGTCTCGCCGTTTCCATGGAAGCGTGCGCTCTGCCGGTGTTCGTGATCTCCGCTGCCATTATCGTTGCCTTTAACATCGCGGGCATCTTCGGCATCGGCATCGCCGCCACCTCCATGCTGGCCCTGGCCGGCATCGTTGTTGCGCTCGACGCCTTCGGCCCAGTCACCGACAATGCCGGTGGCATTGCCCAAATGGCTGGCCTGCCCAAGGAAGTTCGTGTCACCACCGACGCGCTGGACGCGGTTGGCAACACCACCAAGGCCGTGACCAAGGGCTATGCCATTGGTTCCGCCGCGCTCGCCGCGCTGGTGCTGTTTGCAGCCTACATCCAGGACCTCCATCACTACTTCCCGCTGCTCAACGTCAAATTTGAGCTTCAGGATCCGTATGTGGTCGTTGGTCTGTTCGTCGGCGGCATGTTGCCGTACCTGTTCGGTGCCATGGGCATGACCGCCGTCGGCCGCGCTGCCGGCTCGGTTGTGGTCGAGGTTCGCCGTCAGTTCCGGGAAATCCCCGGCATCATGGAAGGCACCGGCAAGCCGGATTACGGCCGCGCCGTCGATCTGCTGACCAAGGCCGCCATCAAGGAGATGATTATCCCCTCGATGCTGCCTGTGGCCGCTCCCATCGTGCTGTTCTTCGTGGTTCGCGCTTCGGCCGGCACCACGGAAGCCTTCAGTGCGGTTGGCGCCATGCTGCTCGGCGTGATCGTGACCGGTCTCTTCGTCGCTATCTCGATGACCTCGGGTGGTGGCGCTTGGGACAATGCCAAGAAGTACATCGAAGAAGGCAATTTCGGTGGCAAGGGCTCGGAAGCTCACAAGGCTGCCGTGACCGGTGATACCGTCGGCGATCCCTACAAGGACACCGCTGGTCCGGCGGTCAACCCGATGATCAAGATCACCAACATTGTCGCTTTGTTGATGCTGGCTATCCTGCACGCTCTGCACATCGGCTAATGCTGGACTGCTCAACTGCCAGCAGCGGTCCGCCGCTGCGGCAGGCGATCAACAGGGGAGCCTCGCGGCTCCCCTGTTTTTTTGGCCACAGGAGTCCCCACGGGGGAGAGCCCCTACTGGACCGCTCCTTGGGCTTGGGGCATACTGTGCGCTCTGGCTCCGGGTGCTGTTCGGGGCCTATCGTGACGATCGAGGGGATCAATGACCGAGCACGGACCGCGCGTGCGCATGATTCCGCACGGCGACGACCGGCCCCGGCTGGTATGCCCAGAGTGCCGCTATGTCGCCTATCAAAACCCGTTGATTGTGGTTGGCAGCGTGCCAGTCTGGCAGGACCGCATTCTCTTATGTCGGCGGGCAATCGAGCCTTGCCGCGGCCTGTGGACTCTGCCCGCAGGCTTCATGGAAGAGCAGGAAACCACGTCGGAAGGCGCGATTCGCGAGGCCCTGGAGGAGGCGAACGCTACGATCGAGATTGATGCGCTGCTTGGTATTTACCAGCTACCCCGGATCAGCCAAGTACACTTCTTCTACCGCGCCCGGTTAACCTCGCCCTTGATCGCGGCCGGCGACGAGAGCCTGGAGGTGGCCTGAGTCGATTGGGCCGAACTCCCGTGGCACGAACTCGCCGTCCCCCCCGTCCGCTGGGCGCTCGCCGACGTCGACGCCCGACGCGGCCAAACCC
>CAIZDL010000041.1 GCA_903931735.1 uncultured Rhodospirillales bacterium
CCCCGCTCGGCCCGCAAGACCGAACAGGGAATATCGGCGACCAGTGCGTTGATTCGCTGCTCCGGGGTTTCGGCGGCGGGCTCGGGCGCAGGGGGCGGCCGGGGCGCATTGGGCCTCGGCGCGGGGGCGGGGGCCGGCGTTACCGTGTTGGTGGCCTGGGGCCTGGGGCGGGGCTGCGTTGCCGGCATTTGGTTTGTCGGCGCCGAGCCCATTGGTACTTGCATGACATAAGCGGCATGGACTCGGGTTTTGAAGGTGTCGTAATCGACCCAGCCGAAGCCCCGGTCGGCCCAGCCCCGTCCCCAGGAGTTGAAGAGCTTGAAAGCGCCTTTTTCGTCGTCATAGCCAACCACAACCATAGCGTGGCCGCCGCCATCGGTGCCGCCGTCTTCAAAAACGGCATCGCCGCGCAACCGGTGGAAGGCTTGGTTGACCATCATTCCCACGACCACCGGGTTGCCGGCGAAAAGCTGGCCCTTCACATCGTCGGGGCGGGAGGTGTCGACTCGCTTCCAATCGTTGATTCGAAACGAGCGGGCCTCGCTGAGCAACCCCTGATCGGGCATGCGGGTGCAGTTGGCGGCATCATAGGGAAATTCCGACATGGGCACGGTGCCAACCCGCTTCATCAGGTTGAGCGCGTCGGAAATCGAGGTGAAGGTCTGGCAGTTGGTGGTTCGGCCCTTGATTTGGTTGTAGATGAAGGCGGGGCTCAGGGTTGCGGCGCTGCTGGCTCCGCCGTGTTCGCGGTTTTCATAATAGCCGCGCAACCCATAGCTGGTGGCCCAGGCAACGCACGAACTCTGGTGGCCCTGAAAGCCAACAGGCGGGAAAAAGCGAGAAAGATCAACCGAAGGCGGCAGGAACGCGCGATAGGTGCCGGTGGCGGGAAAGCTGCGGTACACCGCTTCTGGTTCAAACGCGAGCCCGGTTTCCATCTCGTCGGCTTCGGTGTCGGCCGACTGGGCCGCTGCGGGCGGCGATGACAGTGTGGCGGTGGCGAGCACGATTGCCGCAAACGCGGCCCTGGTCATGGTTGGGACTTTTATCATGGCGCCGTTTCCCTATTCCTTCGTCCCCCGACAATGGCGCAGGATTGGTCTCGGGGCAACTACACCCTGAGCGCCAAATCGGTTATGGTGGCGGAAAGTTTGTGGCGGGCGGATTTTCGGGGCGGCCGGGGCGGGGTCGAGAGAGTTACGCTCGGCCAAGGATAGAGGCGGGTGTCGGCAATGGTTGGTATCGGACGGGTTTTGGCGCTCCTCTTGCTGGCGCTCTGGATGGTCGCGGCCCCGCTTGGCGCTGCCAACGCTGCGGGCGCGCCTGCGGTCCAGGTGTTGGAAAGCATCGTCGATCCGGGTGACTTGGTGGGGTATCGGCTGAAGGGGGTGAAGCGCGGGGATCGGATAGTGGGGCACCTTCACGGTACGTCTGGCAACCTTAGCCCGGTGCTGGCTCTGGTCGCCTTACCCTTTGATGCACAAGCGGTTTTGCGGCAGTTGAAGGAGGGGACGGATCGGGCGGCGGCGGCGGGCCGCGATTTGCGCGAACCGCTGGCGAAGGTTGCCGGGGCAGCCTTCCTTGCCTGGAATTCCGATGACGAGACCAGCTATGACGCGGAAATGTCGGCAGAAATTCCGAGTGATGGCGATTTTGCCGTGGTGGTTGCCGGGGCGCCAGTGCCGGCCAGCGGCGGGGTTGGGGCGGAATCCAGCTTTGGACGTTTCCGGCTGGTGCTTGGGCTCAACCCGACGGCGGCGCTCGGCCAGAACAGTCCGGCGGTGGGAGAGGCTTTTGCGCGGTTCAGCGCCGAAGTCAGCCCGCTTGAGAGCCGGATACAGACCATTTCGGGTGAGTTGAACGCGACCAGACCGCGCGCTATGCTAACACTCAACCCATTTGATAATGGCGATGTCTTGTTGGTTCAGGTCGAAGGGACCAATGGTGGCTTGGCACCAACGATTCAATTGTTGGATTATGGGCAAAAAATCTTGGCGACCTCCGCTCCCACCGCCGATGGTAAAACTGCGACCTTGCGGTATGGTTTCCAGGCTGTGGCCCAGGAGTATCGGTTGCGGGTGAGTGCCGGCCCCGAGTCGTTTGGCGGCTATCGCCTGAAATTGGGCAGCAATCTTGCCACTCCTCAGGAGTTGGTCTCGGGCGCCGATAACGGTCAACCGGTGGTGCGGCTGCCGACGCCGGTTGCGATTTCGATCCAGTTGGACCAGATTTCCAGCATCGTCCAACGAGAGGGGAAGTTTGGGGTTGTGGCGACCATGAAGCTGCAATGGCGCGACCCGGGTTATGCTTTTAGTCCGGCCAGTTGTCATTGTAATTTTAAAACTTTTAACGAAGTAAGCTTTCGGCATTTTGTCGACGAGCGGCATTTGCGCTGGCCTGAGTTTGTCATCTTCAATCTTCAGGGCCGGCGCTCAAATCAGGGTGTATTGATCTTTGTCGAGTCGAATGGCACCGCCCGGTACATGGAGCGGTTTTCAGCCTCGTTGCAGGCCCCGGACATGGATTTTCGGCAGTTTCCGTTCGATTCTCAGAACTTTTACATTCATATTGATTCTGTTTACCCGAGCGAGCGTTATAAGTTCGTGCCAACTCCCGGCAAAAATTTAATCGGAAAGCAGCTCGGCGTCGACGAGTGGATGATTTCGCAATACGATGCCAATGTCGGCCTCACCGATGATTTGAAGTCTCGATTTTCGTTTCACATCGAAGCAAAGCGGCATCTTAAATATTATGTATTAAAAATATTCATGCCGCTGATGATCATTTTGATGACCTCGTGGGCGACCTTTCTGCTCAAGGATTACAATAAAAGGATCGATGTCACCGGGGCGCATCTTCTGCTGTTTGTGGCATTTAATTTTACGATTTCAAACGATTTGCCGCGTCTTGGCTATGTGACGTTCATGGACACGATTTTGGCCAGCGCGTTTGTGGTTGGCTCATTGCTGATCATGCTCAATGTTTACCTCAAGCGTGAGGAAGCGGCCGGGCGGCTGATTGAAATTAAACACGCCGATCGGGTCCTGCTGGCGCTCTATCCGATCGCATATTTTCTGCCTTGGCTGATCGCCATGATCAGTTTTGGCATCGTCGTCTAAGTCTGGTGTTGGTTGGGGCCTTGGGGTGGTCTAGACTTCGAAGGCTCGGTGAGAGAACCAGGAACGGGAGGCCGCTATGGTCAACGGTGTCGCAGCGTTCGTTCGGCTGGTTTTGCTGTGGGTTTGCGTCGGGGGCGCTGGGGCGCTGATGGCGCCGGACGTGATGGCGCAGCGCTTGGATTTGCCCGGCCTCGATGCCGATGCCCAGGCTTATGCCGGCACGTTGACCACAAAGGCGCCGCCGAAAATCGACCAAAAGGCGGTGGATGAGGCGCTTAACGCTGCTTCCCAAGCCCTGGCCGCCAAAGACATGGCTAAAGCGGCGCAATTTTTCGAGCGCGCTATTGGTGCCCGGGATGAGAGGCCGGCAGTGTGGATGGCGTTGGCCCAGGCGTTGGCGGGGCAGACCCCCCCCAATCTGGCGCGGGCGCTTCAGGCGGGTTGGCTCGGCTATTCCAAGGCCGAAGCGGGCAAGGAGCGGATTGCCGCTGCCGTGTGGCTAGCCAAGCTCTTGGAGGGACCGCTCAATCGGCCGCGCGATGCGTTGGCCGCCTATCGGGCCAGCCGCACCGACGCCAAGGATGCTCACGAGCCGATGCCCGAGGTTGAACGCCGGATGGCCGAGTTGCGGCTGCTGGTTGGCCTGAATATTAAAAGCTCCCAGGTATCCGCCGATGAATATCCCGCCCGCCTGTGCTTGCGTTTTTCCGATGCGCTCAAGACCGGGCGGGATATTCACTTTGAAGATTTCGTCCGTTTCCAGCCTCCGATCCGCCCGACCGCTATTGCGACCGCCGACGAGCTGTGCCTTTCGGGCCTGACCCACGGCACCAGTTATCAGGTAACGGTGCGCCAAGGGTTGCCGGGCATCGATGGGTTGAGCTTGAAAAAAGACGTGACATCCCAGGTCCAGGTCTCCGACCGGTCGCCCTCGGTGGCTTTCAAGGGCCAGTCGTTCATTCTGGCGCGCGGGGATAGCGGCGGCTTGCCGGTGTTGACCGTCAACCTCGACATGGTTGGGATCAAGGTTTACCGAATCAATGACCGCAATCTTGTGTCCCAGGTCAAAGAGGAGAGCATCGGCCGGCAGTTGAGTCCGTGGCGGGCGCAGGCCATCAAAACCCAGGATGGCGAATTGATCTGGGAAGGCAAGATGGCGGTCAAGGGCGAACGTAATAAGGAGGCGGTCACCGGCCTGCCGATTCGCCAGTTGATCCCCCAGCCCAAGCCCGGCCTTTACGCTGTGATGGTCGATCCGGTGGATGTGCCGGAGGATGTGAAGCCCTATAATAAGGCCACCCAGTGGTTGATGATTTCCGATCTCGGGTTGACGACCACCCGGGGCGCCGATGGGATCAACGTATTTGCGCGATCGCTCGCGTCGGCCAAGCCGGTGGCCGGGCTGGATGTGACGTTGCTGGCCCGCAATAATTCCGATCTGGCGCACGCCATTACCGATGCTGAGGGCCGTGCCCAGTTTCCCGCCGGGGTGACCCGGGGCGAAGGCGGGCAGTCGCCGATTCTGATCACCGCTGCTGGTAAGGATGGTGATTTCGCCTCTCTCGATCTCTCCCTTGCGGCGTTTGACCTCAGCGATCGTGGGGTGGGCGGGCGTGCGACGCCGGGGCCGCTTGATGCCTATCTGTACAGCGATCGCGGCGTGTATCGGCCGGGCGAGACGGTGAACATCACGACGTTGCTGCGTGATGACCGCACGGTTGCCGTGGATAATTTCCCGCTCACCCTCAAGGTGTTGCGGCCGAGTGGCACTGAATATTGGTCGGGGACCCTTAAACCTGCGGCAGCGGGCGGCTTTACCTTGCCGTTGACGCTGGGGCGGTCGGCTCCGCTTGGTGGCTGGTCGGTCGTGGCCTATGGCGACCCCAAGGGCGAGCCGATTGGCAAGCTGTCATTCCAGGTTGAAGAGTTTATGCCCGAGCGGCTCTCGGTTGAGCTGAGCAATGCCCAGCCGGTTATCGTGCCGGGCCAGCCGTTTGAGGTTGGCGTTTCGGCGCGTTTTCTTTATGGCCCGCCGGCCGCCGGCCTTTCCGGCACCGCCGTGGCGGCGCTCCAGGAAGATCCCGCGCCCTATCCCGAGTTCCACGGCTATCATTTTGGTCTGGAGCAGGAGCACGTAACCTCGCGGGTGCTGGAACTGGCGGCCCCGCTCACCGACGCCGAGGGCAAGGCCAAGCTGGCGGTGGAATTGCCGCCCAGCCCCGATACCACCAAGCCGTTGCGGGCGGTGATCCGGGTTGCGATTTCCGAGCCGGGCGGGCGTCCGACCCGCAAATCACTCTCGGTGCCGGTTCGGGTGCAGCCCTTCGCCATCGGCATCGCGTCCCGCTCCGGCTCCGAGCGTTTAGACGAGGGCGCCGCCGCCAGCTTTGAGGTGATCGCGGTGGATGCTCTTGGCACCCGCGTTGCCAAGCAGGGCTTGCGCTGGGAGCTGTTGGCCGAGCATCGCGACTTTCAGTGGTATTACGACCAGGGCCACTACAAATACCGGGTCAATCAGCACGACCAATCGGTGCGCAACGGCACGCTGGCGGTGGCCGCCGGGGCGCCAACGGTGCAGGAGGTGGGCGCTCTGCCCTGGGGCCGCTATCGCTTTGAGGTGATGGATACCGCAACCGGTGTTGCCACCTCCTATCGGTTCACGTCGGGCTGGGAGACCGGCCCCACGGCGAGCGATACCCCCGACACGGTGGAGGTCACCGCCGACCGCGAGTCTTACAAGGCGGGCGAGACCGCTCATATCCACATTCAGCCGCCCTTCGCGGGGGAGGTACTGCTCACCGTCGCTACCGATCGCCTGCACCTGACCCGGAGCTTTTCCGTGCCGGCGGGCGGCAGTACCGTCGATGTGCCGGTGGATGCCAATTGGGGGCCGGGCGCTTATGTCACCGCGACCGTTTACCGTCCGCCGGTTCATGGTAAAGAGCGGTTGCCGGTCCGCGCGCTTGGTTTGGTGTGGGTGACCATCGACCCCGCCGCCCGCACCCTTGAGCTGGCGATCGATCTGCCCGAGGTGGTCCGGCCGCACCAGACGTTGGAGGTGCCGGTCAGCGCCACTCCCGGTGGCAACGCCTATGTCACCCTCGCCGCCGTGGATGAGGGGATTTTGCAACTAACCAATTTCACCTCTCCAGATCCCGGCGACCATTTTTTTGGCAAGCGGGCGCTGGGGCTGGATATTCGCGATGATTACGGCCGCTTGATCGATACCGTTGATGGCCCGATGGGCGAGTTGCGGCCCGGCGGCGATAGTGGCGGGCTCGCGGGGGGCCTGCCCAAGGTGCCGGTGATCGTGGTTTCGCTCTTCCAGGGGCCGGTGAAGCTGGATGCCCAGGGCAAGGCCGTGATCAAGTTGGCCATTCCCGATTTTAATGGCCAGTTGCGCTTGATGGCGGTGGCGTTTGATGGCACCCGGGTGGGCGCCACGTCTAAAAAATTGATCGTGCGGGATACGTTGGTTGCCGACGCCACCTTGCCCAGGTTCCTTGCTCCGGGGGACGATAGCCGGATGACGGTTTCGTTGCACAATGTCGAGGCACCGGCCGGGCGGTATCTGGTCTCGGTAAAGGGGCTGGGGCCGGTTCGGGTCACGCAGCCAACGGCGGGCACCATCGTGGACCTTGGCCGGGAGCAGCGCCGGAGCCTTGAATTGCCGGTGAGTGGCGATGGGGCCGGTATTGGCGGCGTCGTATTGACCGTGACCGGGCCGTTGAACGGCACGCAGAGCGTGGCGGTGCGCCAGGAGTTGGGCATTACCGTTCGCCCGTCGCGTGCGGTGGAGAGCGAGTTCATTACCCGTCAGATCCCGCCGGGACTGGATACCACCGTTGATGCCAGCGTGCTCGCCGGGTATGTCCCTGGGACTGGCGGCGTTGCCGTGAGCTTCAGTTCGGGGCCACCGTTTGACGTTGCCGGCCTGCTGGCCGCCCTCGATCGCTATCCTTATGGCTGTCTGGAGCAAGTCGTGAGTCGGGCGCTGCCGTTGCTGGCGGTAAACGATATTAGTCTTGCCCTTGGCGCTCAGCGCAAAGCCGACGACAGCATCGAGGCCCGCGTCGATCAGGCGATTGCCCAGGTGTTGGATAAGCAGCGCTTCGATGGCTCGTTCGGGCTGTGGAGTGCTTATAACGAGGCCGCGCCCTGGCTGAGTGCTTATGCCATGGAGTTTTTGACCCGTGCGCGCGCGGCCAAACATCCGGTGCCCGATGCGCCCTATCTTAGTGGCCTGACCTGGCTCCGTCAGCACGCCATCGAGGGCGGGGTTGAGGCTGGCGACCTCGCGAGCCGGTCTTATGCTCTTTATACTCTGGCCGAAGCGGGCGTGCTCACGGCCGGGCCGGTGCGGTATTTTGCCGATGCCTTCACCACCAAATTGCCGACGCCGCTCGCCAAAGGCCAGCTTGGTGCGGCGTTGGCCCGGTTGGGCGACCGCGACCGCGCCGAGGTCGCCTTCGCTTCCGCGATGTCGCAGCTCAACCGGGAGCAGTGGCGGGATGATTATGGCTCGACCTTGCGCGATGCGGCAGCGCTGGTCACCCTTGCCACCGAAGCCGGTATGGCCGGAAGCGGGCGGTTGCCGGCCCTTCTCGCCCGGATGCCGGCGAACGCGGCGGCGGTGCGTGAAACCAACACCCAAGAGCAGGCGTGGTTGGTGCTGGCCGCTCAAACCTTGATGCGCGGAGCGGCGCCGTTGGCCCTCAGCCGCGATGGCAAGCCGTGGGGCAAGAGCGATCCGGTTCGTTTCACGCCCAGCGACGAGGAGTTGGTCGCCGGCCTTAAGGTGCGCAATGCCGGTAGCCAGCCGGTGTGGCAAGCGGTGGCGAGCCATGGCGTTCCCGCTGTGGCCCGGCCTGCGGCGCGCGAGAGCTTCAAGATCAAACGCAATTTCTTTTGGCGCGATGGCACTGCGGTCAACCTCGATCTGGTGAAGCAAAACGATGTGTTCGTGGTGGTGCTGGAAGGCGAGGCCGGGACCAAGCTCTTTCATCAGTCGATCCTGACCCAACCGCTCGCCGCCGGGTGGGAGTTGGAAAACAAGAGCCTGGGGGCTGGCGGGGTGGGCGAACTCGGCTGGTTGACCAAGCTTTCTGAGCCGGTGGCGGCCGAACTGCGTGATGACCGCTATATCGCGGCGATCAATCTCACCGAGGAGAATCCGCAATTTAAGCTGGCCTTCATGGTGCGTGCCGTGACCCCTGGCACCTATGAGTTGCCGGGCGCGAGCCTTGAGGATATGTACAAGCCGCATTTCTTTGCCCGGCAGGCGACAGGGCGGATCACGGTCCTTCCTGCGGGGCCATGATCCCGAGGCCGGGCTTAGCGGTATGAGGCGGTGGCGGCGAATTTTGCTGGCTGTGGGGGCGGTGGTGGTGGGCATTTTGGTGCTCGACCGGTTGCTGCCGCCGCCATTGGGCCGGCTGGCCGATCTTTCGGTGACGGTGACCGACCGCACCGGGAGGCCGTTGCGGGTGTTTGCCAGCGGTGCCGGGACGTGGCGGCTCCCCGCGACCGAGGTGGCGCCGGTTTATCTGGAGATTCTCACCGCCTACGAAGACCGGCGCTTTTTCAGCCACTCGGGGGTTGATCTGCTGGCGGTGGCGCGGGCGGTGGGGCAAAACTTTGGCGCCGGGCGTGTTGTTTCGGGGGCATCCACCCTGACCATGCAGGTGGCGCGGTTGCTGGAGCCGCACCGGCGCTCCTGGCCGGGCAAGCTGCTGGAGCCGCACCGGCGCTCCTGGCCGGGCAAGCTGCTGGAGATGGTGCGGGCACTGCAACTGGAAGCGCGCTACGACAAGCGAACCATCCTCGATATGTACTTAACGTTGGCTCCCTTCGGCGGCGCGCTGGAAGGGGTGCAGGCGGCATCGGCGGCGTGGTTTGGCAAATCGCCGCGCGAGCTTAGCCCGGCCGAGGCGGCGTTGCTGGTGGCGTTGCCTCAGGCGCCGGGGCGGTTGCGGCCCGATCGCTTGCCCGAAGCCGCCCGGGCCGCCCGCGATAAGGTTTTGGCCCGCGCCGTCGGGGCCGGGGTTCTTAGCGAGCAAACGGCGCGGGAGGCGATGACCGAGGCGGTGCCGACTGGTCAGCGGCCGTTTCCGGCCTCGGCGCCCCATTTGGCCGAGTTTGTGCGCGCTCGTCACCCTGGCGCGCTACGGGTGGCCTCCACGCTTGAGGGCGGTTTGCAACGGCAGTTGGAGGATTTGGCCCGGCGGGAGCTGCCGGGGTTGGTGGAGCATGGCGGCCTTGCCGTGTTGATCGTTGATAATGCCACCCGCACTGTGGTGGCGACCGTGGCGGCGCCAGACCCCCATGACGACAGCCGGTGTGGCTGGATTGATATGGTGCGGGCGGTGCGGTCTCCTGGCTCGGCCTTGAAGCCGTTTATTTATGGTTTGGGGTTCGATGATCGGGTGGTGCATCCCGAAACCCTGATCGCCGATGTTTCGACCAGATTTGGCGATTATGCGCCGGCCAATTTCGACCGTGGGTTTCACGGCGAACTCACTGTGCGCGAAGCCTTGCAGATGTCGCTCAACGTGCCGGCGGTGTTGGTGCTGGATCGGGTTGGGCCGGCGCGGTTTGCCGAGCGGTTGCGGCGTGTTGGCGCTCGTCTGGTGTTTCCGAGGGGCACGACCGAGCCGGGATTGCCGATCGCGCTCGGCGGTGTTTCGGTCAATTTGCTCGATTTGACGACGCTGTATGTTGGTCTTGCCCGAGGGGGCGAGGTGGTGCCGTTGGCCTTTGAGCCGGGGCAGGTGGAGCCGCCGCCACAACGCCTGTTATCGGCGGGTGCGGCTTGGCAGGTGCGCCAAATCCTTCAGGGCACGCCGCCCCCGGCCGGCTTGGTGCCTGCGGGCGAGGTTAGCCGGCGTCCGGTGATTGCGCTCAAGACCGGAACCAGCTTCGGCTTTCGCGATGCCTGGGCCTTTGGCGTCGGGTCACGCCATACGGTTGGGGTTTGGGTTGGACGGCCCGATGGCACCCCCAGCCCCGACCGTTATGGCCGCAACACCGCAGCGCCGCTGCTCTACCGGGTGTTTGATTTGCTCGACGATGCCACCACCGCCGGGCCGGTGTCGGCGGGCGCCCCGGAGCCAGGGGCGTTTCGCGCGCCCGCCCTGTTGCGCAGAATCGAGGCCGGCGACCCGGAGCGGCGGCCGATCAGCCTTGCCGATCCCGATCGGTTGCGGCTGGTTTTCCCAACCCCGGGGCTGGTGCTGGATCAGGATGATTTCGGCGGCGGTCCGCGCCCGGCGATAACCTTCAGCGCCTCCGGGGGGCGTCGGCCGCTGACCTGGATGGTGAATGGCCGCCCCCTTGAGGCGAGCGAGACCCGGCGGGAGGTAATATGGCAACCCGATGGCCCCGGATTTGCTCGCGTCACTGTAATCGATGGCGAGGGACGCAGCGCCAGCGCCGATTTTCAGGTTCGGTGATTGGTCGGATTGCCTTCGGCGACCAAAGGCCGGCGGCCTTTGGAAACCCGGACTTTTACCGTGCACCTTAACGGATGCGGCCCTCAGCCTCTATTCAATGGTGAAGCTTTGGGTTTTGCAGATGTTCAGCTCGCGGTGTTCGAAATCCTTGCGGCCTTTAAAGACGGCCCGAATGTCGTAAAGACACTGCGAGGTTTCGTCGTCGATGGTCATTTCCAGGGTTTCCCCGGCATCCAGCGGCCCTGACAGCACATTTTCCTCCCAATCATCGATGGCGGAGGAGGCGACGTAAAGCTCTGCTATTCGGCGGTCGAGCCCGTTTATAATGTCGAACACCACCTTGCCCCGGGTTTGAGTATGGCTGCTGGCCGGGGCGGCGCTCGCGGTTTCGGTGGGCGTGGCCGGCTCGGGATCGGCCTGAGAGGCTGCGGTGGGCGTTGGCCGGCTTTGGCCCGGTTTGGCCGGCGTGGGGCCAGCCTCGGGGGCGTGGTGCGGAGCGGGCGTGTGGACTGCGGCGGAATGGACCGGCGGCGCCCCCCCCGGTGCCGAAAAGTAAAAATCGCCGATCAGCGATGAGGATTCCCACGAGATCTGGCGGTTGTTGGTGGTGTTGGCAAGCTCGATCCGGGTGTCTTTAAACACTTCCTCTACTTTTTTACCTGGCGTCGCCATCGCGCGCAGGAGGGCGGTGGTGTACGGGCTGTTGGCGCCGTCGCCGTCGTCGGCGGTGGTTCCCGGCGCGGTGGCGTAAGCGATCACCGTGCCTTTGGGCGCCGACACCGTGGCAAGGCCACCGCTGCGGCCAAGGGAGCGGTGAAGGCCGCGCTCAAACGGGTTGTTGCGGCAGGCATCAAGAATAAGAATGTTGACATCAGTACCGGCCTGGACCAATTGGGCCATTACGGCATCAACGCTCACCAGCTCGAGCGGCATATCGCCTTCAGATTCCAATTCGGCCCCAATAGGCACCATGTAGTTGATGCCGCCCGCCTGAATACCATGACCGGAATAATAAACCAGCGCGACTTTAGCGCCTCTGAGTTTGCGGCTGAACTGGCCTATGGCACGCTGCATTGAGCGCTGATCGCCATCGGTGAGAAGAACGACATCGAAGCCCAAATGAACGAGGGCCTGATTCATGGCCCGGGCGTCATTGATCGGGTTGCGGAGGGGGCTATCGGTATAGTTGGTGTTGCCAATTACCAGGGCCACGCGCTCAACGGCCCAAGTCGGCAGGGCAATCATCATCACACCCACCGCGACCAACAATGGCGCGAGCCGGATCAGACCCAAAACCGAACCTCGAAACCCCATGTCTCTCAACTCCTCACGCCCAAAAGGAACGAAGCGCGATAATACCACTTTCGCAGCCGCTTTCGAAGTGGGGTCGCTTATTTTTAACGTTAACCACGCCCCGGAATCGACCCCGCTTTTTTAAAACATTACGTCGGTGATTTTCTCAGCGTCGATCTGCCACGTTCTTAAGGACAACCTGAGCATTATCGAGTTTGTCGCATATTCCGACGTGATTTTCAACCCATCGAGAGCTTCCATTTTTCTGCCAGCCAAGGCCAATTGCAACACCTCGGCGGCTCTCTTATGAAACTCTGCATGTAGTTTTACAATATCGGCATATCCTGGAAGATCCTTTGCCGCTTGCGGAATGGTGTCTCCATAAATCCACTGTCCAAATTTACAAATACTATTATCTCTGGCGGTTTCTACCGACATATTTGATATTCCGGTATCAATGGCCCGCTTGAGGCTTTCTCCCCAGTTGCAATGAGCTTCGACGGCGCTGTCTATTTCTTCATCTATTGCCATTTAATCGACTTTCATTTTTTATTATTATTCGAGGCAATCGCCGCCGCATCCCAGTCTAACACTGGGCATCCGGGACTTCGCGTAAGATAGCAGTCTTAACCTTGTATGCAAAGGCTATCGTTAACGTCGCGCGGCCTGAACCAGAAAATCCTCCAACGCCGATATCGTCTCCCGGTCGAAGAACACCCTGTGCTTGTTGTCGCGAATTTTGCCGGCAACGGTGGCGCGCCATTCCGGATCGAGACCCAGGCGGGCTGCGAGGGCGATGTAGTTGTCCAGTGAGCCGGCGATGGTGTCGCGGACCCCCATTCGCTCCAAAATCGCGGCAGTATGGCGACCGCGCATCAGTGGCCCCGGGAGGGTGACGAACGGTCGGTTGTGGCTGAGGCAATCGAGGGCCGAGCGCCCGCCAGACCATCCGATGGTGTCAAGAATAATGTCGGCTAGCCCGAGGGCTGCGATGAACATATCCTGTTCCATCGGGGGAAGTATAATGCAATGATCTTCAAACTTAAGGCCATGGGCCTCAAAAGTGCGAATTAAGCGCTGGCGGAATAGGTCTGTTATCGCTCTGCTTTTGGCAAACTCGATAAAGACAAACTGGCAATCGCCGACCAATTTTGCGATGCGGGGAAAAACGTCGTCGTGTTGGGGTAGGTATTTGTAAAGAGCTTGGGCCGACCAATAAACCGTGGCCGAGGGCCGCAGCCCGAGATCGGCCCGGCCGAGTGCCAGTGGCCGGTGGGCGCCGGGCTCGAACCAAGTCGCGAGATTGGGCAGGCGGACCAGGGTTTCGCTGTAGTGTTCCTGTCCGTCTTCCGGCTCCATCAGGGCGCTGCTGAGAAAATAGTCGATGGTGGAGAGGCCGGTGGTGTCGGGATGGCCCCACGATACGCACTGAACCGCCGCCAGTCGTTGGGCCGCCAAGTGTGCCGACATCGAATCCATGCCGATTTCGGGGTAGAGCAGGACGTGGGGCGCGTCGGCGAGGATGATCTCGCGCCAGCGCGTGCCGGTAAACCGCCCGGCGACAAAATGATCGGCCAGCCCGGCGGCAATTTGGGTCTCGGCATCGCGCTTGATTCCGGTGTGGTAGGCGAAAAGCTCGAATCGGCTGCGGTCGAACTGGCTGAGCCAGCCCGCCAGCAGCAGCCGCCAGACCGTGTGATCGTGAAAAAAGCCGCTGACCATGCCGACGCGAATGCGTTCGGCCGGGCCGGGCCGGGGCCTTGGTAACGGTACGGGCGCCGTTTCGGCCAGCAGGCGCGTCGCCAGCCCGCCAAAAAGGCACTGAAGCTGGCGGTCGTTAGCGCCCTGATAGGCCAGGAAAAACGGCTGGCTGGTGCCAATCGCGCCGGCCAAACTGGCGCTGGCCCCACAGCGGTCCACCTCCTGGCACAATCGCCGCAGTTGGTCTTCGTAGGCGGCGCGGCGGCGGGTAATTTCGGTTTCGTCGGTATACAGTATCGGCAGTTGCGCCATCAGGAGCGCGATCCGGGCCGGGCCGTGATCGGGTTGATGCGCCAAGGTCTGCCGGTAGCAGTTGGCCGCCTCTTCAATCCGGCCATGAGCCTGATAGACGCAGCCCAGATTAAAGTGGGCCTCGGGATAGCTGGGCTTGAGGCTTAGGGCCATGCGATAGCAGGTTTCCGCATCCTTCAGCCGGCCGATATCTTGGAGCACCGCGCCCAGGTTATTGTGGGTTTCAGGGTGATCGGGCTGTAACTTCAACGCGGAGCGGTAACTGGCTTCGGCGTCTTTGGTTCGGCACAGCGCAACCAGCACATTGCCCAGATTGTAAAACGCCTCGGGATAGGTGGGGCGCAGGCGAAGCGCCTCCCGGTAATAGGACTCGGCCCCCCGGCTGTCGCCCTGATCAAACAAAGTATTGGCGAGATTGTAGCAGACCTCGGGCAGGTCGGGTTTATGATCGAGCGCCAAGCGATAGTGGATCGCGGCTTCGCTCAGCCGGCCGGCATCCTTGAGAGCGTTGCCAAGATTGCTGTGAATCTCGGCTGAGTGTGGTCGCAGCCTGAGCGCTGCTTGGAATGCTTGAATGGCCTCGTCGGTTCGGCCGAGTGTGCGCAGGGCATTGCCAAGATTGTTGTGGTAAGGCGCCCGCCCGGCATCAAGGGCGATCGCCCGGGCAATGGAAGTCGCAGCCAAGTCCGAGCGCCCGGTCTGAAAGTTGATCACCCCCAGTAGGTGCAGCGCGTCGGCGTGGTTCGGGTCCACCGCAAGAATTTGGCAATAGGCGGCCTCGGCCTCTGTCAGGCGCCCGCATTCGTGGTGATGAAGTCCCGTTTCCAGCGCATCAGGGGGCACGCTTTTCATAAGCAGGGTGGGTTCGGCGCCGGTCATCTGCAATCCTGTTGCTTCAACGAATTCTTACGGGAAATTTTGTCCGATGGCTGACTCGCCGGAGGCCATTGAAAACACAAACACCCTTTTCGGACAGCCTGTTAGACGCGGTGGTTCGATTGCCATGTTGATGCCGACTGTTAAAGATACTACACTCGATAGGCGTCATTTTCCAGCGTGGCCGGTGGTTCTTAACAGCCAAGCGCCCACCCTCTTTCAGCGCGCGCCGATCACAGCAACCTGATTGGGGTGAGACATGGACCGGGGCATCCAGCCTTTTTGCTCTGACCGGGAGGATATCGCCGCGTGGTGCGATGCGGGGTCGGGTCTGCGCATTGCCCAGGTGGTCATCGGAGAGTGTGTGGTTACCGGGGGGCTGGACCGCGTGCTGGTAACAACACTGGGGAGTTGCGTTGCCGCGTGCGCCTCTGATCCGGTGGCGGCCATTGGCGGGATGAACCACTTTTTGTTGCCCACCAGCCCGGAAGGGCTGCATGAGGGCGTAGGCGGGGGCGGTCGCCGTTACGGCCGTCCGGCGATGGACCATCTGATCGAGGTCCTGGTCGGCGCCGGTTGCCGGCGCGAGCGTTTGGCCTTCAAGGTGTTCGGTGCCGGCCGGGTGATCCCCTGCCGCTTTGATATTGCCGGCATGAACACGGAGTTTATTTTGTCATACCTTCGGCAGGAGGGGCTGGCGTTGGCGGGTCAAGACCTTGGCGGGACCTTCGCCCGGCGGATTTTTTATTATCCGGCCACCGGGCGTGTCATGCGCAGAGTGCTTCGGCCTGACGCCTTATCAGAGACCGTCAATCAGGCGTTGGATTTCCTCTTGCCGCTCCCCGCCGAGTTCCGGTAGTCCGCCGGCCTGGCCTCGCACCCTCTGCTTTGCGCCCCGGGAACAGCCGGCTGGCGCCGTAAGAGAGGGCGATGCCGGCAATGATCAGCCCGCCTGCCAGCAGCGGCCGATGAGCGAACCAGGCAACGGCAATGGTGATGGCGGTCAAAGGGATCGCCAGCACGAAAGCAACCAAAAAGGCGCCGGCCCCCACCAGAGTTTCGAGGAAGGGCAGCACCGAGACCAGCACCGAAAGCGGCTGGAACAGCAGGAGCAGGCTGATTAACATGCCGACAAAGCCGACAGCCCGGAGGATCCAGGTGAGGAGCGCTTCTTCGTCGTGCGCTTCCTTGAACATCGCCGCCGCCGGCTTGCTGCCGGGCGAAATGAGCGCGATCTCGTAGCCGTTGCTGGTGTTGAACGGGGTGAGGGTGTTGTTGAATTGACCGCTGACGATTGTGATCGGTTGGCCGCTCACCGCCTCGAAATGCAGGCGGATATCGCCGACTCGGGGGGTGGCGGGATCGTTCCCCCGATAAAAGCCGGTGTCCACCGGCAGGTAGCCCCGAGCGGTCAGGGCGGAGGTGTCTTCGGGGACCAGCGGCTGAAACTCGTCGAGTTTTTCCAGCAGGGGGGGGGCGATGCGGAAATCGCCAAGCTTGCCGCCGGGCGCGGCGACCGTGGTGCTTTGCATCGACATCGGGGGGTTGCCGTGGCCGGCGGGAACCCGGAAGCTGGACGAGGCGATCGGCCGCTCGGTCCAAATTCTGCGGTAATCGTATGTCGTCCGCTTGGTTTCGGAGCCACCGAGTTCGGTATTGGTTTCAGTCTGTTGGTACTCTTTCCATTGGTACATCTCGACGACCCGGCGCAAGCGCAAAAGGTTGGGGGCGGTTACCCCCAACACCGGGTCTCGGGCCGGGGCCAGCGCCACAGCCATGCCCATAACATGGACCAATTTACCGTCGCGGCTTGGCTCGATGGGTGCCGCAGGCGCGGAAATCACCATTCCCGCCCCCTCAGAGAGGGCGCTTGCGGCGTCGACGGCCCGGCCTTCGTTCCAATAGAGCGCCGCAATGGCCACCAGGATTCCGACAAAGCCGATCAGCACGCCGATGAGCGACTGGCCTAAGCGCGAGAGCCAACCGGTTGAGGTTGTCTCGGTGAAGGTATCGAACGAGCCATCGTCGGACATGGGTTTTTCTCCAGGTTCCTTAAGCGGCCGGAGGGGAGGGCGTCGCCTCCCCCGATCATTCCCACACCGGCAGCGCCCCTTGAGTCAGCCGATAGTCGGTTTAAATGTCAATGCCTCAGTCGGGGAGGGGAATGTCCCAGCCGGGGTTTGTCGCGCGCGGCCCTTCATATCCGTAAGCTGCCGCCGGTTGCCTTGGCAACAGCGCTAACGATTTTTCCGGCCACGGCTTCGATATCGGCGTCGGTCAGGGTTTTTTCTTGTGGATGCAGGGTGACCGAGATGGCGAGGGATTTTTTGCCCGGCTCGACCCCTGGCCCCTGATAACAATCAAACACGGTAACTTCGCGCACCAGCGTCTTGTCGGCACCCCGCACGGCGCGCACCAGTTTGTCGGCCTCAATGCGGTGGTCGACCATGAAGGCGAAATCGCGGCTGATTGGCTGGTATGGCGAAAGTTTTAGCAGTGGCCGGGCCGGGCCGGCTTTTTTCTTTGGCGGCGGCACGGCATCGAGAAACACCTCGAACCCAACCAGCGGCCCCTTGACCCCGAGCGCGTCCAACAGCCCCGGATGAATTTCTCCAAAGCGGCCAAGCGCGGTTTGGCCCTGGCGCAGGACCCCGGAGCGGCCGGGATGATACCAGCCCGGGGCGTCGGTCGTGATTTGGATGCTGGCCGAGGTCGCCCCCGCCGCCTCCAACACCGCCAGCGCGTCGGCTTTGGCGTCGAACACATCCACCGGCCGGGTTGGGACCGCCCAATGGCGCGGCACCATGGCCCCGGCGCGAATGCCGCCGGCCACCGTGTCTTGGCCCTCGGGTGTGGCATCGCGGAAGGCCGGGCCGATTTCAAACAGCCCAACGTCGGGCCAACCGCGATCGGCGTTGCGCCCGGCGGCGGCGATGAGATTGGGCAGCAGCGACGGCCGCATCACGTCAAGATCGGCGCTGATCGGGTTAAGCAGGCGCAACTCTTCCACCACGCCGCCGAAATGCGCAGCCGAGGCCGCCGAGAGAAACGACCAAGTGACTGCCTCGTTGAGCCCGCGCGCCGCCAGTGTGCGCCGGGTAAAGCCCAGCCGCCGTTGCCGGGCGTTGACCGCCGGCCGGGTAATGGCGTGGGGCCGGGGCATCAGCGTCGCCGGAATTTTGTCGTAGCCGTGAACCCGCAACAGCTCTTCGACCAGATCGGCCTCGCCCTCAACGTCGCCCCGCCAGGAGGGCACCGGCACCGTGATGTGGCCATCGTGATGGCTTGCCGGCGTAAATCCCAGTTCGGCGAGAATGCGCGTCTGCTCGGCTGCGGGAACGTCGACGCCGCCAAGGTGGGCCACCTGCGCCGTGCGCAGCGTGATCGAGCGCCGCCATTTTGGTTCGGCACCGGCGACCACCAGCTCAGATGGCGTGCCACCGCACATCTCCAGGATCAGCCGCGTTGTCCGCTCGATGCTCTCAAATACCGCGCCAGGGTCCACGCCGCGCTCAAACCGATAGCGGGCGTCGCTGTCGATCGCCAGTTTGCGCCCGGTGGCGGCGGTGCGCACCGGATCAAAAAGGGCGCATTCGATGAAAACATTGATCGTTTCCGGGCTGCAACTGGAGGGCTCGCCGCCAACGATTCCCGCCAGACCAAGAACACCGTCGTTGTCGGCGATCACGGTCATGGTGTCGTCAAGGGTATAGTCCTTGCCGTTCAGTGCTTTTAAGGTCTCGCCCGGCTGGGATAAACGGGCGATAATGCCGCCGGCCAAGGTATCGGCATCAAAAACATGGAGTGGCCGCGCGATATCGACACAAAGATAATTGGTGACATCGACCAGAGCCGAAATCGGGCGCAACCCCACTGCCCTTAGTTTGTCTTGCAGCCAGTGGGGACTGGGGCCGTTCTTGAGTCCCTTGATATAGCGGCCGACAAACAGCGGGCAGGCGCGAAGATCTTCGATCACCACGCCAATCGGGCTTGGCATCTCGCCTTTAACCGGCGCTGCCGAGATATGCCCACCATGGAGCGGCTTTAAAGTCCCAAGCCCGGCTGCGGCCAGATCGCGCGCGATCCCGCGCACGCCAGCGCAATCGGCCCGGTCGGGGGTCAGCGCGATTTCAATAACCGGGTCGTCGAGGCCCATGAGTTTGACGTAGGGGGTGCCCACCGGCGCCGTTTCCGGCAACTCGATGATGCCGTGATGCTCCTCCGAGAGCCCAAGCTCGCGCTCGGACACCAGCATCCCGTTCGAGTCAACGCCTCGGATCACGCCTTTTTTCAGCGTGATGTCGCTGCCTGGCACATAGGTGCCCACCGGCGCAAACACCGCCTTCAGCCCCGCCCGCGCATTGGGCGCGCCGCAGACCACCTGCACCGTTCCCGTCCTGGTCTCGACGCTGCAAACCTGAAGCTTGTCGGCGTTGGGATGCCGCTCGGCGCTCAAGATATGGGCGACAGTAAACGCCCCCAGCGCCTTGCCCCGATCCTCGATGCCCTCGACCTCAAGGCCAAGCGCGGTCAAAGTTTCAGCAATACGCTCCAGCGGAGCTTCTGTCAGAAGATGGTCCTTGAGCCAGGACAGGGAGAATTTCATGGCAAAACCTTAATGCTGGCATCACCAACAACAAACGGTATCACCGTCTATTGTTGGTATTATTTGTAGCAGAGGGAGCCACTGGCTTCATTGGAGCAGGGGGGGGAGGCCGAGTCAGGACAGCGGATGGCCCCTTGTTGACCCCCCCTTTTACTTCATACCCCTCGCTAAGGATTTGGCGCGGCGGCTTCTGGGTCATGACGAGGCTCCTCTGGTGGAACGGCCGGAAACTCAATGTGTATCTTTTCAGGCGGGCGTGCAAGGTAGATGAGTGGAGTCTCAAAGAGTTTGTCTCCGCTAAAGGCCCAAACCTCCGCATCTCGGAGAACAATTTCCCGGAGCTTCTCCGTTTCTGAAAAAACCGTTACCCACCCCGCGTAAACAATTTGATTTTCGAAGTCCCGAAGGTGAATGTAATCCAGTCCCGGCTTTTTTGAATTAAATGTATAGTCCCAAACATCTTCATCTCCATATCTATTTGTCGCGCGGATAAATTGGAGAAATCTCGCTAGCAATTTATAGGTTGCTGCATAAATCCATATAATTGACAGTACAAGACCTATGCCTGTGGCAGAGGCAATCTGCTCTATGATATCGCGCGATATGCCGATGTTATTCTTTGTTGTTGATAATCCAAGAATCTCAACCATTGATCCTTGCCTATCCGGTTAACGCAGACACCCACTACATGTTGGGTGCGCCCAATCGCCGGAGTAGAGTTCAGCGTAGGTCGGCGCCTCAGCCCCGCCCGCGATCCCCAGCAATGATCTGAAGGCATTGAACGGGTAG
>CAIZDL010000042.1 GCA_903931735.1 uncultured Rhodospirillales bacterium
ACTCAACAAGGTCTTTCCTATCTTCCGGTGTCAAGAAGCCGCCACGAATCATGGTCGGAGCATGAATCCATTTCGGCTATAAACGCAAGCTTTTTCGGCTACCCAATGAGTCGGGGTATATTTACCAGCTACCCCGGATCAGCCAAGTACACTTCTTCTACCGCGCCCGGTTAACCTCGCCCTTGATCGCGGCCGGCTACGAGAGCCTGGAGGTGGCCTTATTCGATTGGGCCGAAATCCCGTGGCACGAACTCGCCTTCCCCACCGTCCGCTGGGCGCTCGCCGACTTCGACGCCCGACGCGGCCAAACCTCGTTCCCCCCGGCCGGCAATCCGCCCGCCGCTCAGGACGATTTCGTGCCCCCGGTAAAGACGGCTTGAGCCCATTCGGCCAGATCCGCCCCGCCTGCCATGAACTCCCTACCCCAGATTAAATTTGGTAATCGCCCTCGCGATGTCTTCGGAAAATTTGGGGCCGAGACGGATGACCGACACACCAGCGGGAACTTCGCGAAGGGCATGGTTGTCGAGATCGAGGCTGGTCAACAGCGCCATCGGAACCTTGCGGGTCACCGACATGGCGTGCAGGCCGCAGATCAGATCGAGGCCGGAAAGGCCATCCATCATCATGGCTGCGATCAGCATATCCGGCGGCGCCCGCAACGCAAGGCTGATCGACTCGATCGGGTCCTGGACCGTCACCGAGCGAAAGCCGCAGGCGGCAAGCTCGGTGCCAACCTTTTTCGCCACCACCTTAGAGGGGGTAACCACCATAATCTCGACGTTGCGAACCTCCACGTCTTTAATGTCGAAGACGTAGCGGGTTGGCAGGGCGCGCAAAATCTGGTTGGTCTCGGAGATATCCGGCTGCACCGCCCGATCGATCAGGTGAGCGACCCGATCGAGGAACGCCTGAACCGAGCCAACCTGGCCCTCGTCGAGGCGCTGAAGGCCGCTAAGATAATCCTCCATCCGGTGGGCCACCAAGCTCACCGCAGGATAGCCAAACGGCGCACCGGTGCCCTTGAGGTTGTGGATATCCATCCGGAGGGTGGCGATAACCTCGGCGTCCGGCGCCTTGCGCGCGGCCAACCGGTCCAAGGCATCATACATCCGCTGAAGCCGGTCGCGCGCGTCATCCATAAATTCAACGCGCAGACGATCTTCGAGATAATCTTCCGAGATTTTATTCGACATGACGACCGCCGTTAAGAGACGAAACTATCCACCGATGATACACGAACCCGAGCGATTTCCGGACGATGATTTTTCAACCTCAGACCTAAAACCCCCAAGCTCAGGCCCAAAACTCCCAGCTCCGGCCCCAAAGACCCGTCACGTTTGAAGCCGCTGATAGAGCGCGCGGAACCAGCCGAGGCGGGCTTCCACCTGAGCGATATCGTGCTCCAGCCAGCCCACCAACAGCCCCGGCGCCCCTTCGTGGTAGCGTGCCAAATCCGTGAGGCGGGCAAGCTCGGTTTCATAGAGCGCGGCCAGAGCATCGATTTGCTCCAATTGTTCCTTTGGCTCCAAAAGGTGCAAAAAACGCAGCTTGAGCGCAACCACCAGCTTATTGATATCGTCGGCGGACGGCGCCCGCACATGGGCCGCCATCAGGGTTTCAAACTCGCGCCGCCCCGCGCGGGTGACGCCCAGCAACGAATTGCCCTCCCCGCCCGAGCACGCCAGCGCCTCGATCAACCCCTCATAGCGCAGCATCTCCAGCGAGGTCCCCATCAGATCCAGCGAGGGGCCAACAATGCGCCCGGTGAAATGCCGAACCTCGGCCGCCAGATCGCCGTAGCGCATCGTACCGCCAAGGATGAGCGTGCCCAGCACGGTGAGGCGCACCGCCTCCTTGGGCATCAGCGAGTTGTCCCGGTACATGCGCCCCCTCCCCTGCGGTTCGCCGTCAAGGATAGGCTCACTCGTTCCTGGTGTCGAGGGGCAGCACGGCACGAGTAGCGCTTTCCTTGGCGCTGTTCCGGCATTACAACATCGGACTGCCACCGGAGCGCCCGACGATGATCGATCCCGAAGCCATCACCGCCCTGATCGGCGAAACCGCGAACGCCGTTATCCTGCCCCGCTTTCGCGCCCTCGCCCCCGATCAGATTCGGGAAAAGAAGCCGGGAGACTGGGTAACGATCGCCGACACCGAGTCTGAGGAGATGCTCGGCCGCCTGCTCATGCGCGCCCTTCCGGGCAGCACGGTGTGTGGCGAAGAAGCCGTCGCGGGCAACCCCGCCGTGCTCTCGGTGCTCTCCGGGCCGGCGCCGGTCTGGGTCATCGACCCGGTGGACGGCACAACCAATTTCGCCCATGGCCGGGTCGGCTTTACTGTAATTGTGGCGCTGGTTGAAAACGGCATCACCCAAGCCGGCTGGATTCATGACCCGCTCAGCGGTGCCACCGTCCACGCCATGCGGGGCTACGGCAGTTGGATCGACGGCCGGCGCGTAACGGTCCAAAACGGTGTGCCCTTGTCAGATCAAACCGGGTCGGCTTATGGCCGGCTAAACCCCGAAGTCGCCGCCTGCAAGGCGCTGAAGGCGGGCCGGACCGTGCGCACCATTCGCAACACCGGCTGTGGCGGTCTTGATTATCTATTGATGGCGCAGGGTGAAACCCACTTCAAATTCACGTCGATGTCGTTACCCTGGGATCACGCTGCGGGCGTCCTGATCATGAGCGAGGCCGGAGCCGTGGCCCGCTTCGCCGATGGCACCCCTTACGACGTTTACCACCTGACCAGCCCGTTGCTGGTCGCTGGCGACGAGGAAAGCTGGCGGGGTCTGCACCGCGCGCTGCGCGAAGACGGCGCCTCCGCCTGACCTGACGCTACTCGTTCGCCTGACGCAAAGCTACTCGGCTATTTGGGCAAGGCTGCCCACCTTTACCAAGGCATCAATCATCTCGCTCATCGATTGATAACGATCTTTACGGCGGGGGGAAAGGGCCAGCGCCAGCACCCGTTCTACTTCGGGCGCAAGGGCAACCCCGAGCGCGGAGGGCAATTGCAAACCATCCTCCTGAAGCCGCCGGGTCGAGTCCATCGGCGCTTTTCCGACAATGGCGCAATAAAGGGTGGCGGCCAGGGCGTAAACATCGGTCCACGGCCCCTGTCGGCTATCGGCGAAATATTGCTCGGGCGGCGCAAATCCCGGCTTCAGAATCACCGTGAGGCCCGCCCCGGCCTCCCCCACCGCGCACCGCGCCGCGCCAAAATCCAGCAGCTTGGCCCCGCCGCTGCTCGGCATGAAAATATTGTCGGGGCTGATATCACGATGCACCATGCCCTGTTCATGAACAGCTTGCAGAGCTTTCATGATCGGCATCAAGATTGAGAGCGCGAGCTTATACTCGATCTTGCCGCCTTGCTCGATGATAAACTGCTTCATGGTTCGACCCTGAAGCAACTCCATCACCAAGTAAGCGGTGGCATTGTCCTCGAAGTAATCTTGAACCGCCACGATCTCGCGGGTCTCACGTAGCTTGGCAAGAGTTCGCGCTTCAGCCAGAAACTTGACAATGCCTTTGGCAAAGCCCTTGGCGTGCTCGGCGGTGTAGGGCGTCATGCCGCCGCCGCTGGGCGCGCGGGAGACAAGGTTGGTCGGAAAATACTCTTTAACCGCGACCCGGATCTGCAAACGCTCATCCCAGCCAAGATAGGTCGCGCCAAAACCGCCCTGGCCCAACAGCTTGCCCGTGCGATAGCGATTGACCAAACAGGTCCCCGGCATCAACAGAATCGGAGAACACGGCGTGGTGCCGTCGATATACCGACACTCCGGGCATTGCTCAACCGCACCCATTTGAGCAAAACAATTGGGACAGCGCCCGTCGCCGACGGAAGCCGCACGAGGGGCACTGCGCGGCGAGTAGGCAACCGTTGGGGCATCCAAAACCGCCGCCTGGGGCAAAGTCGCCGCTGGCGTAGGCCCGAAATTCGCCGCTGGCGTAGGCCCGAAATTCGCCGCTGGCGAGGGCCCGAAATTCGCCGCTGGCGAGGGCCCGAAATTCGCCGCTGGCGCGGGCCGGGGCCGAACCTGGGCCACCGTCATAGTGGCGTCGCCAAACCCGGCCCGAGCCCCAAGCCCAACCTGGGCAATGGTCATATCTTCAGGCTGCACCGCCGGTGTTTGCATCCGGGCCGGCGCAGAGGGGGCCGGCGCGATGGTCGCAGCCGAGCCCTCGGGCGTTCGGTGCAATTGGTCAATCACCGCCCGAAACCGTTGCAGATCAACGCTGACGCCATCGGGGCCGCTCTTGAGCGCCACCAGCTCGTCATTAAAGCCTGGTTGACGGAGCAGATCGAACAAATGCTGACGCACAACCGTCAGCGCGCCGGCATCCGAAATCAGGCCCGATGAAACCAGCTCTGCCACCCGCCAGGCCCGGCGCCCGATACTGGGCTCCAGGGCTTGCAGGCGGGGAATTAAGTGGCCCGAGCACGCATACTCGTCGGCCAGATGCTCAACCCGATAGGCCAGCCGACGACGAACCGGAGCCGGCAGCCCGCCGGCTTCAAGCGCCGCAGCGCACCCTCTAAGAGCGGCCTTGGTCGCGGCTGGTTTGGCCGTGCCAAGCACCAGCGCCTCCAACCCGGCACCTCCGGGAAGGCTCGCCTCCAAGCAACCGGCGACCTCTTCGCCCTGCGCCGGAGACACATCGGGGCCGCACATGGCGGCCAGATAATGAAGACGCGCGGGCAAATCGGCCAATTGCTCGGTAATGGCGATGATGGCCTTGCGCAGGCCCCGGCCCACGGTCTCGCCGGCGTCCCGGCCAACATCCCGGCCAACATCCCGGATAGAGCGCCGGGTCAACGCCTCGGCCACCGCGCACCCGCCAATCACCCCCTCGGGCGAGAGCAACCCAGCGGCGAGGCGACGGTGCGTCTCCGCCTCCAACGCCGGCTGGCCCGGACAGAGCGGCTCGCTGCCCTTAAGATGCCGGGTGATGCGCTCCACCACCGCCGCCCGCGCCACCTCCAGCCGGTTTTGACGAAACAGCGGCGTCAGCACCGCCAACCGATCCGTCCCGCCCTGATCGGCCGTATTCCGCCCCTGGACCAAATCCACCAAGCGGATCAAAACCGCCCCCGGAAGCGCACGCGGCGGCAAAAGCTCGCGCGTGGCGGCGGGAAAGGCCAAAAAATCGCCCAGCACCTCATCCACCGCCAAGAGCAACACCGGGTCGCCTTGTTGCCAAACCAGCCCCAGCAAGTGCTCGAACTTGGCCGCCCAGCCCGAAAGCCCGGCAAGGTCGCGCGCCACCGCCGCGCGCACCAGCGCCGGCTTCAGCTCCGCACCGCCCTCCAGCGTCCCCGCAAGATAAGCCGCAACCGCACTCCGCGCCTTTGGAACCGCAGCCAGCACGGCATCGGTCGCCCGGGCCCGCCGGTTGACCGATTTTACCGCCGTCTGAAGCGCTTGGCGCCGCGCCCTTGGCTCTTGTCCCCGAAGCTGGCCTTGAAAATTGGCGATATTCCAAATCACCTCGTCGAGCACTACCCGCTGATCGAGCAATTCTTTCAGTTGAATGCTGCCGTAAAGCAGCTCAGACGGGGTAACCGCCACAGTTTCAAGATAAGCGCGCAACGCAACAGCGATCATGGCGCGACTGGCCGGGCCGTCGTAATCGGCTGGCGACACGCACAGAAAAACCTCTCCGCTGGTGCTGGCCGTCGCAGGCCCCGCCTCATCCGCCATTCAATAACCGCCCCGTCGCCGGCCCCGATATCAGGGCCTAAAATGGCCCGGCGCGATCGGATAAACCAGCACGGCCGGGAGCAACCGACTATGTGGCGCCAAAACGGCTTCGTCAAATCATACTTTTGACCGAGTGGCTTAACGATTTCCCCTTATTCGGGAAAGCTGGCGATCAGGGCTTTGACTTGCCCCTGAAAATCCGCATCCTTGGCGCACCGCTCCTGAGCGCCCCGGTCGCGGCGGTACATAAACATCACCTCGGTGCGGTTGGGCAAACGGCGGACGTGGGCGTGTTCCAACAACGAGCCATCCCAACTCAGGCGCGCAAGTGAATGTGCGGCGTGGCAATACATCATGAATAGCTTGCCGTCGGCCAGCGCCTTTTCCCGCGAAATCACCGAAAACATGTAATAGTTTTTGGCGTTATAATAACAATCATGGAGCTGTTGCAAAAGCCCCTGCCGGTCTTCGGGGTTGGCGATTTTGGTGATACTGCGCTCTAGCCGCACGCTGCGTAAAAACTGTTCCCGTGCCTCGGTGTGAAAGCTGAACTTAATCAGCGCCTGCCCGTCAATCTGCTGGGTATATTGGCGCAGCACCAGCGCCAGCACCAACTCAAGAAAGCGGCGCTCCTTTGCCACTTTTTCGGAATTGAGCCGAACCAGCGTCCGAAACGCCGCCATCAAGCCATAAGGATGGGTGATCGGGCCAACACAGCGCCGCCCGGCCTGGGTTTCGCGCAGCGCCAGCCACCCACTCTCTTCCAGCTCGCGGGCAATGCGCGGCGAAAGGCAACCCATTACGATCGCGGTGGCGCTTTGCGCCTGGATGAGTTCGCTCTGCTCGCCCCGCTGAGACCAGCCAAGCGAGCCCAACAGCGACGACAGCTTCAAAATAATACCGTCGCGCGGCACCCGATACGCCGGCAGCCGCTCCGGCGCCAAAGCCACCGGCCGCTGCAACACGTCCAGCTTGGGCGGTGCGGGCTCGAAGTTGAGGGCATGGCCCGGATGGACGCTCCTGGCGGTGGAACGACCAGAGGACCGCGCCTCGGTGGTCTGGAAAGGAAGAACCCCGCATGATGTCTGCATGACCGTCACCCGTACGCGACCGTCAGTGACGTTCTGTCAATGACTTCTGTTGATCTGGTTGCGCTGGAACCAACCCGACTGGGATCACAAACCATCCCCTGAATCCAATATGTTACAGCCTATTGCTGAAGTCAAACATAAAGTTTCGCACGGAGCCGCCGGTGTGGCGCCAACACCACGCACTGAGCCCAGCGGGGCGAGCGGTCAGGGCTGAGCCGCGATCTTGGCCTTGGCGGGCACGGCCGCCGGCCGGTCAAGCTTTGCCGAGCGGGCGGTTGGCTTGTGGTGTGGCGCCGCCTTGGGGACCACCCCTTCTGGAAATGCGCGCAACAACTCGCGGAGTTGCTTTGCGTAGTCGGTATTGTTTTGATGCTGTTTCAATACCGTGCGATCGCGCAATACAAAAAACAAGATCCAATTGCGGGTCGGTAATTTCTTTGAGTTTGCCTGACTGCGCAGGGCGCCATTCCACTCGATCCGCGCTTTGAAATACAATGCGTTACAAAACATCATAAACACACTGTTGGGTATTTCGATCGACTCCCGCGTCACCAGCGCATAAACATAGTAATTGATACCATGATGGTAGGTATCATAAATCTGTTGGCAGGCGGCGATTTGCGCTTCTCCGTCAATGCTTTTTAATATCGTCTTTTCGAGCCGATACCCCGAAATGAAATAGTCCTGGGCCTCCCGAAAAAAGCTCATCGAGCCAATCGTGCGCTGGGAAATTTGGGTCCGATAGGCAATAAGGATCGAGGAGAGCAGATCATCGAGATAATGCCGCTCGGCCGCGAACGTTTCCGGCAATTCGGCCAGAAGCTCGAACGCAGCTTTAAGCTGATAGGGGTGAAAAATCCCCGGCGATGGCGTGGCGTTTTTCTTTGACCCTCTAAGCTCAAAGCCAAGCGCGCTAACCGGCTGATACGGCTGGGGGCTAACCAGCGTCAGCACTTGATCAACGGTGTCATAAAACCGCCAATGCAACCGCTGTTCGTGACTGTGGCGGTCGGCGCGCTTGCCGGCCATATAGCGCCGCACCCGGCTGCGAAACGTCTGCTCGGGAAAGGGCGCGGCCGGCAACTCGGCCAACACCACCGGATGCTCAAGGCGATCAATGGCCGGGGCCAACGGCTCAAATCGAAACGACGAGCCTTGGACCACCCCCTTGATTCGCTCCTTCCACCCCTGGGCCAAAGCAGGGGTGGGGCAGAACGGGGGGGGCCGGCTCAGTTTTCGCCCGAAAGAACTTCATGAGGTCCCGGCACCCAGTATAGCCACACGACGAAGTATCACGCATCGCCGGGCGGCAAGCAAGCCACAAGCCCTGGCGCTTTCCTATCCCAAAACATGCGCGCGCCACCACGCCTTGGTCGCGTCCCAACCCCAAAAAGCGGCGTGCAAGGCGGCCGTAACGGCCAGAATCAGGGCACCAGCGTATAACACATCGCTGAAAAAATGGGCGCCCTGACCAATCCGCACCAAACCCGCGAGCAACCCCGCCCCAATGCCGGCCCAAAACACCGCCCGCTGCCGCCGCCGCGCAACATAAGCAAAGGCGGTGAGGGCAAAGCCGGCCGAAGCATCCCCGCACACGAACGCGCAATTGTGATCGCACTGATTGGCGGTGGTCATCACCAACGGCGGCGTAAAGCGCGATGTGCCCCCAAACTCCTCAATCTGAAACGGCCGGGCGCGATGCCAATTATCTTTAAACACCAGGTTGGCAATCAGCGCCGGCCCGATCAACAACGCCAGCACCAAAAACAACCATTGCCGCGCTGCCACGCCCCACAAAGTGCCGGTCCGGACTGCGCAATAGAAAAACGCCAACACCAGCAACACCCCAAGACCCATGGGCCCATAGACCGCAAAATCATGGATCGCGCGGGCCAGCGGCACATCGCTGAACGCAAAGCGGAACGCCGGATCGCTCACCTCGGGCCGAAAAAACGCCCGCGAAACCGCAAGGTCGATGCCGGGAAACATCACCAGCGCCAGCCCAACCAGCCCCAACCCCAGCCAGAGTCGTTTTTCTCGTGTCATGGTGCGTTTTCCCTCAAGTGCCCGCCAAAGGGTGGCCCGATCTCCGGCCCAGTGTCAACGCCAAGAGCCCAACCCCGCCCTTGGTCTTGACCTTGGCTCCGATATCGCCGAGCCTAACTCCCTTGGCACCAGCGACCAAGGGCGCATCCGCCCAAGGGTCCGGCGCTGAAGGTTTTTCGGAGGCTCCCGCTTGCCCGCCCGTTCCCACGCCCTCCCGGGGTTGAAGGCCCTCGCCCTGGCTGCCCTGCTGGTGATGACGGTGCCGCTTTCGGCCCTGGCCCAGAAAAAGCAGCCCGCACCGCCGCCCGCCCGGCCGAACCAGATCATAAAGGGGTATGGCACCGCCATGTCGGGAGATTTGCTCACAGTGGGCGGCGCCTCGGTCCGCCTCAACGGCATTGCCGCACCGTTTGCCGGCGAAACCTGCGAGACCCGCTACGGCGCGACCTATGATTGTTATCGCAAATCCACCGATGTGCTCCAAGCTCTGGTTGGCAACACCGAAGTCAGTTGCGAAATCGTCGCCACCGACCGCACCGGCCAAAAGATCGGCATCTGCCGAGTCGGCACGACCGACCTTTCGGCGGCGATGGTTGCGCGCGGCTGGGCCTTTGCTTACCGCCGCCTCTCCCCGGCTTATGCCAACTCGGAAGCCTTTGCCGAAAGCCATCGCCTGGGCATGTGGGGCGGCAGGGTCGAAATGCCCTGGCAATGGAAAAGCCGTAAGCTATCCGCGACCGTCAAATAACGGTCGCGTCCCAGGCCGCCCTCGCCACCGGTCAGCCCGCTCTAGAACCGGCACCCCATGCGATAGCCGCCCCAATGCTGGCCATGAACCAGGATCGGCGCCGAAACGTCTTTCATGCTCATGGACCGGCCATCGCCCATGTCGCGCCGATAGGTCTGAACCAGCACCGGCAGCCGGTTCCGCGCGGCGCTGAGACCGGTGCGGTCGTCAAAGATCCGGCGATTACGGCAATTGGCCGCGTTCCACACCTTTTCCCCCGGCCTTTGCGGCTGTGAATACTTGGTATTGTGAGTTGGCAAATACCCGTTACGATCGACGGCGGCAGTGAACGCCAAATTATGATATTTTAGCAAAAGAGGTTCTTGTAAGGCCGGCAAAATACGGTCACAAAATGGCAGGAATTTAGTGGAATATTGGACGGGATCACTATCCTTCACCATCCGGTAATCGACATCCCACAAGTCTTCCCAAGTGATCGTTTTATTGTCGATCGCTTCTTCAAACAGCCGCCCGATTTCGGCCGCCGTCGCCTTGGCCACCGCGACCATTTCGGCATCGTCCCTTCGCGCCTTGTCCACCACCTCGCCCAGCCGGCGCTCGGTGTTGACATCGATATTCTGGAACTGGGCGTGCGCCACCCCCTGTTCCATGCTGACGATCATCACCTGGAATTTGCCGATATCGGCGATATCGACAACGGCCAAGGACCGCTCGGACGGCTGGGTCGCCAGCATATCGGGCGCGCGCAACTGTACGCCGCCCATCGAGATATTGTCGGTGCGGCAGGGCCACGCCTTGCCGGCAAGGGTACAGGTAACGGCCAGATCAACCGCCTGCCGCCCCTCGCTGCGCCGGTCGGCAAACCGGGAATTGCGCAACGTGGCGATCACCCGGCGCTTAATGCCGATCACCTGATCGACCATGCCCGCGGTTTCCTGCCGAAGCTTCACGGTTTCCCGGCTGCTGGAGCCGGCATCGGCGGCAACGCTGGTGATCCGCTCATGAACGGCGGCAATGCTCACCGCAGTCATGCTCGCGCTTTGAGCAATCTCCCGGGTCACCGCCTCTTGCTCGGTCACCGCGCCCGCAATGCCCGAGATGTTGCCGGTCGCGATTTCCACCTTGGCGGCAACGTCGCCGATGGCGGTAACCGTGCTCTTGATCACCGCCTGCATCGCCTCGATTTCACTACGAATTTCGCCGGTGGCGCGATTGGTCTGGTCGGCGAGGTTTTTCACCTCGTTGGCCACCACGGCAAAGCCCCTGCCGGCAGCCCCCGCCCGCGCCGCCTCGATATTGGCGTTTAGGGCGAGCAGCCGGGTTTCCTTGGAAATCCGCTCGATCAGCTTAACGATGGAGCCAATGCGCTCGGAAACCAACGCCAAATTTTCGGCCAGGGCTCTAGCCCCCTGAGACTGGGTGGCGGCCTCGGTCGCCGCCAGACTCGAATGCTCCACCTGCCGGGAAATCTCGGCGATGGACGACGACATTTCTTCGGCGGCGGCGGCAATGGTTTGGGCGTTGCTGTTGGCCTCGTTGGACGCTGCGGTGGCGCCATCGCTGTCGCCGGAAACCCGCTTCGTCGCCGCCAGCACAATATCGGCCGCCCCCTCCATTGCGGTGGCGCTACGGCGGACAAACTCAACCGCCTGATCCAACTCCTGCTCGAAGCTCTCGGCCAACCCTTGCATGGCGTTGAGCATTTGTTCGCTATTGGTGGTCTGGGCATACACCTCGGTGCTGACATAAATCTCCAGCATCAAGCCGCGAATCACCGCCCCCACCTGAGCCGCCGCCTCGGCCGGTTGCCAACGGCTGCTTTGAAGCACCAAACGAACAATCCGCTCCATCAGGAAGGCGTAGCCCGCAATCACAAACCGGGGGGACAACGCCACCCGCGCATGAGCACGGCCGATAGCATGGACCCGTTCAAGAAAATCCGAATCGAAGGCTCCATTGAAGAAGACCTGCAAATGCTCCTTTTGGAGCAGCTTAAGACAGTCAACCCGGCCCTGATCTGTGAGATGAGGCGCGTTTTCCGGGAAACGCTTCATGAAACCATGAAACTCGTCAATGATCTGATCCAGCTCCGGCGCCACCTTGGGCCAGACCGCGACCAACGCCGCCCGCGCCTTGTCGTCGAGGCGCCACAGGCTTGGCTCATAGTCAAGGGCGACCACCTCATGCGATGCTTGGTTCGCCGACCCCGCGCCGCCAACAGGCTTGACACCCCCGGGGGGCTTGGCACAGCCGGGCGCCCCCGGGACAGAACTCTTTCCGGTGGTCAGCGGCGCATGAATATCCATTGATTACTTCCTCTAGTGCTGTCACGTTGCTTGCAACGCGCGCTCAATCTGCTTTTTTATCTTGCACATTTATGCCCGCGTTCGCGGCAAAAAACCAGAGCCGACCCCACCCGAAAAGATAGGATATTGCCGCGCTATGCCTTCTCGGCACTGACTAATTGTCGCATCCCGGGCGGAGCCGACGCCCCCCGACGTGATCGGCCCGGTACAGTGGCGCTTGATTCCGCGGGAGCGGGCTTGTATCGTCCGGCCACACGGAAAAACTGTCATGGAAACGGCCATGGCGCCGACTGGGACGAATAAACGCTCGCAAGCTCTGAGCTTTCAGGCACTGATTCTCAAGCTTCAGAATTTCTGGGCCGAGCAGGGCTGTGTCATTCTTCAGCCCTACGATATGGAGGTTGGCGCTGGCACCTTTCATCCGGCGACGACGCTGCGCGCGCTCGGGCCGGAGCCGTGGAAGGCAGCCTATGTCCAACCCTCGCGGCGGCCGAAAGATGGCCGCTACGGCGAAAACCCGAACCGCCTTCAGCATTATTACCAATTCCAGGTGATCTTGAAGCCGTCGCCGCCCAATGCCCAAGAGCTGTATCTCGACAGCCTGCGGATGCTCGGGATCGACCCCGCCCGTCACGACATCCGCTTTGTCGAGGATGATTGGGAAAGCCCGACGCTCGGCGCCTGGGGGCTGGGCTGGGAAGTCTGGTGCGACGGCATGGAGGTCACCCAGTTCACCTATTTTCAACAGGTCGGCGGCATCGAATGCGATCCGGTGGCAGTTGAGCTGACCTATGGGCTGGAACGGCTGGCGATGTATGTGCAAGGCGTCGAGAACGTCTACAATCTCGACTTCAACGGCCAGGGCGTCTCCTATGGCGATGTGTTTTTGCGCGCCGAGAAGGAATATTCGGCGTTCAACTTCGAGCACGCCAACACCGACATTCTGCTTCAGCACTTCAAAGACGCCGAAGGGGAATGCCGGCAATTGCTGGACTGCAAGTTGACCTTGCCGGCCTACGACCAGTGCATCAAGGCTAGTCATCTGTTCAATCTTCTCGATGCCCGGGGCGTGATTAGCGTGGTCGAGCGTGCGGCCTATATTGGCCGGGTTCGCGGTATGGCAAAAGCGTGCTGCGAAGGCTGGCTGGACCGGGGAGGAACCCGCACCTGACCCCCGCAACCACAGACCGTCCGCCCCTGGAAGATGAACGCAAGCGACTCGCCGACTGGTACATCGAGCGACGCGCCGAGCTTTCCGCTTTTTTGGATGATTTGTCGTGGGAACTGATCGTGGCCACCTCGTCGGCTGCGGAGGAATATTATAAGCAAAACGACACCGGCCAGCTTCAAGAACACGCGGACCGGCTGGAAGCACTTATGGTTATGAAGCGATCCGCCGAGATGGCGCTCGAGGCGATCAATCGCTCCATGGAAAACCTCAGTCGTATGGAAGAAATGAACCGGCTGCGCGCGAGGCGTGGCAAGTAACGGGTCAGGTTAGCAGGACATTAGAATGCCCGAGCTTTTCGTCGAACTCTTTTCTGAAGATATCCCAGCCCGGATGCAGGTTCGGGCGGCCGAAGACCTGAAGCGTCTCGTGACCGAGAAGCTAAGCGCTGGCGGGCTGACGTTTGGCCGGGCCGAGGGTCTGTCAACACCGCGCCGTCTGGCCCTGGTGGTCGATGACCTGCCCCAGACCCAACCGGATGTGCAAGAGGAGCGGCGCGGGCCGCGCGTTGGCTCGCCCGAGGCCGCCGTGCAAGGCTTCCTCAAGGGCGCCGGGCTTTCCGGGCTCGACCAGTGCGAGCAGCGCGACACCGGCAAAGGGGTGTTCTGGTTCGCGGTGATCAAAAAGCCCGGGCGCGCCACCGCCGAGATGCTGCCGGGGCTGATCGAGTCGGCCATTCGCGAGCTGCCTTGGCCCAAATCCATGCGCTGGGCCGACACCACCTTTCGGTGGGTGCGACCGTTGCACGCCATTATCGCCATTTTCGACCACAAGGTGCTGGAGGGCGGCTTGACCGTGGCCACCCGCGAGGGCGCGCCCCGGCCGGACCACAACGTCTGCATGGCCGGCGAAATTTCGGCCACCCGAATGGCTTTCGGCAACCGCACCCGGGGCCACCGCTTTTTGGCGCCCGACTGGGTGACGGTGGACTGTTACAGTGCCTACCGGGAAGCCTTGTGCAAGGCATACGTGCTGCTCGACCGGGAGGAGCGCAAAGCCAATATTCGGGCCGAGGCAACCAGTTTTGCCGCCTCCGAGGGGCTGATACTGGAACCCGACGATGAATTGCTCGATGAAGTCGCCGGGCTGGTCGAATGGCCGGTGGTCTTACTGGGCACGATCGACCCGCAATTCATGGACGTGCCGGCCGAGGTGTTGATCACCTCCATGCGCACCCACCAAAAATACTTTGCCACCCGCACCCCCGAAGGTAAACTCGGCCCCCGGTTCGTGGTGGTCGCAAACATGATGACCGAGGATGGCGGCGCGGCGGTGGTCGCGGGCAACGAGCGGGTGCTGCGCGCCCGGCTTTCCGACGCGCGCTTTTTCTGGGACCAGGACCGCAAGGTCCGGCTGGACAGCCGGCTGAACGCGCTGAAATCCATCACCTTCCACGCCAAGCTCGGGACGGTGTTTGAAAAGGCCGAGCGGGTGCAAGCGTTGGCGGCGGTGTTGGCCGGCAACATTGGTGGGGCCGAGCCGGCAGCGGCCCGCCGCGCGGCGCAGTTGGCCAAGGCCGATCTCACCACCGGCATGGTTGGCGAGTTCCCCGAACTTCAGGGCGTCATGGGCCGCTATTACGCCCTTCATGACGACGAGCCGGGCGTGGTCGCGGATGCAATCGCCGCGCACTATAAGCCGCTTGGCCCAACCGATTCGTGCCCGACCGCACCGGTCAGCGTCGCGGTGGCCATGGCCGACAAGCTCGACAGCATCGTCGGCTTCTTCGCGATCGACCAAAAGCCGACCGGCTCCAAAGACCCCTATGCGTTGCGACGTGCCGCGCTCGGCATCATTCGGCTGGTGTTGGAAAACGGCCTTCGGCTCCATTTGCTCGACCTGTTCCGCTGCGCCCACGGCTTGTTTCAGGTGCCGGGCTTGGCCAACATCGATACCGTTGCCCGGCAATTGTTGGAGTTCTTTGCCGACCGGCTTAAGGTCGTGCTTCGCGACCGGGGCGTGCGCCACGATTTAATTGACGCGGTTTTCGCCCTGGGCACCGAGGATGACTTGGTGCGGTTGCTGGCTCGGGTCGATGCGCTTGGAAAGTTTTTGGCCAGCGATGACGGCGCCAACCTCGTCACCGCCTATCGGCGCGCCGCAAACATCGCGCGCATTGAAGAAAAGAAGGACGGCCGCAGCTACGACGGCGAGCCCGATCCGGCGCTGTTTGGCGTCGAGGAGGAGGTGCTGCTTGGCACAGCGCTGGAGGCGGCCCGCGCCGCCCTCGGCCGGCGGCTCGCGGCAGAGGATTTCGCTGGCGCCATGTCGGAGTTGGCGCTGCTCCGGGCGGTGGTCGACGCATTTTTTGAAAAAGTCACAGTAAACGCCGATAACAAGGCGCTACGGGAGAACCGGCTCAGGCTCTTGACCCGAATACGGACCACCATGAACCAACTAGCTGATTTCTCTCGCATCGAAGGGTGAGCCCGCGACTTAGGCTCGCCAGGTCAAGCGCCGGCCACGGGACCGGCGCTTTAATCAAACAGGGGTGACGGAAACGATGAGTAACACCAAGTGGGTCTACAGTTTCGGAGACGGCAAGGCCGAGGGCAACGCCGCAATGAAAAACCTTCTTGGCGGCAAGGGCGCTAATCTCGCAGAGATGAGCAGCCTTGGCCTGCCGGTGCCCCCCGGCTTTACCATCACCACCGAAGTCTGCACTTATTATTACGCTCATGGCAGGACCTACCCACCGGAGCTTATCGCCGAAACCAACGCCGCCATTGCCATCGTCGAAGCGAGTGTCGGCGCCAAATTTGGCGATGCCGTCAACCCGCTGTTGGTTTCGGTGCGGTCCGGCTCACGGGCCTCGATGCCCGGCATGATGGATACGGTGCTCAACCTTGGCCTCACCAATGCCACGGTCGCCGGCCTGATCAAACGCAGCGGCGATCGCCGCTTTGCCTATGACAGTTACCGCCGGTTCATCCAAATGTATGGCAACGTCGTGCTCGGCGTTGATCATCATTTGTTTGAAGAAATTCTGGAAGAATACAAACACGCCAATCGCCGCAATCTCGACACCGATATGGAGGCCGATGACTGGAAAGCCGTGATCGACGCCTATCTAGAGATGGTACAAGCCCAGCTTGGGCACCCCTTTCCCCAAAATGTGGAAGAACAGCTTTGGGGTGCCATTGGTGCAGTGTTTGGCTCGTGGATGAACCCGCGCGCTATTACTTACCGGCGTTTGCACGACCTACCCGCCGACTGGGGCACGGCCGTCAATGTTCAGGCAATGGTTTTTGGTAATATGGGCGAGGATTGTGCAACCGGTGTTGCCTTCACCCGCAACCCTTCAACCGGCGAGAACAGTTTTTACGGCGAATATCTGGTCAACGCCCAAGGCGAAGACGTGGTGGCCGGCATCCGCACGCCGCAGCACCTTACCATTGCCGGCAAAAAGGCCAATCATTCCGACTTGCCGGCAATGGAAGAGGTCATGCCCGACCTGTTCCGCCAGCTCAATGACGTGCGGTTGACGCTGGAACGCCACTATCGCGACATGCAGGACATTGAGTTTACTGTCCAGCAGTCCAAGCTTTACATGCTCCAGACCAGAAATGGCAAACGCACCGCCGCAGCGGCCCTTAAAATCGCTGTGGATATGGTGGCCGAAGATTTGATTACTAAGCCCGAGGCGGTGCTGCGGATCGAGCCCGGCTCTCTTGACCAATTGCTGCACCCGACACTCGACCCGAAAGCGCCGCGCAGGGTGGTTTCGCGCGGCCTGCCGGCTTCCCCCGGCGCGGCCTCAGGCAAGGTGGTGTTCTCCGCCGACGATGCCGTGAACTCGGCTGGGTTGGGCGAGACCGTTATTCTGGTTCGGGTTGAAACCAGCCCAGAAGATATTCATGGTATGGCGGTAGCCAAGGGCATTCTTACAACGCGCGGCGGCATGACGAGCCACGCAGCCGTTGTGGCGCGCGGCATGGGTCGGCCTTGCGTTGCGGGTGCCGGTGAATTGCGGGTGGATTATAAAAGCCAACAAATTTCAGTGGGTCCGCACCGCATTCAGGCCGGCGATATCATCACCATCGACGGCTCAACCGGCGAGATTATGCTCGGCTCGGTGCCGACCATTGAGCCGGTGCTTTCCGGCGATTTCGGCCAGTTGATGGAGTGGGCGGACGGGATCCGCCGGCTCAAGGTTCGGGCCAATGCCGAAACCCCGCTCGATGCCCGCACCGCGCGCGGCTTTGGCGCCGAAGGCATCGGGCTGTGCCGGACCGAACACATGTTCTTTGATGCCGAGCGCATCGTCGCGGTCCGCGAAATGATCCTGGCGGAAAACGAGACTGGGCGCCGGGCGGCATTGGCGAAAATTCTGCCGATGCAGCAAAAAGACTTTGTGGAACTCTTCCAGATCATGGCGGGGTTGCCGGTTACCATTCGGTTACTTGATCCACCGCTCCACGAGTTCTTGCCCCACACCGAGGCGGAGATGGATGAGGTGGCGCGGGCTGCCGGGTCCGAGCCGCTCAAGGTGCGGCAACGGGCGCAGCAACTCCACGAATCAAACCCAATGCTCGGCCATCGCGGCTGCCGCCTTGGCGTTTCATACCCCGAAATTTACGAGATGCAGGCCCGGGCGATCTTCCAGGCCGCCGTCGAAGTAACCCGAAGCGTGGGCGTTCCGGTTATCCCCGAAGTCATGGTGCCTTTGGTCTGCACGCGCAAAGAACTGGATATCCTAAAGGACCTGATCGACAAGACGGCGGCCGAAGTGATGCAGGCAAGCGGGATTACGCTGACGTATATGGTCGGCACAATGATCGAGTTGCCACGCGCAGCCTTGCAGGCAGGAGACATTGCGCACGCCGCCGAATTTTTCAGCTTTGGCACCAACGATCTGACGCAAACGACGCTTGGAATCAGTCGCGACGATGCTGGCGGCTTCATGCCCGATTACCGGCGGCTCGGGATATTCGAGCACGACCCCTTCGCCAGCCTCGACCAGGACGGCGTGGGCGAGTTGATCCGCTTCGCGGTCGAGCGGGGGCGCAAAACCCGTCAAGGGCTCAAGATTGGCATCTGCGGCGAGCATGGCGGCGACCCCGCCTCGGTGTTTTTCTGCGAAAAGGCTGGTCTCGATTACGTTTCGTGCTCGCCCTATCGGGTGCCGATTGCCCGGCTCGCGGCGGCCCAGGCGGCCCTATCCGTCAAGGTCTCCAAGGATTGATCGATCGCGTATGGCCGGGGAGCAGGTCTCCCCGGCCAATTTCAAAACGATGCGTAATAGTCCCAACCGGAATGCCCCCCATGTGGGAAGACTTATCGGATAAGTCCAGACCGGGAACCTCCTCAGGGAGTGCTACCGATCGTGCTGAGCCTGATTTCAACCGCGACTGAGGTCCGACTAATATCTCAGCGTGGTTCGGGTCGTCCATCGGCACGAATTTAACTTGCAGGCGGCCCCGGCGACAAATCGGGGCCGCCGCACTTTTTCCGACCTCCCTGGCCAAAGCATCCGAAGTAAAGATCGGCCCGGCCACTAATTAGGGGCGGTTAGGGGAATGCGCACCATAAAGCGAGCCCAGCCGGTGGGCGCCTCGCACAATTGAATATCTCCACCCAACCGAGCATGTACCAAATTGAAAACAATGTGCAAGCCAAGGCCAGTGCATCCACTACCCCGCCGCGTGGTAAAGAACGGGTCAAAAATAAGGGCGCGATGCTCGGGCAATACCCCTCGGCCATTATCTTCATAAATCATCTGGACGACGCCCCCGCCGGCATCGGTTACTTCAACCGACAGTGTTCCTACTTGTCCATCTTCAAAAGCATGAATGATTGAGTTCATCACAAAGTTACTAAGAATCTGTGCGAAGGCGCCGGGATAACCATCGATAATAATATCATCAGGACAGACCAAGTTGACCTTGTGACCAACGGTCCGATAACTTGGGCCGAGGCTAGTCAATACGCTATCCAGATATTCGTGCAAATTAAAGTCGCGGCGGGCCTCGCTGGTGCGGTCGGCGGAGACCATTTTAAAGGTCTGCACCAAGCTCGCGGCCCGCTCGATATTGGATTGCAACAGTTTGGCCGAGGCATCGCAGTTCTCCAGAAATTCCCGGAACTGGGACTTTCGAAGCGTACCCTCCAAGTATTCAGCCTGCACTTTTCCAGTAAGATCGCCCAAAAAACTGACGCACGTAAGCGCGATGCCGATCGGAGTATTGATCTCATGCGCCACACCGGCCACTAGGCCGCCCAGCGAGGCCATTTTTTCTTGCATCAACAGCGACGCTTGGGCATCGCGCAAATTTGCCAGGGACTCCTCAAGGTCAGCCGTGCGCTGCGCCAGTTCATGCGTACGCTTTTCGACCAATCGCTCCAGCACATCGGCGGTCATCCGCAATTTTTGTTGATAGCGCCCGGCAAGCCAGGCCCCGACCGAAATCGCCACGGACACCAGAATTGTGACAAAAATAAACTCCAACACCGTTTTATTCGCTGAATCCGCAGCCTTTTCGGCACGAATACGCGCATCATTAACAGCCGTGGTGGTAATTTCCTCAAAGCGCTCCGAGGCGCGGTCAAACAAAGCATTAAATGGCCGTAAAAATGCGACGGCTGCCGCAAAGTCAATCTCAAGCATCGAGCCGACCCACCTCACCGCCCCTTCATAATTCTCCAAGGTCTCCAAAGCTTCGTTAATCCCAGGCACTTGTGGGGGCGTGGCCAGATGATCGCGATAGTGGGTAAGGTAGGCCCGCAGGTCGGCAACATCGCGACCAACACCAAGAAGTTCTTTGGTAATATCAACATCTTCTTTACCCGCAGCGCGGAGCGTCATCAACCCGTTCAGTGTCGCGCTGATTTTCTGCAACCGGCTCCCCACCTCAGAGATGCGAACCGCGCTATCCAGGTTCCGCCCGACGATCTCATGAGTTTCGGCCACCACAGTATCAAGCCCCGAGCGGCCAAGCCAAATCAACAGTCCAAACCCGACCACCACGGCAACAGCAGTCGCAAGGACCCAACTGATCTGCCCCACCGAGGGGCGCTTGCTTGACCTATTCTGGATACCGTTAACCATGCTCTGCAATGCCAGCCTTTGCGGTCGTCCGCCACAGTATCATCCACCGGACTCTCGCACGGCCTTGCAGAGGTCGGCAAGATTTTGTTAGGGGATAATCGTTAAGATACCGTCCGAGCGTGGTTGCCGCGTCAAAACCACGGAAATACCCACCGTATTCAAACTGCAACACCCGGCGTCTACGAAGGCAGCTTTCCCACAATCCCTTGACCGGCGACTATTATGAAGCTACACAAATGCTTCTGGAAGTGGCATTCGATGGCCGAGAAATCGGTTACATAAACGCGGTTTTCGGGACTTTCGATAAGAGCAGGTACTCAGAGTTGCAATAGTATTTTGGGTGATGGGGCGCAAACATTTAAGCCTGGGGGACGCGCCCGGGAGATTTGCACTAAGTAGCAGGTCAATTATTGTTATTGTATGGTTTATTCCTTGCCTATCCGGTTAACGCAGACACCCACTACATGTTGGGTGCGCCCAATCGCCGGAGTAGAGTTCAGCGTAGGTCGGCGCCTCAGCCCCGCCCGCGATCCCCAGCAATGATCTGAAGGCATTGAACGGGTAG
>CAIZDL010000043.1 GCA_903931735.1 uncultured Rhodospirillales bacterium
GGCGGGGCCGCGATGGCCGGACCGCCGATCGTGATTGGGGCGGCGGCGCCTCATCGCGATGGCCGGGAGGCGATGGATTGCGGGATCTGCCACCAAATGTTGCCGCGCGCCGGGCAGGCTCCACGTCCGGCTGCAACCGTGGCGCGTGGTTTGACTGCGGCGGCGCCGGGCGGGGCAATGATGGCCGGACCGCCGATCACGATTGGTGCGCCAGCGCCGCACCGTGATGGCCGAGAGGCGATGGATTGCGGGATCTGCCACCAAATGTTGCCGCGCACCGGGCAGGCTCCGCGTCCGGCTGCAACCATGGCGCGCGGCGTGACTGCGGCGGTGCCGGGCATGGCGCCACCGCCGATTGTGGCCGGCACGCCGCCTCCCCACCGCGATGGCCGGGAGACGATGGATTGCGCGATGTGCCACAAGTTTATTCCGGCCGGCGGGGCGGCGACGGCGGCTCCGGTGGCGCAAACCGGGGCGGGCGGCGGGCTTCAGTTCGCGCGGCCCCCGGCGACATTTGCGCTGAATGTCGCGGCGGCGGTTCCGGGCGGCGCGCCTCCGGGGGGGATTTTGATTTTGGGCGCGAGCACCTTGCCGGTTACCGCCGCTTTGGCCGCGCAAACCGGGCAGACTGAGGGTAAGGGGGTGTTTGTCGCCCAGGTGGTTCCGGGGTCGCCAGCGGCGGTTGCGGGGCTTGAGGCGGGGATGGTCATCGAGAAGGTGGATGGCCGCCGGTTGCGCGCGCCCCGCGATTTGGTCTCGGTGATCGAGGCTGCGAAACCGGGAGATCGGCTGCGGTTGGCGGTGACCGGGGATAAGGGGCGCCGGGAATTGCAACTTATCGTTTCGGTGCTGCCGGTGGCGGCGCCGGGCGCGACTGGCGCTGCGGGCGGCGTCGCCCCCAAAGTGCCGACCGAGTTTAATTGGCGCGGTATGGAGATTGAGACGTTCGCATCGGTGGGGACCCCGGGCAACGGCGGCGGCGCGCAGCTTAAGGGTGCGGTGATTGCCGAGGTGGTTCCGGGCTCGCCTGCCCAGCGGGCCGGGTTGCAGGCGAATGATATTATCGTGGAGGTTGCCGGGCAGTCGGCGGCAACTGCCGCGCTGCTCAACCATGCAGTGCAGGCGGTCACAGGTAAGCGCGAAATTATGATGCGAATGGCGCGCAGTAATCGTGAGTTTTTCGTCGTTCTGCCGTGACCAAGGGATGGCCGGCATTCCGGGCGCGGAGCGATTTTGGCGTGAAGGCGTGCGGGGCGGTCGGGGACGGATGGGTCGCCATACAATTCGGTCTAGGCGGGGGACAGGATGCGTCTAAAGCGCGTTAATACGAAAGCGGGCGCAACGAAAGCGCGCGCGAGCGCTGCCGCCATTGATGCGCTGGTGGCTGCCGTGGTCCCAGCCGGTCCCGCGACCGGCGCTGTCGAGTCGGCGACGCCGGATGGTGAGACTGCGGCTGAGGCGGCGGTGGTCGTCGCTGTGGTTGGGCTTGACGACGCGGGGGGTGTGCCGGCCCCCGAGGCGGTGGTGGTGGACGTTTTTCCCGAAGCGGCGGGTGTTGCCGCCGGGCCTGAAGCGGCCCCCGAGGCGGTGGTCCCGGTGCGTGAGGTGGAGCTGGAGGTGGTGTTCGCGAGCCGGCTGGTTGGGCAGACGGTGCGGATTCGGGATAATCTGCGGGATCGTCCCGAGGAGGATTGGGCGGCGCTGATTGCAACGTCTGCGTGGGTTCAGGCGAGCGAGCCGGGGCGGGCCGAGGCCGGGCCAGCACCGGAGTCGGGGATTAACCCTTATCGCGCGACAACGAAGGCGCGACGAATTTCAAATTGCGATATAGAAAGCTTGTGTGCGTTACCTGCGGTAGTGGCGGATGATGATCGGCTGAGCCAAGTTGCGCTGGTGGCGAGCCCGGTGCAGGGTTCGGTTCGGATGCCCGGGCCACTGCGATCGGAGGTGGTGGCCACGATGTCGGTCACGATCATGCCGGCTTCCGGGCAAGCTTCCGAGCCGGAAGCCGCCGATGAAACCGAGGTTGCAACGACCTTCGATCGGTGGGCCGAAGGTGAGGGGGCATGGCACCAAGACCAGGATGCCGATGGTGAGCCGACCGACCAAGCTCCGGCCTCCGATGCCCTGGCGCTGGTCTTGGAGACTGCGGATGACGCGGTGGAAAGTTGCGCTGCAATGTTTGCCAGCGAGCTGATTGCCGCCGTTTCTTTGGAATTAAATCCGCCGGCCGAGCCTCACTGTTCTGTGGCCGATCTCGTTTCGGCCGCTGCGGCCGTTTCGCTGGAGTTGAACCCGCTGGCTGAGCTGGCCGAGCCGGTTGATCCACCGCCGGCGTCAGTATCGCCCGTTGTGTCGACGCCTGCGCCTATGCCGCCGGTTGAGCCACCTCCGGCGTCAGTATCGCCCGTTGTGTCGACGGCTGCGCCTATGCCGCCGGTTGAGTCACCTCCGGCGCCAGTACCGCCCGTTGTGTCGACGCCTGCCCCGTCGCCGGCTGAGCCACCAGTTCTACTGCCGGGGGGTGTTCAAGAGTCGCCGCAGGCTCCGGTCGTCGTTCCAGAAATGGTTGCTGTTCCCTCTCAGGTTGCGTTGCCCCCTTTGCCTGCGGGTTTTCGGCAGGTCCGAACCTTGTTGTTCGATGATGGGCCGCTGTTTTCGGCGCATCCGTTGTTGGTTACGGTGATTATCGAGCCGCTGCCCCGGTCCGGCGAGTCGCCGCCGCCGCAAGTGGCCTTGTCGGTCGAGCCTCCGCCGCCCCCCGCGCCGCCGCCTGCGCCGAATCCGCCGATGCCGCCAACCCCCGCGCCGAAGCCTGTTCCGCTGGCGTCGGCCAAGCCAAAGCTGGCCGAGCCGAGCCGGGTCACGCCGGTGGCTCCGGTGTCGTTGGTGGGCGGCGTGGTGGCGTTTGGGGCCTCGATCGGTCGGGCGCTGGGCCTGGGCGCCCCGCCACGCGGTCTGGTGGCGGGAGTGCAGAAAAAGTCGGCGGTTGCGCACGGGGGAGGCGGAAAAGTTCGGCCTTCGGGTGTACAAGGAAGACCTGGGCGGTGACGGGTCAGTAACATCGGTGAGTTTTTTTGGTAAGGAATTCGGCGCGCGTGGGTTTGAGTAGGTCCCCGTGTCCCGGCAATGATCAAACTGGAGGATTGGTGAATGAGTGACGATAAGCTGCAACAGCAAGGGACCGACAACCAGGTGATCGTCGGCATCGACTTGGGGACCTCGCAGACCTCCGTGATTTCGAATCGGGGACTTCGGCGGGTATTTCAGTCGGTGGTCGGTTATCCGAAGGACGTGATTGGTGTGCGCCTGCTGGGTGCGCCCTTTATTGTTGGCGAAGCCGCATACGAAAAGCGCTCGTTTCTTGAGTTGCGCTATCCGTTACAGGAAGGCGTGATTAAAGAGGCCAATTCGAAAGACTTGACTGCGGCTCGTGAAGTCCTGAAATACGCAGTTGCCCTCGCTGGTGCCGCTCCGGGCGATGAGATCCGGGCAATTATCAGCGTTCCCGCGCGCGCGTCGGCGGGCGACAAGTCGGTGGTTTTGCAGATTGCCGAAGAAATTGTTCACGTTGCCGTTGTGGTTTCTCAGCCGTTCCTGGTTGCTTACCATTATGGCAAGCTCTACAATTCGTTGGTCATTGATATTGGCGCCGGTACTGTCGATGTTTGTGCGCTCAAGGGCATGATGCCGCCCCCCGACGATCAGATCACGCTGAAGAAGGCTGGTAACTACATTGATCAGCGTTTGATGGAAGGTATTCTTGATCGTTACCCCGATGTGCAGATCAATCTGAACATCGCGCGCGGCATCAAGGAGGCTCACGCCTTTGTCGGCAAGCCCGCGGCCCCGGTCCAGGTTGAGTTGCGCTCCAACGGCTTGCCGGTGCTGTGCGATATCACCGAGGAAATGCGCACGGCGTGCGAAGCGATCGTTCCCGATATTATCGAAGGTGTCGAGGCGTTGTTGAAGCGCTTCCAGCCCGATGATTTGCCAAAAGTTCTGCAAAATGTGATTGTGGCTGGTTGCGGATGCCGCATTACGGGTATTTCTGATCTGCTGGCTGCCAAGCTGCGCGCATATGGTGATGTCAAGATCGCGTTGGCCCGTGACCCCGAATTCGATGCCGCTTCTGGTGCATTGCTGATGGGGCAAGAGCTGCCGCCCAAGTTCTGGGATCAGATTGGTGAGATGATCGGCGAGAGCTGAGGAGAGTTGCGGCAATAATGCCGAAGCAAAGCTTGATTATTACCGGCAGGGAGGGGGATCTATACTCCCCCTCTTTGCCGTGATATCGGGCCGCTTCGGAGCTGTTTGGTGTCGATGGTTGTTTGAACCAAGACGAGTGAGAGGGGGCGGGGCCAGCCGATGCGACGCGTCCTGGTGATTATAGGGTTGATGTTGGCGCTGTTGTTCGTGTCGCAGAACCTCGACGTCGTGGAGATCTCCCTGGTCATCGGGCGGCCGGTTGAGGTGCCGCTGGCGCTGATCATTATTGGAGCATTTTTGGGCGGTTTCGTTGCGGGGATTGGGGCTGTTTTGGAACGGCGCTTTCGCCGCAACCGGGCCAAGGAAGAAGCCGAGGAAGACGAATTGCAAGAGTGAGCCCGCCAGGGCCGGTGTCGATAACTATAGGGTTGAACACGAAAGGTATGACTGGTCAGGCCGATGAGATTCAGGAACTGCGTCAGGTGCTCAAAATACATTGGCTGGGTTGGCCTGGCGGCGAACTTTGCGCTGATGTTGATGAACTTGTTCATCGGCTTGGTTGCCGGCTCTCAGGCGCTGGTTGTCGGCTCGATGTATTCTTTAAAAGATATGGCGACCTCGGTGTTTGTCATCGTTGGCGTGACCGTCGGCCGCAAGCCGCTTGATCGAGAGCACCCTTACGGACATGGCAAGATCGAATTCTTGATGTCATTGGTGTTCGGCATTGTTTTGTTATTCCTTGCTTCATTTTTACTTTATCACGCCATTGATACCCTGCTCCACGCCGAACGGAACGTGGCCCCCCGGTTGGTCGCGGTTTGGGCGGCGTTTGTCTCGGTGCTGGCCTATACTTATACCTTTTACTACGCAAGTTGCGTGGCGACCGAGAGTAATAGCCCGATTGTGCGCATGATGGCCCGCCATCACCACTCCGACGCGGTGGCTGCCGGGGTTGCCGGCCTGGGAATCATCGGGGCACACCTTTTTGATCTGCCCTGGGTTGATACCGTGGTCGCGTTTTTTGAAGCGCTGGACCTGACCTTGCTCGGGATCAAGGTGTTTTGGGACTCGTGTAAGGGGCTGCTCGATCGCAGCCTCGACCCCGGAATGCGCACCATGATCCGCAAGATCGCCGAGGATACCGAGGGCGTCAAAGAGGTTAAGGCCTTGAAAACGCGCCTGACCGGGCATCAAATCTGGTCGGACCTGATTATTGGCGTCGATGCCGAGTTGACCGTGGAAGAAGCCCATGTGATTTGCGAAAGAGTGCGGGCGCGAATCGTGGAAAGGTTGCGCCATGTTGGCTCACTGAGCGTGGATGCGGAAATTTGCGAGCGTGAAATCGAAAAAAATCGCGACTTGAGCGCGCGTTGGCGGGCGGCAAATCTCGCAGTTAGCGAAACCGGGGCGGTGGTGAAGTCATGAAGGAGCCGATCGGAAGAGAGGCGGATAACGCGATTATGTTCTGCACGCGGCCGTGGCGCGTGATGGGCATCGCGGTGATGGCCCTGGTCGGCCTGACGCTGATTTGGGGCATGATCATCCTCACCACGTATCGGACCGATGATCGGTTTGGCACCGACCAAACATTGTCCGTTACAGAATTTATGAGCCGTAATATCGCATTGCCCGGCTCGATCAGTTTGCCCGATGCCGTTGCGCCTGCGGTGGTGGCGGTGGATGGCGGCAAGATAAACGGCGGTGTGGTTGCTTCGGGCGCCATTGTCGGGGCAAATGGTTATGTTTTAACCACCCTGCACTCGATTGAAGGCTTGCCCGAGATTACGATCCATGTGCGCACAAAGGCTGGTTTACGAAGTTTTACTGCTCAGTTGGTCAAAAAGGCGCCGAGCCATGATCTGGCGTTGCTGAAGATCCAGTCGCCCGGTAGCTTCCTTTACTTGTCACTTGCCGATACCACTGGGGGCATGGGCGGCTCGGTGTTTGCCTTTGGCCTGGGGTCTCGGGGGGATCTGGTCGTGCGGCAGGGCGGTATTTCGCCGCAACCGGTCCCGTTGACGGTCGAGGGCTTACAAATTTCCCATTTGCGCCTGACCGATGCGGTCTATTCATGGGAGCAAAACGGTGGGCCGGTGATCAATAGCGATGGGGCTGTGGTCGGCGTAACCATCGCGGTTCGCGATGCCGATGGCACGGTGCGCGGATATGTTGTGCCAGCCGATGTGATTATTTCTCATTTTCGGGATGTGCTGAACTTTAAGACCATAGCCCCCTCGCCGGTTGCAGCAGCGCCACCCGTGTCGGTGGCGATGGCCGGGGCGCGCGGCCCGCAAATGATCGAAGCGGCCATGGCGCCTCCCGTGTTTGGCGGTGCTGGGGCTTCGGGCTTGATGGGGGCGGGGCCCTTGACCGGCGGGCCGGTACTGAATGGTGCGGCGAACTGGTGGGTTCGCGCCGCCAATCAGGTGGGGGCGGTTCCGGCCCAAGCGGTGGGGCTGGCCGGTGCGCCCGCCAATACGAATGTCGGCGGGCAGGGGCAAGGTGTCGTGGCGCCGATGGATGTCGAGCATTTGTTGGGGTTGCGTATTGCTGGGTTCTCGGTGGAGGATTTAATCGGGCTGACCGCACTGGCGCTGGTCAAAGGCGTCATCGGCGGCATGATGACCATGGGTGGCGGCGTATTTCTTGTTGCCGGCATGATGATGTTCTTTGGCTATGGGCTGTTTTTAATCCGGCCAGTCGCCTATTTGACCAATATCTTCGTTTATAGCGCCTCGTCGCTGCGCCACCACCGCAACGGGTTGGTGATGTGGGATGAGGTCAAATCGCTGGCCCCTTGGGCGGTGATTGGCGTGGTTGTGGGGTATTTTGTCGGCAACGCGATCAGCGATCGGATCATCGAGATCCTCCTCGGGTTGTTCGCGGTGATGATCTCGGTGAAAGCCGCTCATGAAGTGTTGAGTAATCAGGGCGACGAGATCCTGTTGACCAGGAACAACGACGCCACTCGCACCGATAGTGACGATGATGATGCTGACAAAACCGCTAGCGCAGCCGATCTTTCCGACGACGACGTTGCGGCGGCGCCTGCCGCATTTAGTCTTAAGTCATGGACCAAGCCCGCTTTGCTTGCTTTGCCTATGGGCGTGATCAGCGGTATTCTTGGCATTACCGGCGGCGTGATCGAAGTGCCGTTGCAGCACTATGTCGGCAAGATCCCCCTGAAAAACGCCATTGCCAACAGCGCGGTGCTGGTGTTCTGCGCCTCGCTGACCGGCACCGTGCTCTCGTTCGTCCACGGCACCGCCACCGGCATCATCGATTGGCGCACCCCGCTGACCCTCGCCGCAATCCTGATCCCCGCCTCTTTCGCCGGCGGCATCGCCGGCGCCCACCTCACCAAACTAGCCCCCAAACCCGCCCTGAAAGCCGTCTTCTCCCTCTTGATGATGGCCGTGGCAATCCGGATGTTTATTGGCAACTAAGGGGGGGCCGCTATGACATTCATGGCGGTGGCCGTGCGGGCCCGTTGGGAGTCCGTTGACGAAAGGCCCGGCAAGGTATAGCTTTATATCAGTTGTCGTGCTTTTCGCCGGGGTTGGGTTGGGCTGGAGGTCTCGGCCGGCGCCTAGCGGGCAATCGGGATGTTACCTGCTGTGTAGGCAAACACAGAGGCGGAGTTGAGACGAACGGGGGAGCCGGATGATCATCGGGTCGCTCTCCACACGAGCAATACCTCGTCAGGACGCTGGGGGCGCGAGTAGCCCGGTGTCCGATGGGGGGGCAGTGTCTGCGACCACCCGGACGAATAGCCCTGCCGCGCCGAGTGGCGGCGGCAGTGCGAGTGGGGCTGTGAGCTTCGTTAGCCCGTTTTCCCGTTATGATTACTCCAGCCGGCTGGAAATTTTGCAGTTTCGCGATTCCCAAACCGGCAAGGTCAGTTTGCAAATTCCCTCCGAGCGGATTGTGGATGCTTATCGGCGGGGCACCATTATTAGTGCCAAACCGTTGGCGACCCATGAGGCCGCGCCTCAACCGGCAGCGCAGCAAGCCCCGGTGCCCGCGAGTCGGCAGGCTGGGGCGGCAGAGGCCGGGCGGCCTGTTGGGTCGGTCGGCGAGGCTTCCGCTGCTAAGGCAACCGATGGGGCGCCGGCCGTAGCTCCGGCCGGCGTCGCTGCCACCTCAACGCCCGCTCCAGAGCCGGTACAGGCCGCGCCCTCGCCGCCCTCGCCGGCCGTTGCCGCCCTCGCGGGTATTGCGGTCGCGGCCCCGGTTCAGGCGCCGGCCCCTGCTCCGGCGCCGGTGACTGAAGCAAAGCCGGTTGGCGGTTCCGGGAGCGTTGGCGCGGTTTAGAGCACGATGCGATCAAGCAGAACCGCCTCATGCTCTAACTTTTGTTTTTAGAGCGGATCAACCTACGGGCGGATTCCATCCTTCGTGACCAGCTCTAGTGTTCCGACTCCGACGGACCGTTCCGTCTCGTCGGCCCGGAACCCTAGCTTTTTCTATCTGTTGTGTTGTTCCCGAGACACGATCATTGGGAATGAAGCGTCTCGGTCACAACACTAGGCGGGGCGCCGGGTGCTTGGGGGCACAGTTTGCCAGGCGATTGCTTGCGGGCCGTATAACCGTCGACAAGTGCCGTTGATCGGGGCATACAGCGTGGGGAACCCAGGCTGGACGTGGTGGTGTTATGATCTTTTCGCCCTTTGAGCGCATGGTGGCGATGCGGTACCTGCGGGCGCGGCGGCAGGAGGGCTTCATCTCGGTGATCGCCGGCTTTTCCCTGATGGGCATTGGCCTTGGCGTCGCAACGTTGATCATCGTCATGGCGGTGATGAACGGCTTTCGTGCTGAGTTGCTGGGCCGGATTTTGGGGCTGAACGGCCATCTGAATGTGTTCAGCATGGTTCCCGGGCCGCTGCAAAATTTTGATGACCTTGCGGTGCGGATTCGGGCGCGGCCGGGGGTGGTCAGCGTTACGCCGACCGTCGAGGGGCAGGCATTGATCAGTATGCACGGCAGCGCGTCGGGCGCGGTGGTGCGCTCGATTCGCCCGGAGGATTTTCGGGTTCGGCCGACCCTATCCACCAACATCGTGGAGGGGACCGCGGAGAATTTTGCCGAAGACCGGGTGGCGATTGGCTCCCGCATGGCGCAGCGGTTGGGTTTGCGGGTGGGGGACAAGCTTACGCTGATCGCACCCCAAGGTAAAACCAGCGCTTTTGGTACTATCCCACGGATGCGGGCCTATCCGATTGGCGCTATCTTTAATGTTGGCATGTATGAGTTCGATAATAACTTTGTTTTTATGCCGCTTGAAGCGGGGCAGGTGTTTTTTCAACACCAGGGTACGGTCTCATCGCTTGAAGTGTTTGTGAAAAACCCCAACGATGTCTTCGAAGCGGTTGCAACGGTGCTGCCGGTTGTGGGAAACCGAGCGCGGGTTGTCGACTGGCAGCAGACCAATTCCAGCTTTTTTACTGCGCTTCAGGTCGAGCGCAACGTAATGTTCCTGATATTGACGCTGATTATTCTGGTTGCGGCCTTTAATATTATTTCGAGCTTGATCATGCTGGTAAAGGACAAGGGGCGCGATATTGCGATTTTGCGCACCATGGGCGCGACGCGGGGCATGATTATGCGGATCTTTTTGCTTTCGGGTGCCAGTGTCGGGGTGGTTGGTACGGTGTTCGGTCTGGTGCTGGGGGTGGCATTTTGCCAAAATATTGAGGCAATTCGTCAGCTTATTCAGAGTCTTTCGGGGACTGATCTTTTCTCGGCCGAAATTTATTTCCTTTCCCATTTACCGGCTAAGCTGGATTGGGGGGAGGTCGGTCAAGTTGCGATGATGGCGCTTGGTTTGTCTTTTGCTGCCACGCTCTATCCTTCGTGGCGTGCCGCGCGCCTCGATCCGATTGAAGCCCTGCGCTACGAGTGAGGATGCGACGATGATCGAACTTGATGGTGTCGTGCGCACTTACGTTCAAGCGGGAACCGAGTTGAAGGTGCTTAACGGCGCCTGTTTGCGAGTCCGGCCGGGAGAATTGGTGGCGCTGGTTGGGCCTTCCGGGGCCGGTAAATCCACCCTTTTGCACTTGGCCGGTTTGCTGGAACATCCCGATCAGGGCGAGGTGCGAATCGCCGGCCAAGCCACCGCCGGGCTGGGCGATTTAGAGCGGACGCTGCTGCGCCGCAAAAGAATCGGCTTTGTGTATCAGTTTCACCACCTGTTGCCCGAGTTTTCCGCTGAAGAAAACATCGTGTTGCCTCAAATGATCGCGGGCGTTGCGCGCTCGGTGGCCCGGGTGCGGGCGCGGGAACTGCTGGAGCGAATCGGGCTGGGGCCGCGCGCCACCCACCGGCCGGGGAAGCTTTCCGGCGGCGAGCAACAGCGGGTGGCCATTGCTCGTGCGCTGGCCAACGCGCCCGGCCTCTTGATCGCCGACGAGCCGACCGGGAATTTGGATCACCACACCGCCGAGGGCGTGTTCGCGCTGTTGATGAAGCTGGTGCGCGATGATGGCCTGGGCGCCCTGGTGGCCACCCACAACCTTGAGTTGGCCCACCGGATGGACCGGGTGCTTGAACTGCGCGATGGTGTGCTGATTGGCTGAAGGCTGCGGCCTTGTGGGGTGTGAGTGGCAAGCCTTGTTGCAGCCGATGGAGCTGTGTGCGACAAGGGAGGGTGGTCGAGCAACCGGCGGCGAGGCGGCAGGAAAATGGCGGAGGTTCCCCCCAGAATGCGTCATGGGCGACAGAGCGGGCCAATGGATGACCGGCCGGGGCCGAGCGATCTCGATGACGGGCCGCCCGAGCGCGAGCGGGAGCGTGATCACCGTCATGCCCCGAGCCACGATGATTTTCCGCCGGAAAATGACGATGAGCGCCGGCTGGCTCGAATCGATGAGTGGACCGCCCTGGCCGACCGCCGGTTGGAGCGTCTCGATACCAAAATAGACCGGCTTGCGGTGGCGCTGGACCAGCTTAATAGCCAGTTCAACGCCGTTCTTACCGAGATGCCGACCCGCCGGGGGATCAACCTCTATCTGGTTGGCGGGCTGGTTGGCGGCCTTGCGGTGGGGCTCGCGATCATGGGGATCACCATTGGTGGATTCGTCGGCGGGCTTTCGTCGCTAAAGCCCGAGGCGGCCCAGCTCGCCGCCCCCAACGCCTACCAACAACAGCCGCCGCAGCCAATCATCATCCAGATGCCGGCGGGCGCCATGCAGGGCATGGTTCCCATGGTGTCGCCGTCTTTGGCACCGTCGTCTCCTTCCGTTTCCGTTAAATAAAGCCGAGTCGCAGTCTTATGGGTCACCATCACTCAAAAGTCATGATCATCGGTGCCGGCCCGGCCGGCTACACCGCAGCGATTTATGCCGCCAGAGCCAATCTGGAGCCGATGGTGATTGAGGGGCTGCAACCGGGCGGGCAGCTCACCATCACAACCGAGGTGGAGAATTATCCGGGGTTCGCCGAGCCGGTCCAGGGACCATGGCTGATGGAGCAGATGCGCGCGCAGGCGGAGCATGTCGGCGCGCGGCTGGTTGGCGATATCGTGATTTCCATCGATCTTTCGCGGGCGCCGTTTCGGGCCGAGGGCGATTCTGGTGATACCTATTCGGCCGACAGTCTGATTATCGCAACCGGCGCCCAAGCGCGTTGGCTTGGCCTGCCGAGCGAGAAGCGCTTCCAGGGGTTTGGGGTTTCGGCCTGCGCCACCTGCGACGGTTTTTTCTTTCGGGGCAAGGAAGTTGCGGTGATCGGTGGCGGTAACGCTGCGGTTGAGGAGGCGATGTACCTCACGAATTTCGCCAGCAAGGTCACGGTGGTTCATCGGCGCTGCCAGTTCAGGGGCGAGAAGATTTTGCATCAACGCTTGTTCCGCAACCCCAAGATCGAGGTTGCCTGGGATAGTGTGGTAGATGAAGTGCTGGGCGAGGGCGGTAACGGGCAGCCCACCGGGGTCACCGGCCTTCGGATCAAAAATGTTAAAAGCGGCGCGCTTTCCACGCTGCCGGTGGAGGGGGTGTTTATCGCCATTGGGCATGACCCCGCCACCGGATTGTTCACCGGGCAGTTGGCCATGGATGATGAGGGCTATCTCGTCACCGCGCCAGACTCGACCGCGACCAATATTCCGGGCGTGTTCGCGGCGGGCGATGTGAAAGACAAGGTTTATCGTCAGGCGGTTACGGCCGCCGGCATGGGCTGCATGGCCGCTCTTGAAACTGAACGCTGGTTGAGCGCCCAGCACGGGTGAGTTTTTGGGGGGCCTCGAAATCGATGTTGCCATCGCCGTCGTCACCGCAGCACGATCGCCGTCGCCACCAGCGCAAGGGTGGCGACCTGGGGGATCGGGGGTATTTCACGGTGGGCGGCTTGCCGGCGCAGTTGTCCGACTGGTCGTTTGGTGACCTTGGGGTTGCGCTCGGTCAGCCGGCCCAGTTTGGGGTCGATGATGTGGTGGAACTGCGCATCTATAACCCAGCCCAGGAATGCTGGGACACGCTCAGCGGCCAGATCCGCCGGGTGGAAGCCGACGGAACTCTTGGTATTACCTTTGACGATGATGGTGAAAATACGGTGCGGGTGTTGTTGCACCTGTTGACCAACCGCCTGTCGCGCACCCTGATCTGAAGCCGGGGCCGCCATAGTTTGGCGGAATCCCTGCTTTCATGGCTGACCGGAGAAGCCCGTACGCAAAAAACCTTGATATCGTCGCTGTGCTCAACCATGCTTACAGCAGTCGAGAAAAGTCAGTGGCCCATGCCTACATTGCTCTTTACCCATACCGCCTGTATCCAGCACGATACCGGCGAGTATCACCCCGAGTGTTCTGATCGGCTGCGGGCGGTCCTGCGTATTCTGGATCACCAGGATTTTTCGTATTTGCTGCGGGAGGAGGCTCCGAAGGCAACGTTGGAGCAATTGTTGCGGGCGCACACCGAGGCTCATGTCGCGCATATTCTGGGTTCGGTCCCTGACGGGGATGATATTTACGAGCTGGATTCCGATACCTTCATTTCGCGCCACTCAGGTGAGGCCGCGCTCCGGGCGGCGGGGGCGGTGGTGGCTGCGGTGGATGAGGTGGCGGCCCGGCGTTGCCGCAATGCGTTTTGCGCTGTTCGTCCCCCCGGCCATCATGCGGAGGCCGATGCGGCGATGGGGTTTTGTCTTTTTAGCAACGCCGCCATCGGTGCCCTTCACGCCCGCGCGGTTCATGGCTTCCAGCGGGTGGCGGTGATCGATTTCGACGTTCATCACGGCAACGGCACCCAGCGGATTTTGTGGGACGTTCCCGGTACATTTTACGCGTCGACTCATCAGGTCGATGCGTTTCCCTATTCCGGCACGGCCGAGGAAACCGGCGGCCATGGCGGAGGGATCGTGGTCAATGTACCGCTTGCGGCCGGCAGCGGGTCGGAGGCGTTTCGCGCCGCTTATACCGATATCATTCTGCCGCGCCTGCGGGCGTTTGCGCCGGATTTCCTTTTGGTGTCGGCCGGGTTCGATGCCCATGCCGCCGACCCGATCGCCCATTTGCGGCTCCATGTTTCAGATTTTGAATGGCTGACCCGCGAGCTTACCTCCATTGCAGGCGAGTTCGCCGACCACCGATTGGTTTCGGTGCTGGAGGGGGGGTATGATTATCGTGCGCTGGCCGCCAGCGTTGCCGCACATCTGCGGGCTTTGATGGGAGGGTGAGTAGAATGACCGACGCCCCCGGCTCTGATATTGCCCCTGCTGAAGGCGAACCTGTCGCGAGTTTTATTGCCTGGACCGAGGCCATGTCGGTGGGGCATGAGCGGTTCGACGGTCATCACCGGGTCATTATCGATGGCCTGAACCGGGTGCATCCGTTGCTTGGCACCACCGGCCGCGAGGCCGAAGTTCATGCCGTAATCGAAACATTGGAAGATTTCGTCCTCGTTCATTTCAGCGAGGAGGAGCGGTTGCTTCGGGAGATCGGTTACCCCGATTGGCGGCCTCACAAGGCCATGCACGACGCGATGTATGAGTTGGTCTTCAAAATGAAGGCCGACATTGAGCACGGCCGCACCCCCGATGCGCAATTGCTGTTCGCAATTCTCAATGACTGGTTGGTTGGTCACATTTTGGGCGAGGATCGCAAGTATATCCCCTATTTGGACCATCCCGCGCCGAGGGCCGAGCCGATATGGCACCGCTCCAATGGTCGGCCCTTTTAAACCGGTGCGGTGAGGGTTAGCGGCCCTCCACCCCGGAGTTTTCCACCCCGGAGCTTTCCACAAGCGTGATAATGTCGCGGGCGCGGCGTTCCCAGGTGTGATGCGCGAGCGCACGGGCTTGGCCGGCGGCGGCGCGTTTGCGGGCGGCGGCGGGGTCGGCTGCCAGGGCAGTGAGCGCTTCGCCAAGGCTTTCCGGCCGGTCGCAATCGATGAAGCTGACGTGCTCGCCGCTCACCACTTCCGCGATTGGCCCAAGGTTGCTGACCACGGCGGGCGTGCCGCTGGCGAGGGCCTCAAACAGCTTGAGCGGCGACATCCATTGGTGTGTCCCAACGTCGCGGGTGTAGGGCAGCAGTACGCTGTCGTAGGAGCGCAGCAGCCGGGGGATTCGGTCGTGAGCCACGGCGGGCAGCACCAGCACGTTGGGCAGGTCGAGCCCGCCGGCGTGTGCTGCGGCAACATCGGCAGCCGTGCCGCCAATCAATACGAAGCCATGGTCCGGCAACGCCTTGGCCGCCGTGGCAATCAGGCTCAGCCCGCGCTCGGGCCGCAGGGTGCCGTAATAAAGGTGGACCAGCGCGGTATCGGTGGCGGGACGCGGCCGTTCGGCCGCCGGGAGCGGCTCGGCCTTGGCAAACGCCGGATAATCAACGGCGTCGTGGCAGGCGGCGGCTTGGGCGGCCGGTACCCCATAAACGCTGATAATATGCTCGCGTAGATTGCCCGAAATCCCGACCCAGTAAACCCGCCGGGTTAAGAGCGGCGCCGCGAGGCGTGCGCCGGCCTTAAGATCCCGGTGTAACTCCAGCACCAGCCGCCGCGACACCAGTTGGCCGACCAGCGCCACCCCAAGAGACCGCGTGACCACCACGCTGTTCCCCCCGGCTAGCCGGCGAAGGGGGGAGAGCAACCGGGCCAAAAACTCCCCATAGCGGGCCTTGCCGTAACGGGCTTGGCACCGGATCGGGTGAAGCGTGATCGGCAGCCGCGCCAGCGCTGGCACAATCTTGTCATACGCCGGCCACAGATACGTAACGTCGCACCCAATCGCCGCGAACGCCTCCAGCATCCGGCAAGTCTGGAGAACATGCGCGGTCTCGTTCTCCATGATCATGTTGTTCGCAACGATCACGGCGGGCGGCGAGGGAGGGGTGGCGGTGGCCATGGCCGGCGGTCAGGTATTGCCGGCCATGGCGCGCAGGCGCAGGCGCAAGGCGTTGAGCTTGATGAAGCCTTCGGCATCCTTTTGGTTGTAAACGCTATCCGCCTCAAAGGTGACGTAATCGAGGCGATAGAGCGAGTTGGGCGATTTGCGGCCGGCGACGGTGGCGGCACCCTTAAAGAGTTTCAGCCGAACGACGCCGCTCACCCGCTCCTGGGTTTGATCGATCAACGCTTGAAGGGCTTCGCGTTCGGGGCTGAACCAAAAGCCGGTGTAAATCAGCTCGGCATAGCGCGGCATCAACTCGTCTTTGAGGTGGGCGGCGCCGCGGTCGAGGGTCAGGCTCTCGATTGCCCGGTGGGCCACGCTAAGGATGGTGCCGCCGGGGGTTTCGTATACCCCGCGGCTTTTCATGCCGACATAGCGGTTTTCCACCAGATCGAGCCGACCGATACCGTTGGCACCGCCAAGCTCGTTGAGTCGTGCCAGCAAATTGGCGGGTGATAGTGCCACCCCATCCACCGCCACCGGGTCGCCCTTTTTAAAGGTGATCTCGACGTAGGTTGCCGTGTTGGGTGCGTTTTCGGGTGATACCGAGCGGGTGAACATGTCCTCGTCGGGCTCGACCCACGGATCTTCCAGCGCCTTGCCTTCATAGGAGATGTGCAAAAGGTTGGCGTCGGTGGAATAGGGCGCCTCGCCGCGCTTATCCTTGGCGATTGGGATTTGATGCTTTTCGGCGTAATCGATAAGTTTGGTGCGGGAGTTCAGCTCCCATTCGCGCCAGGGTGCGATTACCTTGATGTCCGGCTTCAGCGCGTAATAGCCAAGCTCGAAGCGGACCTGATCGTTGCCCTTGCCGGTGGCGCCATGACACACCGCATCTGCGCCCACCGCGCGCACAATGTCGATTTGGCGTTTGGCGATCAGCGGCCGGGCAATGGAGGTGCCGAGCAGGTAAACACCTTCATAAAGGGCGTTGGCCCGGAACATCGGGAACACAAAGTCCCGCACGAATTCTTCGCGCAGGTCGTCGATGTAGATGTTTTCGGGCTTGATGCCGAGGAGTTCGGCCTTGGCTCGGGCGGGCTCCACCTCGCCGCCCTGACCGAGATCGGCGGTAAAGGTAACCACTTCGCAACGGTAGGTTTCTTGAAGCCACCGCAAAATAACCGAGGTGTCAAGGCCGCCGGAATACGCCAGCACCACCTTTTTGATGTCTCTACGCGCACCACCGCTCATGGAAAAAACCCGCATCAAAAGGGAGAGGGAGAAGCTCAAAAACGTTGCCCGACACTAAGGCCAACCACGGCCGGGCGCAAGGCGGTTGCGGCGAGTGTTCCTACTCCGACGGACCGTTCCGTTCCATCGGAGTCGGAGCTTTAGCTGGTGTGTTGATGGTGTGGTGAACACTCGCTGGCGGAAGGAGGGGCTTCGTGCGCTCCCCCTTCCGCCGGCCATGCGGCATAAGCGAACAGCCACACGGCCAGCAAATCCAGCCAAGGCACCAGGAGGGCCAAAATCCACAGCGGGCTACGTCCGGCTCGCGCCAGCATCCAGCCACCAAGCGCCAGTTTTGCGGTGATCATGACGCCGACGATCAGGTTGGAGCTGAGCACATCGAGCTGCATCAGCACCGTGTAGGGCCAAATGTAGAGATCGAACAGAACGCTCATGTCACGACTCTCCGTGCTTTGCGGATTGGCCGCGGTTGCCGGGCGATCAGCGGCCAGCGGGCGAGCGCCAGCACCGTCACCACCACCAGCAAACCGATTACCGGCACGAACACCAACAGGGACAAAGCCGGTGTCAGGCCAACGCGCCGGAAAATGCGCCACAAGGGCCAGACCGCCGCCACGTTGAAAAGCAACACCCCGGCGCCGGGGCCAATTCCGATTATGTCCTGCACTTTATTTCACCACTCGCATCGTGCCCGCATTCCACCACTCGCATCGTGCCCGCCGAATCGCCCCACGCAGGTCCGCCTTTGCGATTTTTGCTCAATCACAGGCCTATGATTTCATCTTTTCCCGTGGATTTCCAGACCAGATCGCTCCCATGATGATCGGGTCGAACATGACGCGGTTGGGGCCGTTCGTCGAGCCGAAGGATGCGGGATGGTTGCCAGCGCCACAACGTTGAAAGCACCGGAAGGACAGGCGATCGAGTGGCCCGGCCATGGGCTGTGGGCCGGGCTCGCAGCGCTGGCGGTGGCCCCGCTGGCAGTTGTTGCCCTTGAGGGGGTGCTTGGGGGTTGGCATCTGACGTGGCGTGAAATTTTGGTTGAGGCGGTGGCGATCTGGGTGGTTTTGGGCGCGTTTGCCTGGCCGGTGTTGGGGCTGGTGCGGCGGTTTCAGCGCTTGGCGGAGGTCTCGCGGGAGCGGGAACACCGGTTGTTGCGGATGGTGGAAGGGTTGCCGGCCGGCGCCGTTCATGTGGAGGGGGGGCAGATTTCCCTTAATCGCAAGGCCGAGGAGATCACGGGCTTTCATCGGGACGAGCTTACGACTCTGACCAGTTGGTTTGAGGCGCTCTACCCCGATCACAGCGAAACGGTTCGGCGCATTTATTTTGCGGCCCTGGCAACCGGGTTCCGTCAGCCGATCGTGACGCCGTTGTTGCGCAAAGACGGCACCAAGCGTTCGATGGAGTTTGCGGTTTGTGGCGATGCCGACGAGGCGGTTTGGCTGCTGCACGACATTACCGACCGGCTGCTGGCCGAGCAGGAGTTGCGCACCTCCACCAGCCGGTTGACGGCCCTGGTGCGCACCCTGCCCGATACCGTGTTTATTTTGGATGAGGATGGCCGCGCGGTTGAGGTCATTCGCCAGGACCGGGCGGTGCGGGAGGTGGCCCAGGGGATTGTGCTCGGCAAATTACTGAGCGACTTTTTACCGGCCAAGGGCGCCGAGGTTGTGCTGGCGGCGCTTCGTCACACCATCAAAACCGGGCTCAGCCATAGTGTCGAATACCGGATCGAGGGCGGTGCGGGTGGTTGCCTTTGGTATGAGGGGCGGACAGCGGCATTACCGTTCGATTTTGCGCCGCGCCCAGCGGTGTTGCTCAGTGTTCGCGATATCACCCCCCGGCGCCGGGTTGAAGATGCCCTTCGTGAGTCGGAGGCGCGGTATGCGTTGGCGGTGCACGGCGCCCGCGATGTGGTCTGGGATTGGACCCTCGACACCGACGAGGTGTTTTTCTCCGAAAATTGGCCGGGGCGGCTCGGCTATGATGAGGGCGAACTGCCGTCGGGCCGGGCTGGTTGGGACGCGACCATCTTGCCCGAGGACCGGGCGGCGGTGTGCGCCGTGATTGCCGCATCCAGGCGGGGGTGCGGTCCGACCTTGGAGGTTAGTTACCGGGCGGTGGCGAAATCAGGCGAGACGCGGTGGCAGTTGGCGCGCGGGCAGGTGTTGCGCGATCCCGATGGCGTGGCGCTTCGGCTTACCGGCACTCTCACCGATATTACCGAGGCAAAAAAAGCCGAAGAGGAGTTGCTGAAGGCTAAAGAAATCGCCGAGCGGGCCAACGAGGCCAAATCGCAGTTTTTGGCCAATATGAGCCACGAGTTGCGCACCCCGCTTAACGCGATCATCGGCTTTTCCGAGATTCTCGCCCGGGAGGGCGACCGGCCGCTCAATCGGGAGCGGACAATGGAATATGCTGGATATATTCTTTCCAGTGGCGTTCATTTACTTAATTTGATCAATGATCTTTTGGATATGTCGCGGCTCGATGCCGGATTGTATCAACTCCAGGAAGAAGATATCGATATCGCCCAGGTTTTCGATACCTGCCTTGCCGCCATCGATGTTAAGGCGGCGGAAGGCCGGGTTGGCCTTGTTTGTCGGCTTGATCCGAATATCGGGTTCATGATTTGGGGGGATCGGCGGGCGCTTCAGCAAGTTTTGCAAAATATTTTGTCCAACGCGGTAAAGTTTACGCCCGCCGCCGGCAGCGTTACCCTCGCGGGGGCCCGCACGCCGGATGGCGGCTTTGCGATCACGGTGGCGGATACCGGCATTGGCATTGAGCCCGGCGTTCTTGGCCGGGTGATGGAGCCCTTTCAGCAGGCCGACATGACCATTAGCCGCAAGTTCGATGGGTCTGGGCTGGGGCTGGCCATTGCCCGCAATTTGGTCTTGCTTCACGGCGGCGCGCTGACGCTGGCCAGCACGCCTGGGGCCGGCACCACCGCGACCATTACCTTGCCCCCGCACAGAGTGATCGAATTTCCCAGTTGATAATTCGGGCGCGGCCGGGCTTTTGGAGAGACAGGACCCTTGATCAAAACACAGGTGGATGGTTCGGCCAGTGGCGCTCATGGGCGAGAAACCTCGGGCGCGATTATGTTGATGCTGGTCGCGATGGCGGTTTTCTCGGTCATGGACGGCGTTTCAAAAGGGTTGACGGGGCGATTGTCGCCGGTGGAAGTGAGCTGGGCGCGCTATTTCTTTGGGTTGCTGTTTATGGTCCCGGTTGTGCTGGTCCGGGGTGGGTTTGGCTTGCTCGAAACCCGGCGGGTGCTGCCCCAGGTGGCGCGCGGGGCGCTGTTGTTTGGCTCCAGCGTTCTTTTTATTACGGCGTTGCGCAGTTTGCCTATGGCAGACGCCGCCGCCGTGGGCTTTGTTGCCCCGCTGATGGTGACGGCGTTGTCGATTCCGTTGTTGGGCGAGCGGGTCGGCTCGGGCCGCTGGCTCGCGGTTTTGACCGGGTTTGGCGGCGTGCTGTTGGTGGTGCGGCCGGGGGGCGCGAGTTTTGAGGCCGCCTCGTTGTTGCCGGTCGCGTCGGCGGCGTGCTGGGCGGTGGCGTTGATCATCACCCGGCGGTTGGCCGCCACCGAGTCCGCCTTGACTACGCTCCTCTACACCGGGCTTACCGGCCTTGCCCTTTCCACGCTGTTGTTGCCCGGTCTTTGGCGCGCTCCCGGTGGGGAGGATTGGCTGTTGATGGCGGTGGCGGGGGGTCTTTTTACCTTGGGCCAGTTTTTGGTGCTCAAAGCGTTTTTGGTCGCTCACGCCTCGGTGCTGGCGCCGTTCCAATACAGCCAGATCGTGTGGTCGACCGCGATTGGGCTGGTCTGCTTTGGCGCAATCCCCGATGGCTTCACCGCAGCCGGCGCCAGCGTGATCATTGGCAGCGGGCTCTATGTCTGGTGGCGCGAGCGCAAAGCCTAATGCTCGACCCGGCCTCTCAACAAGTATCGCCCAAGTTGTTTGTCGGCGCTAAGAATATGGCCGCTGAGCCATTTGGCAAGGAAGCTCAGGAGAAACGCCGCAAGATCTGCCCCGATGGAAAGATGCTTATCAACATCTTCGACCTGCCGGATAAACGTATCGTGCATCGTTTTGTGGCGAGCGAAATCGGGGTAATCGACTTCGTGCATCAAAAGCTCTTCCCGCGCGAAGTGATAATGGGTGTAGTCGAGCAGATCGTCGAGGACCCAGCGCACGATCGCGTCGCCCTTACCCGCGTTGACCGCCAGGGAAAACTCATTGAAAAGCGCGAGTAGCCGTTGATGATCGGAGTCGATACCGGCATTCCCGGTGGCGTACTCATCTGTCCACTGGATGGCGTCCCAATGGGCTTCCATGTCGGCCAAAGGGGGCTTTGCCGTTGCCAGGGTTTGCATTGCCAATCGCCTTTCAGGCTGGGAAGTGGCGAGCGGACACCGAACGCCATCACTATACGCCCCGGCCCCAAAACCGCAATGAACAGCCTCGCTAGCGACGAAATGCCTCATACGATTTTTCGCTGATGAGACCCCATCAGCGAAGCGGCCCATTTGCCGGCGCCAGCCCGCCGGCTTGGCTCCGCCGCATGGGCGGTGCGGTGGCGGTCGCCGCCGATACCAAATCTCGATCGGTTGCCCTCAGGGGGATTTGGTATAAGCACCGTCTTTGGTCAATTTCACACCGGAATTTTGCAGTTTAAGCGGGAAAATGGCTTTGCTATGGTGCCGCAGTTTCGGGTTGGAGAGGTGGGTATTCGGCAGAGGAAGATCGGCTCATGGTGGACCTACGATAGATGTCTGGAATACCCCTATCCCACCGCTCCCACGCCTATCAGACGGCCCACCCCGCCCCAACCGCGGGCGCAGTTCGGATTGAGGGGCAAGTTGCCCGGGGGCACGCGGCTCAGGTGCAGGTGAGCAGCGCTCTGAGGGCTTCGGCCGCAGTGGATGCCGAGCGCCACAGCGCGGCAGCAAACGGCCCCCCGCCAAAGTCGGTCAACCCAAGTCTCGGAACCAAACTCGATATCAGAGTATAAGCTCTCGGCTCTGGGCGGTCGGTGCTGCGGGGCTGGAGATCCAGCCGCCACCGAGCACGCGGTCGCCCTGATAGGCGACACACGCTTGGCCGGGGGCGACGCCATATTGGGGTTCGGCGAAGATCACCTCGGCGCTGTTGGCTTTGGTGGCGCGAATAATGGCGGCAATCGCAGGTTGGGACGAGCGTAGTTTGACCGAAACCGCAAGCCCGGCGGCGGAAAGCGGGGCGCTGTCGAGCCAGTTGAGGCTGGTGAGGCTCACCTGGGAGCAGGCCAGCGCGGCCCGAGGCCCCACAATCACCTGCCGGTTGTGGGGATCGAGCCCGACCACAAACAACGGTTGGTTGGCCTCGCCGCGCCGGGCGCCCAGCCCCAGCCCTTTGCGCTGGCCGATGGTGTAATGAACAATGCCGGGGTGGCGCCCAAGGATGTGCCCGTCTTCGGCCACGATTTCCCCTGGCGCTGCTGCTTCGGGCCGGCGGGCGGTGACCAGTGCGGCATAAGAGCCTTCCGGGACGAAGCAAATATCCTGGCTGTCGGGCTTGGCCGCAACCCCGAGGTTATGGCGCGCGGCGAGCGCCCGGGTTTCCATCTTATCGAGTGCGCCGAGCGGAAAGCGCAGAAACGCCAGTTGCTCCCGCGTCGTCGCGAAGAGAAAATAGCTCTGGTCCCGGGCGGGCTCGGCCCCGCGATGCAGTTCAGGGCCGGAGCAACCAAGTATTTGGCGGGCATAATGCCCGGTGGCCATAGCATCGGCACCAAGATCGCGCGCTGTCGCAAGCAGATCGTGAAACTTGATCTGCTGGTTACACCGAACGCACGGATTCGGTGTTTCGCCCCTAAGGTAGCTATCGACAAAATCCTCAATCACCACTTCGGTGAAGCGTTGCTCGTAGTCGAGCACATAATGAGGAATGCCGAGTCGTTCAGCGACCTGCGAAGCGTCGTAAATATCCTGGCCGGCGCAGCACGCGCCTTTGCGTCCGACCGCCAAGCCGTGGTCGTAAAGTTGGAGCGTGATGCCGATGACATCATAACCGTGCTCCACCAGCAGCGCCGCCGCCACCGAGGAGTCCACCCCGCCCGACATGGCCACCACAACACGCGTTGCCGCTGGCGACTTGTCGAATCCCAGTGCGTTCATGATGCTGACACGCGCCCGCTGCCCCGCCCGTTCCTTAGCTTACCTGTTGGGCCGGCTGGGGTTAGCGATCGGCGTAAATTTCCAACTCCCGCCGCAGGCTTCTGGCTTCCTGACGCAAGGCCGACAGTCGGGCCAAATCCGGGGCTGGGCGCTTTTGCTCGGCCGCGATCTGATCTTCCAACTGCCGCTCCTCCTGACGGACGATGCTGAACAGCGCATTTCGTAACATTGCCATGATCATCCTCCCAAGAACAACTTCGGAGGTTAAGTCAACACTGAGGCAATTTCAACACCAATCCGCATTATTTTCGGATAAAAAAGGGCTTAAATTTGCTGCATCGCAACAAATTAACCTACCGCTAACTTTGATGGCAAATTTCCAACGCCTGGTTTTGCAGGGCCGTAAGCTCGGTCACGCCCTTGCGCGCTAGGGCCATCAACTCGTTAAACTGGGCCTCGGTGAAGGGCCGCTCCTCGGCGGTGCCCTGCACCTCGACGATGCCACCCTTGCCGGTTAGCACGAAATTTGCGTCGGCCTGGGCTGCGACATCTTCGCTGTATTCGAGGTCGAGCACGGTTTCGCCGTCAAAGATTCCGCACGACACGGCGGCAACCGAGTCGGTGAACGGCATGGTGTTGACCGCCTTGATCCGCAGCAGATGCCGAAACGCTTGATAAAGCGCGACATAGCCGCCAGTTATCGCGGCGGTGCGGGTGCCGCCGTCGGCCTGAATAACGTCGCAGTCGATCTTGATCTGGATTTCGCCCAGCGCCCTGCGATCGACCACGGCCCGACGGGCGCGCCCGATGAGCCGCTGAATTTCCTGGGTGCGCCCCGACTGCTTGCCCTTGGCGGCCTCGCGATCGGTGCGGCTGTGGGTTGAGCGCGGCAGCATCCCGTATTCCGCCGTGACCCAGCCAAGGCCGGTGCCGCGCAAAAATGACGGTACGCGCTCATCGACGCTGGCGGTACACAGAACGTGGGTGCCACCGAATCGAACCAAACAGGAGCCCTCGGCGTATTTTGAAAAGCCGGGTTCAAGGCTGATAGCGCGCAAGGCATCCCGAGCCCGGCCCGAGGAACGCAAGGTATTGGTCATGATGTGATAATCCGGATGATGCTAACGGGCGCCGACCTTAGCCCGCACGCGCACAGCCGTCCAGCGCCGATACGCGCGGCCGTCCAGCGCCGATCCGCGCGGCGTTGGACGGCTGTGGGGTAACCAAACTTTAGTGGTTGGGGTAGGCGACCGGAACGTACCAGCCCGGCGGCAGGGTTGGCCGATGCTCGGGCAGGCGTTGTGCGCCCGCAGGGTGAGTTGCCGGGTGTTGAACGGCGGCGGTCCGTGCCGGTTGGCGGTGTTCAGGCCGGGCCTGGGTCACCGGCGAGCGGCCGGGACGCGGCGCCAGATCGTCTTCATCGTCCTCGCCGCCACCATCAAGCACCATCGGCGCCGCCGTTGGCGTTGAGCGAATTGCGGTGGGGATTGAGCGAATTGCGGCGGGGATCGAGGGTGGACTCGGGGCCTGCGGTTCCAGGCTTGCCAGCTCCACCAGGGCTGGAGCGGGCGTTGCGGCAGGGGCCGCGACTGGGGGAAGCGCTGCCACCGCCGTTGGCCGACTCGGCGAAGGGCCATCGGGCAGGGTGCCATGAAGCCGGGGCGCGATCACTGCAACATAGTGCCGGGTTTCCGGCGGCAACGGCCGGTGCTTGCGCAGGCAGCTCTCATAGCGGCCGGGGCCGGCATTATAAGCGGCCAAAAATCCGGGCGACCCATAAAGGTCGTACATCTCGCGCAGATAGGCGGTGCCGGCGATGATATTGTCGTGGGCGTCGTAGGGGTCGGTGCCAAGCTTGTGGGCGGCGCGGAGATAGCCCCAGGTTGCCGGCATGAGCTGCATCAGGCCCATGGCGCCCTTGGGGCTGACGGCCCGGAGTCGGCCGCCGCTTTCCTGGCGCATGACCGCGTTAATCCAGGGAACGGGGATGTTGAAGCGCACCGAGGCTTCCCGGATCGACGCTTCCACCGTTGGCCGTTGCGCGGGGGTGGCGTCGGTGATCGGAGGCATTGCTGTGCCCGCGCACCCGCCGAGCAGCCCCGGTATGGCAACCACGGCCACGACAAAAAAGAAGCGCAGGCAGCCCCGGAAGACGAAGTGGTCACCCGGCAGCGGGTGCAGGCGATCCTTTTGCGTCATCGTTTCCGCCCCCCTGTGTTTTCGCGAATATCTCAAACACTATTAAAATGAACCAGTTGGCCCAGTCACTTCATAAGCGCTCAGAGGATAACCGTATAACATCGCCCCTGTATAGCAAAATTTTGATCGGTCACGCGACTTTTTTGCCGCCCCGGCTCGGGCTGATCGTCGCAGCCAGCCGAGTGCCGTAACCCTCTTGAAAACAAGGAAGATATCGTAGAGGTATTATAATACCGCGCGCCAACACTTTGTCACCTCGACGTATTTCCGGTTGACAGGAACGAGGGCTGGCTTTAGAAAGCCGGTCTCTATCTGGACGGGTTTGGGTGCGGCTGCGCCGTCGGGACGATACGGTTTCTGGGGAATCATACCGCTGGGAAATCATACCGCCGGACAAACACACCGTCTAAGAAACGCACTGTCGAGAGCTAACGATGAAAACCTTCAACCTCAAACCCTCGGAGATCGAGAAGAAGTGGCTTCTCGTGGATGCCGATGGGCTCGTCCTGGGGCGGTTGGCCAGCGTCCTGGCGACCATCCTGCGGGGCAAGAACAAAGCAACTTACACGCCTTACCTTGATTGCGGTGATAACATCATCGTGATCAACGCTGAAAAGGTTCGCCTAACCGGGAACAAGCGTAAGGACGACATTTTCTATTGGCACACCGGCTATCCGGGTGGCATCAAGGGTCGTTCCAAGGGCCAGATTCTCGACGGCCGCTACCCCGAGCGGGTGCTGATCAAGGCGGTTGAACGCATGGTGCCGCGCGGGCCGCTTGGTCGGCAGCAGATGAGCAACCTTCGGGTTTATGCCGGGGCCAACCATCCCCATGAAGCCCAGCAACCGCAAGTGCTCGACGTCGCGTCGCGCAATCCCAAGAACAAGAGGAGCGCGTAAAGCCCATGGCCGGCGCAACCCTGACTCTGTCCAGCCTCAAAGATCTTGGCGCCCCTGCCGCCCCGGTCGCGAGCGCTGCCCCCTCCAAGCCCGAGCCTGTGGAGCCTAAGATCGACTCCCAGGGTCGGTCGTATGCCACCGGCAAGCGGAAAAACGCGGTCGCCCGCGTTTGGATTAAGCCGGGTAATGGTTCGGTGACAATCAATGGCCGTGAGAGCAAGGCTTATTTCGCTCGCCCGGTGTTGCGGATGATTGTTAGCCAGCCTTTCGGCATCGTAAATCGCGTCGATCAATATGATGTTGTGGCCACTGTGGTTGGCGGCGGGCTTTCGGGCCAGGCCGGCGCGGTTCGGCACGGCATTTCCAAGGCGCTGACCTACTATGAGCCGGCTCTCCGGGGGCCGTTGAAAGCTGCCGGGTTCCTTACCCGCGACAGCCGCGTCGTTGAACGTAAAAAGTACGGCCGGGCCAAGGCACGCCGCAGCTTCCAGTTCTCGAAGCGTTAATCTCCCGCTGGCAGGCCGTGGTCGCTTTGGCGGCCACGGCTGGCCGGTTTTTGTTTGGGCGCCGCGTCTGCGTCACGGGGGCACCGCTATGCGCGATGGTGTTCCTGCGGTGGTTTCTATGGTAAGGTTTCCCGTGTTCGCCCCCGCGCAGCAGGACTAGATGTGCCGACCGGTCCAGATGCCCAGCCAAATCCTGAAGACGATAAGGCCGAAGGGGCTCCGACGGAGCGGCGCCGTTTGTTTGGCAGCGTCGTTGGGGCGTTGGGGTTAACCAAGCGAAATCCGCTGGTTACCGCGTCGCGCAGCTTGTGTTCAAAACTCGGTTTGATCCCCGGACCCAATCGGCCGCGCGAAAATTGCGCCCCGCTCCATGGTGCCGCCTTGAAAAAGGCGTTGACCGAGCTGATCTGCGAGCGGGCACTGACACAGGAGTCATACGAGAACGATAAAAATAACTGGCAGCCGATGACGTTTGCCCAGTGGCAACATATGTATTTGAAAAGCTATTGCGTTTTTAGCTTTAACGATCACCGGCTTAATCTCACACTGTTCATGCGTCACTGGGAACAGGTGGTGCAACAGTCTTTGATGTTTGATCCTGATAATTTTCAAAATGAATTAAACGTTATTATCAACGAATTTGGCTGGTTTGTTGAGAGTTTTACCATGCCAGACCAGAGCGTGACTGTCACTTTTCGCCATTTTAACAGCCAGATGATGATCCGGCAGCCGCCGGGCTCGCTTTATTATTTCGCAGCGGCTTGGAATAAGAATGATATCTTAAAGAATGGGTTGTTGCCCACCACCTCGGTCGATTCGTCGATCGGGCGGCGGGTCGCCGATTATGATGTGATGTTCAAGGCGTTTAATCTTGTTCACATCCGCTCGATCGCCAAAGATATGTATGAGTCGGCGGTGGGGTATAGCGACAGCGAAGATGTCTCGACCAATATTTTGCGGTTGATCGGCTATATGCCGATTATCGTTTTCAGGATCAACACGCAGAAAATTTCTGAAAATGTCTGGTCGCGGCGGATGCCGATCTTTGATGAAGATAAAGATTCGGGCATCCTGCTGTCGTATACGTACTTGCCGGTCCCCGCGTTTGAACAGGTTATGCACGAGGACCCGATTCCGGATATCCTCGGACAGTTATGACCGATGGCGGAGCAGATCTCAGCGCGTGCCGGAGCGGGGCTTGGGGCGAAACGCGGTCGCCTGCCACGCTTCGAGGGCTTGCCGCGCGTCGGCTGGGCTGACCGTCAAGCTATCCGACCGTCCCTGGTGCGCGTGCTCCGGGGCGGCGGTTTCCTCACTGGTGATGGGGGCATCGAGCACCGTTTCCGCCGGCCGCGAGATCGGAATCGGACCCGGGGCCTTGACCAAATAGGCGTCGTAAAGGCTGACTTGCGGCAGTGGCGGCCGGCGAATCACCTCCCGCGCTTTGACGACGGGCGCGGGCTCCGGAGGTGCGTTGATCAACGATGGCGCCACCGCCTTGGGGTTGGCGTCACCTTTTGCGCGCATCGTCTGTGTTTCGTCTTTGGTCGCCATTCGTGGCCCCCTTTGCGTCCGTTGCCAAAACAAGACTGGCCTATCATACCATGACTTGGTGGATTGCACCTCTCCGATGGACGAAATTTCTTCGGCGGGCCTCCCTCGCCGCGCTGATCAGCCCTGAACGGCGGTTGGCGGAGCGGTTGCTTGCTCTGGAGGCTCATCTCAAGGCCGAGCAGCCGGATTTGGAGTCGTTGCTTCCCCTGATCCGGGCCTTTGATCGGGTGTTGGCCGATCTTGGCCTGCTTGGCCGGGGCGAGAGCCTTGCCGCCCGAGTCGCGTGGTGGCCGACCGTTAGCGTGCTGGGGCTCTATTCTGCCGGGAAGTCGAGTTTTATCAATACGTTCCTTGGGGTCGAGCTTCAAGCGGCGGGCAACCAGGCGGTCGATGATTTGTTCACCGTGATCACCCATGGCAGCGGATCTTCGCTGGCGGCCTTGCCGGGAAGTGCGATCAACGCCGATATCCGGTTTCCGTTTTACCGGGTGGCCGATGAGCTGGACCGGATCGCCGCCGATGAAGGCCGGAACATCGACTCCTACCTTCAGCTCAAAGTGTGTTCCAGCCCGCGTTTGAAGGGGCGGATTATCGTCGATTCTCCAGGTTTCGATGCCGGGGAGCAGCGTCGGGGCACTTTGGGGATTATCGAACATATCGTCGAGGTCTCCGACCTCGTGTTGATGTTTTTCGACGCGCGACGGCCGGAACCGGGTGCGATGCCAGACATGCTGGGTCATTTGGTCGGCCCAGCAGCAAACAGGGCCGATGCCGGCAAGTTGATTTATGTTTTAAATCACTGCGATAGTACAGCCCGCGATGATAATCTGGATGAGGTTGTTGGCGCTTGGCAACGAAGCTTGGCTCAGGCCGGAATCGTCTTGACCCGCTTTTATTGTGTTTATAACACCGATGCCGCCCCGGTGATTCCCGATCAGGCGGTGCAGGCGCGGTATCAGGCCCGTTGCACCCACGATATGGCTGAAATTTACGCCCGCATCGCGGCGGTGGATGCCGGGCGCGGCCATCGGTTGTTGGGCCAATTGGCGGCGCTGGCGCGGGAACTGGAACAAAAAGTGCTGCCCGAACTGGAGTCGGCAACAACGAGGTGGCGTCGGGGGGTGCTGGCCGGGGGCTGGCCGTGGTGGCGGGGTGATGTTCGGCGGGAGATCGCGTCGCGCTTGCCCGAGCGCCTGGAGTCGATGGGGTTAGGCTTGCGCGCGGCTTTTTTGCGCAATAGCGGCCAAGCTGGCACGCTGGTGCTGGGGCATCCCGTCGGGTGGCCCCGCGCCCGCAAGGCGATTCCGCTGCTTCGTCATGCGGTTGAGCACCATACCCGGCTCTGGAATGATCGTTGCGTTGGCCTAAGCTCGACCCCGCGCCCCGAGCAACCGGCCCCAAAGAAGGGCGCGCAGCCTCGGCCGCCCGTGCCCCCATCGCCCCCCGCCGGGCGCCCGCCCTTATCGCCGCCAGTTTCGTGGGACGAGGAGCCTTACTCCAGCCCGTTGCTGCAAACCGAATCGTTGCTCGCCAAGGCGGCTGGGTTGTTTGGCGCCGGGCGCGTTGCTGGCCGCCGAAAGTCCCGCCCGCCGTGCCGTCCACGCGACGATGAGGATATTGACTTTTTCGACGGTTAGAGCGGGGCTGGGAATCGCACAGTGGCGACAGCTTGTTAGTTCTAATCATTGCGGCAGTGACCTAGAATGCCCTGCCAAGCTGCGAGGAAAACGATGGATACTGAATTGAAATGCCCTCAGTGCGCCTCTGAACATGTTTATCAAGACGGCAGTCTTTGGGTTTGCCCGGAGTGTGCGCATGAATGGAACCCGCAGGCCGTCGCCGCTGCCCCCGGGGCGGAGGGGTCGCAGGGCGTGCGCGATGCCAACGGAAACGCGCTCACCGATGGCGATACGGTGACTGTGATCAAAGATTTGAAGGTCAAGGGGTCATCGTTGGTTGTCAAAGGCGGGACCAAGGTTAAAAATATCCGTCTGGTCGATGGTGCCGATGGGCACAACATAGCGTGCAAAATTGACGGGATCGGGGCTATGAACTTGAAATCTGAGTTTGTTAAAAGGGCTTAGTGGGGCGAAGTCAACAGGGAGATATCGTCCCGGATTCCCGGTCTCTATCACACAGGAGAAAGCGATGCTTAGAACCATAATCATTAGTGTTGCCATGTCCTTACTGGTCGGCTTTTCGGGCGGTGTCGCTGGCGCAGGCGGCATAATCGATGATAACACCAGAGATTATGCCAAGTTTACATGTAAAGATCTGTTGGTTGATACCGCCGATGACATTAAAAAGGGCACTTCAAAGGAAGAGGCGGCGAAATTGAATTTAATTGCCGTCGTAATGTGGGCACATGGCTACGTCAGCCAGGGGAGCGATAATACAGAAATTTCGATACAAGACCTGGGGCAGGCGATGATCGCGGTTGGAACCGCCTGCAAGAAGCCCACGAACATGGTCATTGTCGATATTGTTCGCCAGGCGACCGGCCATTGATGACTTAAGGGTTGGTGGCGGGGAATGACTGGGATTCAGCGGCTCCGAACCCTCATGTGGCCCCTGCTTGGCGGGGTCGTTGCTGTGCTTGGGGGCGTTCTCGCAAGCCCGGCGGTGGCCGAACAGCCTGGGCTTGCCGAGAGCGTTCTTGCGCAACCAGCGCAGCCTCGCCCACGGGACTGCGAGACTGTCGACATGATCACGCTGAAATTCTGTGCCGTCGCAGATTTTCGGGCGGCCGACAAAGCGCTCAACGCCGCTTATCAGAAGGCCCGGACTGCCTCGGCCGATGATGCTAACCGGGCGTTGCTTGTGGCGGCGCAGCGGGCATGGCTGCGTTTTCGCGATGCGGCGTGCGAATGGGAGGGCGATGCAGACGGCGGCAATCGGGGTAATCGTATGGCCGGGCTAATAATACTCACCTGCCTTGCGCGCATCACGATCGAACAAACAAAGGCTCTGGAGCGCGCGCTTGAGCCCTAGCCCAGGTTAAATTAGGGCGTGGCGGTAACCAGTATTTAGGTATGGCTCTGAAACCAGTGTTTGTATAATTTTGCCATGTCCAACAGGCCATCGCACCCCACCTCCGAGAAGATTTTGTCGCGATCTTTTAAATCAGAATTAGGAAGCCGTTTTCGCTCCTCGACCAGTTCTCCGGCCATTTCTTTGTCGGTTATGGGCGCTGCTGTTCTTTTGACGTATTTGACGAATTCTTCGGATAGGCCGGCGGCCAATTTTGGGTCGTAACTGCACCCCAAGTAATCGAGTCCGTCTAAAACGCTTAAAACATCTTGAGCCTGATCAAGGATGCGCGAAGGATTCACCGGGGCATCGTTTGGCGCGATAGTTTTCCGCAGGGAAGGTATCTCGGCAGGATCCCCCTTTGCAGGGTGATGAATATAGGATTGGCGCGCCAACCCGCCGCCAACAGGCCGATTTGCGTTCATCGCGGCATCGTCTTTATGACCAGTGGGATTATGCGCAAAATAAGAGGATAATAGCGCTGCGATGATAACCGCGATCACCCCCCCGACCCAATAAACTTTTCTTCCGAACAGCCCCGAAGTCGCGTCCGACTCGGGTCGGAAGGTTGAGTCTTTGTGGGTTTGGTTGTCGTGAGTAACGCGCTTTGATAGCAGTTTGTGATATATTATACTATTCGTCGTGGTTCCCGTCGGCTCGTCAAAGTCTACTCGCTTAATTCTCACGGCATCGAAGGAAAGGCGAATGCTTGGAATGTTGAGCAGGCACTCGTGTGCTGCTTCTTCCATTGTACTGTATTCGGTCAAGGAATATTCTCTCCAGTCCGCTCGGCGCGCGACCTCAATTATGAACTTGGTAATCATGACGCCGCTCCTGCAAAACTGACATAGTATATATTCAAAACCGGGTAAAAACAATGACCGCCCACGGGAGCGAGGTGCGCCTTTCGCGGCCCAAGGCGGCGGCAGACAACGAGCGTCTTTTGGCCTAAATTGCGCACCAGTGATCAACAACACCTGCCTATCCGGTTGACGCAGACACCCACTAGGTATAGTATTTTATAGAAAGTTGCTGGTCTGGCCAGCAATGCGTTGGAAA
>CAIZDL010000044.1 GCA_903931735.1 uncultured Rhodospirillales bacterium
AGGGCGTTAAGAATGGTGCTGCCGGCCCCAGGCGCGCGGGCGAGGCTGACATCAGAGGCGGCGATGCGGACCCGGCACACTGTGCCGGGGGCCTCGGGATTGCCGGGCACCAGCAGCCGGCAGCCGTCCAGCGCCAGCGTTGCGAGGCCATAGGCGGCATCAAAGCTGTCCACCACTGCGGACAGGGTGACGCCGGCTTCGGGCATCCGGGCGATGGGCAGCGCCGGGTCGGCTTGTAAAACTTCCAGTGGCCCGGCCGCGATCACCGAGCCACCCTCCAAGAGCACTAGGTGATCGGCGAGGCGCTCGACTTCGGCGATATCATGGCTGACATAAAGCACCGGTACGGATAGCGCGGTGTGCAGCCGCTCAAGGTACGGCAGGATCTCGTTCTTACTGAAGCGGTCGAGGGCGGCCAGGGGCTCGTCCATCAGCAAAAGTTTGGGTTGCGCCAACAGTGCCCGGCCGATGGCGACCCGCTGGCGCTCCCCGCCCGAAAGGTGCCGTGGCGCCCGGTCCTGCAAATGAGCGAGCCCGAGCAGGCCAACCACCTCGTCAAAGCGAATGGTTTCTGAAATGCCGCGCCCAACGGTGCGGCGATGGCCATAGAGCAGGTTGGCGCGCACCGAGAGGTGTGGGAACAGGCTGGCTTCCTGGAAAACATAGCCCACCGGCCGCTGATGCGTCGGTTTGAAATTGTGGGCATTTTGCGCAGCCAGACCTCGCCGTTCAGTGCGAAATAGCTGTGATCCAGCTTTTGGAGGCCGGCAACGCAGCGCAGTATCGCGGTCTTGCCGCAGCCGGAGGGGCCAAATAGCGCCGTGATTCCCCGCGCCGGCACCTCGAAGGCGACATTGAGGATGAAGCTGCCGAGCCGGCCTCGGAAACGAGCTGTGATGAGGGGAGGGGGAGTCACGGTCCGGTTCCTCGCCCGATGCGTTTTTCCAGCACCATCATGGCCAGGATCACCAGGAAGGAAAAGGCGAGCATTCCCCCGGCCAGCAGATGGGCGGTGCCCCACTCGCCGGTTTCCACATAGTCGAAGATGGCCACCGACAGGACTTGGGTTTGGCCGGGGATGTTGCCACCGATCATCATCACAACCCCGAATTCGCCGACGGTATGGGCAAAACCGAGGACGGCGCCGGTGAGAAAGCCGCGTCGGGCCAGGGGCAACGCCACGGTAAAGAAGCGGTCGAGCGGCCCGGCGCGCAGTGTTGCTGCAACCTCTAGCGGTCGATCGCCGATCGCCTCGAAAGCGTTGCGGATCGGCTGGACCACGAAGGGCATCGAATAAAGGACCGAGCCGATCACCAGCCCGGGGAAACTGAAGGCCAGCGAATGGGCACCCCATTGCCCGGCCAGCCAGCCGCCGGGGCCGTGGGGTCCGAGGAGCAGCAACAAATAAAAGCCGAGCACAGTGGGGGGCAGCACCAGCGGTAATGCCACCACGGCTGCCACGGCTTCCTTCCACCAAACGGAGGAGCGGGCGAGCCACCATGCGAGCAGGGTGCCAATCACCAGCAAAATCACGGTGGTCAGCGTTGCCAGTTGCAGTGTCAGAAGGATCGGTTGGGCGAGCATCGGGTCAGGGTGCCGAAGCGGTGCCGTAGCCGTAAATCCCCATGACGAGCAGCGCCTCTGGCCCCTTAAGGAAGTCGAGGAACGCTTGGGCCACCGGATCGGTAGCGCCCTTGGCCAGCAATATCGCATCCTGGCGGATCGGCGCGTGCAACGTTTCCGGCACCAGCCAGTAGGACCTCCCGGCTTTGGTGATCACCTGGGATAGCGCAACGAAGCCCAGGTCGGCGTTGCCAGTGTCGACGAACTGGAAGGTTTGGGCAATGGTGTTGCCCCAGACCAACTTGGGCATTAGCAGGTCGTAAAGGCCGAGCGTGTGCAATGTCTCGACGGCGGCGGCCCCGTAGGGCGCGAGTTTGGGGTTGGCGACCGCCAGCGTCTCGAAGGCGCCGCTCTTCAGCACCGTTTCGCCGGCCGGGAGTGCGGGGTTTTTGGCCCAAAGCACGAGCCGGCCAATGGCGTAGGTGAAGGTTGATCCGGCCACAGCCAACCCGTTGTCGGCGATCTTTTTTGGTGTTTCCGCGTCGGCGGCCAGGAGAACGCCGATGGGCGCATCCTGGGTGATCTGGGTGTAGAACTGGCCGGTCGACCCAAAACTCAACACCACCGTGTGGCCGGTTTTTAACGCAAACGCTGCGGCGATCTCCTTGGCGGGTGCCGCGAAATTGGAGGCCACCGCGATGATGGTTTCGGCGGCTCCGGCCTTGCTTGGCATAGCAAGCAGAGCCAGCGCTGCAACGATCCACAGCCGGCATAGTGTTTGTGGCATCGATTGGCGCCTTCGGTTGTGATCAGGATGAGGAGCGTTTTACCCCAGTCGCGGTGCAACGCAAAGCGCGGCACGCGCGCGGTTGCCTTGGGGCGCCTTATGAACCGACAGGCGTTAACCAAAGGGCTCCTGGACGATCACGCCATACCAGCCGAGGCCTCGGTATGTCTCATAGCCAGGAGTGAGCGCGTAACCAACGATGGCGCCGTTGTCATCCCGGTAATTGCCCATGGTATCGGTGCAGTCCAGACGGATAATCTCGCGCAACAGGCCGCGACCGTCCGATGCCGCGATGATCCGGCCGCGACTGTCGATCAGCATACAGCGGGTGCGTTTGCGTTCGTCTTCGGTTAGGCGCACGCCGTCGACCACCGCCCGCGCTTGGGGTTCCCAGTCGAAGAATATTCCCAGTGCCCCGATCGCCTTGCCGTTGACCTCGCCGCCCTCGCGGATCGCGGTGCTGTAGGTGGCCACCGTGGCGCCTTCGAGAGCGTCGATGGCCGAGACATCGGCAACAGCAAAATCGCTACCGTCGCGTGTGGTCATGGCGTCGTGGAACCATTGACTGTTGCGGACGTCTGTGCCGATGGCCTGAGTGTAACGGTCTGGTCGGCCATTGGCCACAACAACACCCTCGGCGTTGGCCACCCAAAGATCGAGATACACGGTGTAAGAGTCGAGAATCACGCCCAACCGCTTATTGGCATAGCGGGCGGTGGCATCCGAGTGTTGGGCGAGGCAGTCCACCATCGCCGAGTCTGTGGCCCAC
>CAIZDL010000045.1 GCA_903931735.1 uncultured Rhodospirillales bacterium
CGTGCGGCCCGCTGCCGCCAGCGCCGCGAGGTGCCCCACGTTGGCGGCGGGGGTGAGTTCGGCGTACCACTCGGCAATGCCCAGTTCGTCGGCAACCATCGACGCAACCGGAGCGTGATCTCCCGAGAGTAAGAGCACCCGGTAACCGAGCGCATTCAGCCGGGCAACCACGCTGGCCGCATCGCCTCGGGGCCGGTCTTCACATGAGAAGCAAACCGGCGCCCGGCCCGGTCGGTTCAGCCACAATTCCGGGCCAAGACCAGCCCCCCCTTCGCTCGCCCCCCCTTCGCTGGCGCCGACGAACCGGCGGTGGCCCAAGCGAATTTCACCATCGGGATGATCCAGAATGAGCCCCGCCCCCGCAACCTCCCGCACACCGACCGCGACGCCGACAGTGGGAGCCGCGCGCACCACGGCCCGCGCCAGGGGGTGGCGACTGGCTGCGGCCAGCGATGCCGCCAGCGTGAGCGCCTCGGTATCGACGCCTTCACCCCGGAGCACCGGGAGGCCATCGGTGAGGGTGCCGGTTTTGTCGAAGGCAATGGTGTCGACTCTGGCGAGACGTTCCAGCGCTGTCGCCGTTTTCAGCAAAATCCCCCGGCGCAGGAGCCGGCCCGAAGCGATTACCTGCACCGCCGGCACCGCGAGTGCCAAAGCGCAGGGGCAGGTAATGATCAGCACCGATACCGCGATCAGCAGTGCCGGCGGCCACGTCATGCCACCGAGAAAGACCCAGCCGAGAAACGTCAGCAGCGCTGCGAGATGAACCACAGGCGCATAAAGCCGCGACACTCGATCGGCCACCGCGACATAACGGGCCCGGCCTTGTCCCGCCACTTCCATGAGCCGGACGATTTCGGCGAGCAGTGTTTCTTCGCCAATCGCCTCGACGTTCAGATGGAGCGGCGCCGAAAGATTGAGGGTGCCCGCGAAAACTTTTTCCCCCGGCCCGATGGCGGTGGGGGTGCTCTCGCCGGTAATCAGGCTGGTATCGAGATCGGAGACCCCGAAGGCGATGCGTCCGTCCACCGGCACCCGCTCGCCCGCCGGGACCAGAACCACCATGCCGACCCGGACCGCTTCCGGTGGCACCACGGCAAGCTGCCCGTCTTCGCCGATAACCGTCACAGCGGAGGCGCCAAGTGAGAGGAGATGCTCGGCCACCGAGCGCGCCCGGCCGCGCGCCCGCTGGTCGAGATAGCGGCCGATCAACAAAAAGAACAGCAGCGTGATCGCGCTATCGAAATAGGCGTGCTCGCCGCCCCGAATCGTCTCGGCCAAACTCATGATGGTGGTCAGCGTAACGCCGATGGAGATTGGCACATCCATGTTGGTGCGCAGCGCCCTCAGCGCCCGGAACGCCGAGCGCAGAAAGGGTCTGAGTGCGTAAACGATGGCCGGCAAGGCGATCAGCGCTGAAAACCAATACATCAGCGAGCGGGTTGCCGGCCCCATGCCCTGGGAATAGCCGGCCCAGATGGCCACCGACAGCAGCATCACGTTGGCGGCGGCGAAGCCGGCCACGGCCAGGGTGCGCAACAACTCCTGCTCAATCACGGTGTCGCCATGGGCGAGCCGGCGCGGATCGAAGGGGACGAGGCGGTAGCCAAGCCGGGCGATGATCCCGACCAGGAGGTTGATGTTCGCCTGCTCGGGCCGCCAGCGCAGGGTTAGCCGGCGGGTGGTCATATTGAGCCGGCCTTCCAGCACGCCGGGCTGCCGGGCCAGCACCGCCTCGATCAACCAGACGCAGGCCCCGCACTGAAGGCCGTCGACCATTAGATAGAGGGCCGCGCTGCCGTCGTCGGCGGTCCGGACGTGGGCGCCGAAATCAACCGTGCCGGCGGTATCTTCGGGACGGAGTGGCCGCGCGGAGGGGTCGAGGCTGCGCCGGGCATAGTATCCGCCAAGACCGAGGGTGCGCACCAAGGCAAAAGCCCCAACGCAGCCGGGGCAGCAAAACCGCCGTCCTTCCCCGTCTACACTTCCGGTTGCATCCAGTGGTAAACCACAATGGGCGCAGACCGTGGCGGTCAGCCCTTCAGCCAAACCCGCTCTACCTTCTGATAATTTCCCGAGGGATGGCTGATATCGAGCCGCAGATCCCAAACGCCGGGCAGCGGCACCACCAACTCGGCGCCATACCGGCCGTCCCCTGCGTCGGCCAACTTGGCGTGGCTGTCGGCGCCGGATTTGGTTGGGCGCAATAAGCCGACCACCACTTCGGCCCCGGTCAGCGGTCGGCCCGCCCGATCGTTAAGGGTTACGTCGAGTCGGCCCCTGAGACCTTCGGTGTTGGTGAACGATACCTTGACTTGCCAGCCGCGCTCGACTTGGGCCTGGGCTGCTGCCAGGGCCAAGTTGTAATGGGCACCTTCGTCGGAGGCGTGCTCCGAGGTCAAGCCGCTGAACGACGACAGCGCGTAGTGGACGAGCGCGCCGTTGGCGGCGAAAACCACCAGAAACGGTGCCGCGATCATCCACGGAATGTACCAGCCGGGCTGACGATCGCGACGGACGTTAAGACGAAAGAGGGACCAAGCCATGATGCGGAGCCTTCCCGATTAGGCCCGATTAGGGACCCATGAAGCTTGTTTCGTATGTGTCGTTGATGCCGGCGGTTTCGGACCGGACCACAAAACGCAACGGGGTCGAAACGCCGGCCAACGACTCCCTGGGGGTCCGGACGGTGACCCGGAATGTGGCGACGGCATCGGGGACGGCCGCGAGATGCAACTCGGAAACCGGCGTTTCATCTGCACCCGACGTTACCATACGGGCGCCCGAAATGCCTTCAAGAGTTACGGTGTATTGGTGGGCGTCGCGGGTGAGGTTGGAGATTTTCAAGGTGAAGCCGTTCATGATCTCGCCGCCGGCCATTCGAACATAAAGCGGCGCCCGGTCGCGCAACAGGCTGACATGAACCAGCGCCCGCTCCGCGTAGGTGGTGACCATAAACACCCCAACCGCCAAGAGCAACGCCATGTAAATCAAGGTGCGCGGACGCAACAAGGCGTAGCGGGGCTTCTTGCCGGCGGCGCAGGCGATTTGCGCGTTCAGGGTGTCAAACGCGATGAGTTTGCCAGGGCGGCCGATGCGCTTCATGATGTCGTCGCACGCATCGATGCAGAGTGCGCAGCCAATACATTGTAACTGCGAGCCATTACGAATATCGATGCCCGTCGGGCAAACATGTTGGCAGGCGCCGCAATCAATGCAGTCGCCGAGACCCTGGGCTTTCCGCTGCTCCCAGCTTACCGACTTGCGCAATGGCCCCCGCCCTTCACCGCGCCATGCGCGATAACTGACGATCAAGCTCTCTTCATCTTGCATTGCGGACTGAAAGCGCGGCCACGGGCACATATAGGTGCAGGTGTGTTCACGCAAAAAGCCAGCCAGAAAGTATACCATCATGCTGAGAATGCAGATCATGACGACAGTTGTGGCCGAAACCGAGCCCGTCACCATATTGTGAACCAGAGTCGGCGCATCGTAAAAATAAAAGATAAACCACCCACCGGTAAGAAATGCGATGGTCAACCACGCCCCATGCTTGGTGAGCTTAAGAAAAAAAGTGGCGCGGGTCATTGGCGCTTGGTCACGGCGAATCCGCTCGTTGCGGTCGCCCTCAATCAGCCGCTCGACCCACATGTAAAGGTCGGTCCACAAGGTTTGGGGGCAGGCGTAGCCGCACCAAATCCGGCCAAAGAGCGCTGTCGTTAAAAACAGCACTACTGCGGCTAAAATTAGCAAAAACGTTACGTAGTAAATTTGTTGGGGCCAAATTTCGACATTGAATATAAAAAACCGACGCCCGTCGAAATCAAATAGAACGGCTTGGTCTGAAATTCCCGGACCCCGATCCCAGCGTAGCCAGGGCATTACATAATACCCGACCAGCATTACAATTAGGACAGCCCACTTGACTTGGCGGTGCGGACCACGAACCGACTTTGGCTGGACTTTTGTGTGCGAAGAGAAAAGTGCCGGCTGCTCGGACGAGGCAGCGGCTGGGTCGTTATTCATGAGAGTCTGACCTCAAATTTAGCACGGTGGCATCCTGCCACTCGCCGCAACGAAACTCCACGCCGAAAGGGCCGCAACTTCGCATGGCTGCGCTGACCACTCCGAGAGGTGATTGGCCCCACTGATAAATTATTTGATAACCTTTTGGGGCTAGTTCATATTAGGGCATGATGCGCTCAAGCGGAACCGCATCATGCCCTAACTTTTTTGTTTTTAGCGCGGATCAACGCTGCGGTGGTGAGTCCCCCCCGCCGCCGCCCGCTCTAGAAATAACCAGCGCGGCTCTTCTTGATTGCTAATTCCCAGCTCGGGGAAGGAGATAGCACCCAATGTTTGGCAGTAAGTTCGAAACCTTCGGAATTCTCGGCGGGCTGCTGGCGATCGTCGGCATCATCGTGTCGTTGTTCGTCAACCCATCGATCACCGTGGTCATCTACACCGTGCTCGCGTGGCTCAACACCATCCTTGTTATCATGATCTGCGATCCATTCGGGACCCAAGGCTCGAAGTGAAACGGCACCAGACTGGGCGTGGCCTTGTCGCACCCGACCCGGCCTCGCCCAGTCTGGTTTAACATCAGGGTATGTTTAGAATATGGCCAGCCGCCACGCCAGCCAGCCTAGAAAGGCGGCGTTGCAGGTTAGGATCAGCGGCGTGATTCGGGCGGCTGCGCTTTGCCATTTTCGGCCGGCAGCATGGCCGGCGATGCCCACCGCGACCAGGGTTGGCACGGTTCCGGCCGCAAAAGCGAGCAATCCGACCGCCCCTGTCACTGGGTCCCGCGTTGCTGCCGCCGCCGCGATGGCGCTGTAGAGCAATCCGCACGGCAAAAAGCCGAGGGTCAGCCCCAGAGCCAAGCCGCGCCAACCCGTGGGGCCAGCGCCCCCGCAGAGGGGCCGGGCGACCCGCGCGAGTGCAGAGCCCACAGCATCGCCGGACAGCCGCCGGCCCGATGGCAGCCGGGGGGCAAGCTTCATTCCGGCGGCGGCCAGAAACCCCATCGCCGCAAGACCAAGGAGCGCGACGCTCAGCCAGCGCACCCCGGCGAGCGCACCAAACTGCCCGGCAAACCAACCGGCTACCGCGCCCAGCGTCATATAGGTGACGGTGCGTCCAAGATGATAGGGGAGCAGCACGGCGCTATAGAGTCGTTGGCGCTCGGATAAGTTTCGGGCGGGCACCGCTTCCAGGCGCATTTCGACCTGACACAGCACAAAGGGGCCGCACATCGCGGCGCAATGGCTGAAGCTGCCGGAAAAACCGGCCAGAAATAACGCCACGAGCAGCCCATCCGCCTGTTCGATCACGACCCGGCAGTGGGCGAAGCCATTTTCGAGCAGTAAAATTGCCCCAGGAGCGTCCATGGTCGTTGCGGTTTTAGTTCGGCATCATTGGTCGCCGCCACTGCGCGACGCCTCGGCGGCGTCATCGATCAGATTGCGGAGCTTTCGCACATAAGTGGCATCGCGATGACGAACCAACACTATTTTAGCGTTGGCGGTGGTCAGCACCAGTTGGGCTTTTTGAAAAATGATCGCGGTGGTTACTCCAGCAAGCCCAAGGCCGAGCGCCAACTCTCCCAGGTCTGAAAGGATTAGCCCGACCACGGCGATGCCAACGGCGAAAAAGGCAATCAGCGATAGGAAAATCTTTTCTTCAATGGCGGTGCCTCCCCGGATGCGGGTCTCGACGATTTCCTTGATCGGACACGCCAGATCCCCGGATACAACGTGTTCGGCGGTGAGTGTGATGAGACTGTCTTCGAATATGATCCGCTGCGGCATCAATCGCCCCCGATGGTTCCTGCCATGTTGCCCGTTTTCGCGGCCCCGCCGGTCAGAGTGGACGACACCGGCCGCCATGAGTACCACCCCACCGATAAAGTCCCGAACTCCAACTGTTCATATCGGCTGTCGGCGCGCTGCATGGATGCGCCGAACGCACCGTCACTTGGCCTTTTTGGCCGGTGCGGACGGTTGTGGCGGCGGCGGCGGTGGCGGTGGGGCCAAGGTCAACGTCAGCTCATCGAGGGCGAGGTTGAGCTTCAGGAGGTTGATCCGGGGTTCGCCCAAAATGGCGTAGTCCCGCTTTTCCACCAGCAACTCAACCAAGGTGCGGACCTCTCCCTCGCCAAGCCGGCGCGCGCGCGCCACCCGTGGCACCTGATAGAACGCGCCTGCGGGCGAAATGTGGGGGTCGAGGCCGCTGCCCGAAGAGGTTACCAGATCCAGCGGCACCGGGGGCGCTGCGCCGGCCGGATAATCGGCGCGATAGGCGGCGGCGCGGGCGGTGATATCGGCGATAAGGCGTTTGCTGGTGGCCGAGAGGTTGCTCGCGTTGGATTGGCTGGCATCGTAGCCCCCTTCGCCTGCGGCCGAGGGGCGGGAATGGAAGTATCCGGGGTGAACAAAGCGCTGGCCGATCAGTGCCGAGCCGATCAATTGGCCGCCGTCGCCTTCAATCAGGCTCCCCTTTGCCTCAGCCGGAAACAAAAGCCGAGCAGCCCCGGTTACCGCAAGAGGGTAGACCGCTCCGGTCAAGAGTGTCAGCACCAACAAGAGCCGTAGCGCGGGTTTAAGTTCGCTCAGCATAGATCACACCACATGCAGGGCGTTAAGAACGATATCAATCATCTTGATGCCGAGAAACGGCACCACGAGCCCGCCCAGACCATAGACCAGCAGGTTGCGCCGAAGCTGGCTTGCCGCGTCCACCGGCCGGTAAGCGACCCCTTTGAGGGCCAGCGGGATCAAGGCCACGATCACCAGGGCGTTGAAGATTGTGGCCGATAGAATGGCGCTCGACGGGCTGCCCAACTCCATCACGTTCAGTTGGGCCAGCTCGGGGTACGTGGTCATGAAGAGGGCCGGGATGATCGCAAAGTATTTTGCCACATCGTTGGCAATGGAAAAGGTGGTGAGCGAGCCCCGGCTCATTAAAAGCTGTTTGCCGATCATGACAATTTCGATCAGCTTGGTTGGGTCGCTCTCAAGGTCCACCATGTTTCCGGCCTCACGGGCGGCCATGGTGCCGGTGTTCATCGCAACGCCGACATCCGCCTGGGCCAGGGCCGGCGCGTCGTTGGAGCCATCGCCGCACATGGCGACCAAGCGGCCCTTTGCCTGCTCGGAGCGGATCAGCTCCAGTTTGCGCTCGGGGGTGGCTTCGGCCAGAAAATCATCTACGCCCGCCTCGGCGGCAATGGCGGCGGCGGTCAGTGGGTTGTCGCCGGTGATCATGACGGTGCGGATGCCCATTTGCCGCAAAATCAAAAAGCGCTCATAGATGCCTGGCTTGATGATATCTTTGAGAAATACGACGCCCAGCCCCAGCCCGTCGCGCGCCACCACCAGCGGCGTGCCGCCGACTTTGGCCACCCGCTCCACCGCCAAGTTAAGCTCCCGGGCGTTGCGCACCGGCTGGCCGTTGTTCTTTTTGACGAGGTAGCGGTTGAGGATGGTGTCGGGAGCGCCCTTGCGGATTTCCGAGGTCGGCATATTGACGCCGCTCATTCGGGTTTGGGCGGTGAAGGGGACAAAGCGCAGGGTCCCGAGCGCGCCGGTGGCCGCTTCCTCTTCCAGGGTTTGCATCGCGTAGCGTTCACGGGCCAGCGACACGATGGATTTGCCCTCGGGGGTCTCGTCGGCCAGCGACGATAAGAGCGCCGCCTCGGCCAGTTCGCGCTCCGTTACCCCAGGCACCGGAATAAACTCCGAGGCCATGCGGTTGCCCAGTGTGATGGTGCCGGTTTTGTCGAGCAGCAGCACGTCGATATCGCCCGCCGCCTCCACCGCACGCCCCGATTTTGCCACCACGTTGACCTTCACCAGCCGGTCCATCCCCGCGATGCCAATCGCCGAGAGCAGGCCGCCGATGGTGGTGGGAATAAGCGTCACCAGCAACGCCACCAAATAAATCACCGGCACCATCGCCCCGGAATAAGCGGCGAACGCTTCGAGGGTCACGACCACGATCAGGAAAATGATCGTCATGCCCACCAAAAGAATAGTGAGGGCGATTTCGTTGGGCGTCTTCTGGCGCTTGGCCCCTTCCACCAAACCGATCATCCGGTCGAGGAAGGATTCGCCGGGGTTGGCGCCGATTTCGACTACGATCCGGTCTGAAACCACTTTGGTGCCACCGGTCACCGCCGACCGGTCGCCCCCGCTTTCGCGGATGACCGGGGCCGACTCGCCGGTTATGGGGGATTCGTCCACGGTGGCGATGCCGGCCACCACATCGCCGTCGCCGGGAATGATCTCGCCCGCCGCCACCGCGACCAAATCGCCAACCCGCAGCGCCGCCGCCGGCACAACTTCAAACGTGGTGGCGCCGATGCTTGCCAACCGGTGGGCGCTCATGTCGGTTTTGGTTTTGCGCAGGGAGTCGGCTTGGGCCTTGCCCCGGCCCTCGGCCATCGCTTCGGCAAAATTGGCGAACAAGAGGGTGAACCACAGCCAGGCCGCCAATTGGCCGGTCAAGTTGGTCTCGCCGCCGCCAAGAGAAAGGCCTCGGATATAAAGCCCGGTTGCCAGCACCGTTACCACCGCGACCACGAACATTACGGGGTTGCGGATCATCGACACCGGATTGAGTTTGCGCACGGCATCCACCAGAGCCGGCACGATGATGCCCGGATCGAGGAGCGAGACTTCGGCTGGGCGATGGATCATGGGGGTCCCATAACGGTGGAAACGCCGGAGGGGGGAGCTAAAAGAGTTTGCCGTGCAGCATTGAAAGATGCTCGACCACCGGCCCCAGCGCCAGCGCGGGGAAGAAGGTCAGCCCGCCGACCACCAGGATGATGCCCATCACCAGCGTGATGAACAGCGGGCCATGGGTGGGCAGGGTGCCGGTGGAGGGCGGCACCACCTTTTTTGCCGCGAGCGACCCCGCGATGGCCAGCAGGGGGATGATGGTCAGGTAGCGGCCGATCAAAATCACCAGCCCCAGCATTATCTCTTGGTAGGGGGTGGCGGCATCGAAGCCGGCGAAGGCCGAGCCATTGTTGCCAACGGCGGAGGCGTAAGCATAAAGCAGCTCCGATAGCCCATGTGGCCCCGGCTGCGTGATGGAGGCGGCCCCGGCCGGCAGCACCAGCGACAGCGCGCCAAAACCCAGCACGCCCAGGGGCACAACCAGCAGCGCCAGCACCGCGAGCTTGATCTCGCGGGCTTCGATTTTTTTGCCGAGATACTCGGGCGTCCGCCCAACCATCAGCCCGGCGATGAACACGGTGATGATGACAAACACCAACATGCCATAAAGCCCGGCGCCGACACCGCCAAAAACAACCTCGCCCAGCTTCATGTTGACCATTAGCACCAACCCGCCGAGGGGGGTGAAGCTGTCGTGCATGGCGTTGACCGAGCCGTTGGAGGCGGCGGTGGTCGCGGTGGCCCAAAGCGTGGAGGCGGCGACACCGAAGCGCACCTCCTTGCCTTCCATATTGCCGGCCCTTTGATCCACCCCCGCCGTGGCGAGGGCCGGATTGGCCCGGCTTTCAAAATAGGTGGCGGCGCCCAGCCCGGCGGTGAACAACACCAGCATCACCGAGAACAGCGCCCAGCCCTGCCGGGTATCGCCGACCATGCGGCCAAAGGTGAAGGTGAGGGCGGCAGCGAGCCCCAGAATGGCCCAGGTTTGAACGAAGTTGGCGAGCGGCGTCGGGTTTTCATAGGGGTGGGCGGCATTGGCGTTGTAAAAGCCGCCGCCGTTGCTGCCAAGCTGCTTGATGGCCACCTGGTAGGCCACCGGCCCTCCGATCAGTGTTTGCGGCGGTCCTTCCAGGGTGGTCACCACGGCGGGCGGGTCGAAGGTTTGGGGCACACCCTGGGAGACCAAAAACATCGCCAGCACCAGCGACAGCGGCAACAGCACATAAAGAATGCAGCGCACGACATCGACGTAGAAATTCCCGATGGTTTTGGTGGTCTTGCGGGTCAGGCCCCGGATCAGCGCAATCAAGACTGCAATGCCGGTCGCGGCCGAAAGGAAATTTTGTACTGTGAGACCCACCATTTGGCTGAAAATGCTGAGCGCTTGTTCGCCGCTATAAGCCTGCCAATTGGTGTTGGTGATGAAGCTGGCCGCGATGTTGAACCCAAGTGCCGATGATACCCCCGGAACATTGGTGGGGTTGAGCGGCAAAAAATGTTGCAGCCGAACCAGCGCGAACAACAACAGCCCACCCAGCAGGTTGAAAGCCAGCATGGCGGCGGTATAGGTCGTCCAGTGCTGTTCGCGGGCCGGGTTGATGCCGCAAAGCCGGTAGATCAGCCGTTCCACCGGCTTCAACGCCGGGTCGATCCATACGCGCTCGCCGCTAAAGACCCGCGCCATATAGCCGCCAAGCACCGGTACTGTCGCCACCAGCAGCGCCAAAAAAACGGCGATCTGGACCAGGCCTTGAATGGTCATGCTGCCTCAGCCCCTCAGAATTTTTCCGGCCGGACCAGAGCGTAAACCAGATAGGCCATCAAAAGCGCGGCGACCGAGCCGCCGAGCCACAAATCCCAGGCCATGTTCCACCCCGTTCCTTGCGATCAGATGCGGTTCGCTATGATGAGATGCGGTTAGATGCGATCTATCAGGCGCGTGTATCCGTTGCAGGCCACAAAGAAAACGACAATAGCGACACTATAAACAAAGTCAAGCACAAGACACCTTACAAGTCTAACTGTTCCGACGGTTGGAGTTGGTCTCAGCGATGAGCGACCACACGCTTGGTGTTGATCGCCGCCACCGCGCAACGCAACGGTGGGTCGGCTTCCAACTTCGGGTCTTTCGTGTCGGGGGTCGCGGGTTTACCGTCCACGGGCGGCGGAACCTCCGCCGTAACGGTCTCGATGCCGGGGCAGATATCGGCCATGGCCAGCGGCTGGGGTTGCGGCGCTGGCTGGACGTTGCCGGCGCAGGTGGCGATATCCTGGTGCGGCTCCTCCCCCCGCCCGGCGACCGGAGGCGATTTGATTTCAAGGTCGGGGTTGACGCCGACGCAATCCACCGAGGTTCCGGCGGGGCGGTAATAGCGCGCGGTGGTGAGGCGTAGCGCGCCACCATCGGGTAGCGGGCTCACGGTTTGGACCGAGCCCTTGCCATAGGACCGGGTGCCGAACACCAGCGCGCGGTGGTGGTCTTGGAGCGCCGCCGCAACGATTTCCGAGGCTGAGGCCGACCCGCCGTTGATCAACACCACAATCGGCAAACCGGGAATAACGTTGTCGCCGCCCGCGTCATAGCTGCGGCCTTCGACCGAACGCCGCCCCCGCACCGCGACGATCTGGCCGCTATCGATGAAGTCATCGGCGACGGAAATGGCCTGATCGAGCAACCCGCCGGGATCATTGCGCAAATCCAGCACCAACCCGGCCAGGCGCGGTCCGAGTGTTTGCTTGAATTTGTTGATCGCATCTTCCATCTCGGCGGCGGTACGCTCGTTGAAGGTGGTAAGGCGGATATAGCCGACCTCGCCCTCGGCCCGCGCCTGCACCGGATGCAATTTGACGATGCTGCGGACCAGCGCCACCACTTGGGGTGGCGTGTTTTCGGCGCGATGCAGGGTCAACCGCACCGCGCTGCCGGTCGGCCCCCGCATTCGGAAAACCGCCTGGATCAGCGTCATACCTTTGATCGGCACGCCATCCACGGCGCTGATCAGGTCGCCGGAGCGCAGCCCGGCCTCGGCCGCTGGCGTACCGTCAATCGGCGCGACCACACGGACGAACCCGGTTTTCTGGTCGAGGGTGACCTCAATGCCCAGCCCGCCAAACTCACCGTGGGTTTGGGCCTGCATGTTCCGGTAGCCTTCCGGGTTGAGATAGCTGGAGTAGGGGTCCAGCGTGCTCATCATGCCGGTAATTGCGGCTTCCATCAGCAGGCGGTCGGTGAGCTTTTCGCGCGGGGCCTTATCTTGCGCAGCCTTTTCCGGCGCGGCCTTGTCGGCGGCGGCTTTTTCGGGAGGCTCGATTGCTTTGTGTATCCCCTTGATCGCCCCCTCGATCAAGGCCAGCGGGTCCACCGTCCGAACATGATCCTGAATCACCCGGCTGAACACTTCGCCAAAAAGGGCGATGCCGGGGTCGTCGGAGCGCAACGGCTTTTTGGACGGGCGTTGGTGCTCAAACTCGGTTTTGAGGCGCTGCAAGCCGTCTTCCACGGCAGGAGAGTTAAGCAGCGCCACATCGGCACTGTTGCGCGCGCCGCCGCCAAAAACGGGCCAATCGTTGCAGCCGGCGAGCGTTAGCGCCAGCACGGCCACCCCCAGCACCGGCGCAAAGCGGCGCGGTCTCGAAAATCCATCGGTGTGACGAGCAAGGCGGGATATGTTGGACACAGGCGTACAAAACCTCATGGCGAGCGGGCCGGAGCAGCAATGGAGACGCCCGCCACCGGCGTGTCAAGCGTCTCGAAAACCAACGATCAACGAGCGCCCGTGGCGCCGGCGCCGCCCGAGGGGGAGGCCGAAGCCCCATCCTGCGAGGCTTTGCCCGACTCGGCCTCGGTGCACCGTGGCGAGCAATTCAGCGTGGTTTGTTTCATGCCACGGTCAACGGTGATCACTCCAATGTCGGAGGGAACCACCATCACCGTGGTTTCCAGCAGTGGCGCGCCATCTGTGCCGATCACGGTAAGGCCGGTGCGGCCAAGTTTGCGCCCAAGCAGGAACATTCGGCGCGGCGCTGTCACGGTGGCGTCGGCAATCTCGGGAACCGCCACCACAACGGTACGGATATCAGCGCCGACATTCAGGGTCGTCACCGTACCGGCGGTAATCGTCATCGCCGCCGTGGGTTTGGGGGCGCCGGTCGGTTGCTCTGCCGGGGTGGCAGCCCGCTCCACCAGGGTGGGCGCTCGCTCTGCGGTCAGGCCGGGCTGCGGTGCAATCAGGCAGCCAAGCACGAAGCCAACGAGGGTGATCGGCAGCCACCTGGGAAACATCTCGCTTTGCCTCTCGGTGCGCGGTAGAAGGTGAGCGATCTTAGACTGGATCGGACGGCGCTCCATCATGCCATCGCTTCCGCTGATCTCCAAGGGCATACCATTCAGGGGACATATCTCTTTGCGATGGTTGCTGCTGGCCCCCGTGTTGCTGGCGCTCATCGGCTGTGGCAGCGATCCTGCGTCCCAGAGCCCGACCACATCGACCCTTGACCGGATTGTCTTGGGGGCCGCCGCCGATGCCGAACAGGCGGGAGATTATGCCGCCGCCACCCGCCATTATGCCACGCTTTACCAGGATAACCGGGGCTCTCCCGTGTTGGTCGAGGGCTTGGCGCGCAATTTGCGCAAGTCTGGGGATCTGGAAAATTCATACGCTTTGTTGAGAGAGGCGCTGCCGACTCTCCAGCCCCCGGCGTCGCTTTTGGTGGAAAAGGGTAAGGTCGAGATTGGGCTTGGCCGGGCCGATCTGGCCGTGGTGACGCTGCAAGCGGCGGTCGCGGCAGCCCCACTGGAGTGGGAGCCGGCAGCAATCCTCGCCATCGCCCTCGACCGGCTCAGTCGCTTTGACGAGGCCGCCAACCAGTATCGCGCGGCGCTGGCGCTGAACGAAACCGATAACGCCGACATTTATAACAATTATGCCTTGTCCCGGGCGCTCGCCGGCCGGATCGAAGAAGCAAAAGCCTTGTTGCGCAAGGCGGTGGCGCTGCCGAATGCCAGCGCCCGGGTGCAGCAGAACTTAGTCTTTTTGGAGGGGTTTCAGCAGGGCAAACCCACCGGGCTGGCGCAACTGCGGGGGCCGGTGCGGCTGCCGGCGCGGCGGATGGCTCCGGCTCAGCCCGCCAGTCCGTTGTTGGCAATTCCGCCGTCTGCGATTCCGGCGCCGGTCATCCGGTAGGGGTGATCAGACCCCTGGGCGCTGGCGCGCGTCCAGCAAGCAGGCCAGCACAAACACCCTGAGGGCGCTCGAAAGATTGCCCTCGCGGCTGCCGTCTACGTGCTCGATAAGCGCGTTGAGCGAGCAGCCGCGTGCGATTGCGATCTCTTTGAGTATGTCCCAGAAGGGGGCCTCCAGCGAAACGCTGGTGGGATGGCCGGCGATTAGGACCGATCTTTTCTTGACGCTCACGCTTTGGTATTTCTCGGCGCTCACGCTTTGGTGTCGATGTGACCCGGAGCCGCTTCGTCGGCGCTTCGTTTTGCTACTCCGACCATGGCTTCCCGCAGGAGACGACCATGGATGGTGTATCCGTTTTGAAGCACCTGGACCACGCTTCCGCCGGGGCGGCCGGTGTTTTCGATTTCGAACATCACCTGATGGAAGTTAGGGTCGAAAGCCTCGCCCATCGGCTCCAGCTTCTTGATTCCCACCCGTTCAAAGGCCGAGGAAAGTTGGCGCTCGGTGGCTTCAACCCCGGTTGCCAGGTTTTTCAGCAATTCGTCGGTTTCTCTGCTTTCGACCGGGACGGCATCAAGGGCGCGGCGCAAATTGTCGGCAACGCTCAACAAGTCTTTCGCAAACCCCGAAACAGCGTATTTGGCGATATCTTCGCGGTCGCGCTGGGCGCGGCGACGAATGTTTTCCGCCTCGGCAAGGGCGCGCAAAAGCTGGTCCTTGAGCTGTGAGATCTCGGCCTCGAGGCTCTGGGTGCGCTGTTCGGCGCCGGGGTTGGCGGCCCCCGTGCCCGTTGGGCCAGTGGCGCCAGTCGGGCCGGTGGCATTGGTGGCAGTAGCGCCGTTGGTGCCGGGGGCCACGAAGGCTTCGGGTTCGGCGTTGTGGAGGGGCTTGTTCAACGGGTCCTGCATGGTCTGAGACTCTCTCCTGGTAGCGGCCGGGGTTAGCCGAGCATCCGGCCGATCACTTTGGCAGTATAATCCACAAGGGGAATGATGCGGGCGTAATTGATGCGGGTCGGGCCGATCACACCGATCGCGCCAATGATCTGTTCCTTGCTATTGACGTAGGGTGAAACCACCATCGCGCAGCCGGCGTGTTTGAACAGCGGGTTTTCCGATCCGATAAAAATCTGCACGCCATCGCCGCGCCCGGTTTCCTCCAGCAGCTTTATCATGGTCTCGCGGGTCTCCAGCACCTCAAAAAGGGCACGGATACGCTCAAGGTCCGAGAGAGCGGTCACGTCGTCAAGTAATTTGGCGCGGCCACGGATAATAAGTTGGCCGGTGGAGTGGGTGCCGCCCGCCCAGGTGGCGAGCCCTGCCGCGACCACTCGCGATGATAAGTCGTCGAGTTCGGAGCGCCGTTCGTCGATCTCGCGGGCGATTTCGCCCCGGACATCCTCCACCGTGCGGCCGATGGTGCGGGCGTTGAGAAAGTTGGACGCCATCACCAGCGTTGAGGCGGGAACGCCCAGCGGCACCTCGATCACACGGTTTTCCACCAAGCCATCTTCGGTGACCATCACCACCAGCGCCCGACCATGACCGAGATTGACAAATTCGATGTGCCGTAAGGGCCGGTCGATTTTGGGGGCCACCACCAGCCCGGCGCAGCGCGAGAGACCGGAAAGCATCTGTCCGGCCTCGCCCAGCATTTCGGCAAGCGAACGCCCGGCGCTGGCGCACTGAACTTCGATCGACTCGCGCTCGCTGTCGGTCAGCGCGCCGATTTCCAGCAGGCCGTTGACAAAGAGCCGCAAGCCCGCCTCGGTGGGGATTCGTCCGGCCGAGGTGTGGGGGGCGTAGAGCAAGCCGTGGTCCTCAAGATCGGCCATGACGTTGCGAATCGTCGCGGCCGAAAGGCTTTGGGCCAGTCGACGCGAAACGGTGCGCGAGCCGACCGGTTCCCCGGTCTCGACATAAGCATCGACGATGTGCCGGAAGACTTCCCGGGAGCGTTGATTGAGTTCGGAAATCATGATTTCTCGCGCTCCTTTGCCGCTCAGGCGGGGCTACACGGGTGGGGCATCGCGTTCACGAGCCAGGATTTCGAGGCGTTTGCGGTCGAGAATGCGCAGCCCGCCCGCCCGCCGTTGGACGAGCCCGGACTTCATGAGATGGCCGAGCGCCCGTCCCACCATGTCGGTGGTGGTGGCGGCCCATCCCGCAATTTCTTTGTGGAGGGGCACCGGCCGGACCTCCCAGCTTTCGTTTCCGCTGGGGTCGGGCACGGAAAGCCGGAGCAGCTCCAGGTAAACCCGCTGCACGTCGTTGAGGCTGCTGATTTCGGCGATGCGTTGGCTTGATTGGCGGATGGTGCGGGCCAAGCGAACCAGCAGGCGCAGGCTGAAGTCGGGGTCGGCGCGCAAAACATTGAGAAACACCGGGCGCGGGCAGGCGGCAATCACCGACTCGGAGACGGTCATCACGTCGGCCGAGCGCTCGCGCCCATCGATGGCGGCCAATTCGCCCACCATGTCTCCCGGGCCAAAGAGGGCGTAGTTGATCTCGACCCCATCCTTAACCGGCATGAACGCGCGCACTGTGCCGGAAACGACAAAATATACCGCGTCGGGCGGGTCGTCGTGCCGGAAGAGGATGCAGCCGGCGGCCAGATGTTTCCATTCACACGCCTGTTCGAGCGCCGTGAGGGCAGCCGGAGCCATGCCCGCGAGCACCTCGCAGATGGCCAGACCGGTGTTCTGGTTGGCTCTCGGGCTCGCTTCCCGCCTGCGTTCCTCGCCAGCCATGCCCGCACCCCTCCATCGTAATGTTTGTCAAGAGTACCATGTTGCGTCCAGTGCGGGGAATTAGCCTGTTATTGCCTGCGGTCCCGATTATAAAGGAACCGGGTTTGTCGGGCGATCACACTCGTCGGAGGATCGGCCATGGGCTGGAAGAAACTATTGTCGCGGTTGTCCGAGCGCCGGAAGGCTGGCGGACCAGCCGTTCCGACCGGCGCCTCTCCCGCTGGTGACCCGCCGGATCTCGACTCGCTGGATTATTTGTTCGAGGAACCGGCTCCCTCGGAGCCGGAGGGGCCGCCAGCGCCGGAGCCTTCTGCCGACGATCCGCGGGTTGATCTTGAGGTGTTAGAGCCATCTGACGCGGGGTTGGCCGAGGCGGGGGTTCCCTTTGCCGATACCGACCGGTTTGATCTTTCCGGGCCGGACCCGGTGCGCGCGGCGCTGGCAAGCAGGCTTAGCCGGCTGTTGCCAACCCTGTCGCGCAGTGGCCGGGACAAGGTGTTTAACCTCACCTGTATGGCCCTGGAAAAGCTGGCCCATGACGAGGCCACCGTGGTGCGGATGGCGCTTTCATCGGCGATTCAGGATATCGCCTGTGCGCCGCCGGCGGTGTGCTTGCGGTTGGCCCAAGACGTGGAACGTGTGGTCGCCGAGCCGATTTTGCGCTGCTGCACCGCCCTTGGCGACAACGAGTTGTTGGCAGTGTTGAAGGGCAAACCGGCGTCTTGGGCGCTTTCGGCCATTGCCGGACGCCAGCGGGTTTCGTCCCCGGTTTCCACGGCGGTGATAAATGCCGGCGACTATGTGGCCACCGGCGTTTTGCTCGATAACCGCGGCGCGATCATCCCCGAGGAGAGCATGGATACGCTGGTGGAGGAATCCCGCCATCGCGATGAGTTGCAGAGCCGCTTGGTGCGGCTGCCGACCTTGCCGCGCCGCCTTGCCATGCGGTTGGCCGAGTTTGTCGATCAGGCGGCGCTCGAATATTTGCGCGGGCGGGAGGATTTTGATGCCGCCACCGTCCGGGATATCGTGCGGGTTACGCGGCGCCGGATTGATTGGCTGCGCGCCACCGATCCCGGTGAAGGCGTGGACCGCCGAGCCGCGCGCCTGTTTCGCAAGGGCACGCTCGATGAGGCCGCGATAGAAGACGCGCTCTCGTGGAAGCAGTTCGATTTTGCCCGCGCTGCCCTGGCGATGCGGTCGGGTGTTCCGTTGTTGCTGGTCGAAAAGATTCTCAATTCCCGCAGTGGCCGGGCGATCACCGCTCTTGCCTGGCGCGCCGATTTGCCGATGCGCACCGCCTTCGCCTTGCAAAAAGATATGATGATGATCCCGCCCAGCCAGTTTGTGTATCCGAGGGAGGGCGCGGGCTACCCGCTCACGGCCGACGAAATGATGTGGCAGCTCGAATTTTTCGGCGTTCCACCCTCCCGGCCGGGCGATTTGCCCCGGGGCTGAGGGCGCGCGATCACACCGCGAAATTGACCGCGGGCGCTGACGGGGCCGCACTGGCCGAGGGAGGAGGGCCGCTTGCCAACTCGCCCGCGCCATCCCGGCCGAGGGCGCCGACTGCGGTATCGACGGCGCTGTCGGCCTTATCGACCTCGTGGAGTTGGTCAAGCGCTTCGCGGTGGTGATTATGGTTGGTGTCGTGGGCAGGCGTGCTCGCCCCGTGCCGGATTATCGACCGCAAGGCGGCAACCGCACCCCGCACCTCATCGAGAAACGCGCGCTCGTCATGGTGGTCTGCACCGGGGATGCCTTCGGCTGGTGCTGGCTTAATGGTGCTTGCCGAGGCCGCGCACGCGATGTGCTGCGCTTCTGCGATCGCTTGGCTGGCTGTGGCGCCAGCATCGGGAGTGGCGGCGGCAGTGGCCGTGGCGCTGGCGGCAGTGGCGTTTGTGGCTTGCGCAGGCGCGGTGGCCGGCGTGGGAGCGCTCTCTTGCCCGCCACCGATGCTGCCCGAGGAGAATTCTTTGGCGGCGGCGGCGATTTCTTTTGCAAGACGGGCCGCTTGCCGCGCCATTGCCCTTGGATCACCGCCCATTTGGCGCAGAACTTTGACCTGCTCCAGCAATTGTTGCAGGCGGGTTTTGCCGACGACCGATCGTGTCCGGCGCATTGCCGTTGCCACATCGGTCATGGTGGCAAGGGCGCGTTTTGCCTCATCGAGCTTGGTGTTGCCCTGCCCGTTGAGGGCTGCGGGCAGGGGGCTGGCTGCGGGGCCGTGGGCTTTTGCGCTGGTCAGGATGGCGAGCGCGCCCGAAGCCGATTGCGCGCGGAACGCCGCCAAAAGTTGGGCCGATTGGCTCGCCCCGATCGATATGCCGATCGACATGGATGTCATGGCACTGACCGCCCCCAATAGCAGTGAGGCCAAGTATAACCGAAACGTCTGTCGAAATCAGCAGTGAACATGGTCGCGATCGGCTGGGTTCACACCAGCCGCGCCACCACGTAAAACGAAAGGTAGGCATCGGGAAAAACGCTGGATTCGACCATTTCAAAGCCGATGCCCGTGAGATGCGCGGGCAGGGCGTCGGGTTCGGGCTGCCAGAGATGATGGTGGAGCACGTCGGGGTGCCACATCCGGCACGCCGGGTGGGGCACATAAAGGTAAAGCACGCCGCCCGGTTTCAGCACCCGCCGCCATTCCAGCAGAGCGTCCTGCCAACGGTCCAGATGCTCCAGGCAGTGGGAGGAAAAGACAAAATCCTGGCTTTCGTCGTTTGCTTTCAGGCGATAGGCGTTTTCTCCGGGGTTGTCCTCCACCGCGCGCGCACCGGGAAAGGGCCAGCGTCCGGCCCCAACATCCATTCCGCTGCCCCGGCAATAGCGCTTGGCGTGATAGTGGCAAAAGGCCGCCGCCTCGCCCCGGTGGAGATAGGCCGGATATTCCGACGACACCTGATAATAGCGCAGCCCGGCGCGGCGATCGACCCAACGGCGCACCATGCCGAAAAGATCGAGCAGCGGCGCCGTCAGGATCACGGCGAGGGTTTTAAGTTTGCTCATTGGGGGCTCTCCAACTCCAGCACCAGTGCCGCCACCCGTTCGGGTGTCAGGCCCGAAAGACATTCGGCCTCGGTCGGGCACGCCGGGTCGCGGTGTAGGTCTGGATAGCACGGCGCCAGCCCATGGGGGCAGAGCTTTGGGTCGGCGGCCAAACGCCAGCGCTGACAACACAGGCGGGCCAGGGGGTCGGTGCTGCCGAAAATGGCCACAACCGGTGTGCCCACGCCCAGCCCCAAGTGCATCAGGCCGTTGTCGCAGGCGACCAGCACCGCCGAGCGTGCGATTGCCGCCGTCGTTTCGGCCAGCGACAGCTCGCCCATCAGGTTGAGCGGCGCCGCGCCCTGTTGTCCGGCCGCGATCACCGCGCCAAACGGTCGTTCGTCTGCCGAGCCGAGAAGCAGAAAGCGGTAATCGGGCCGGGCCTGGGCGAGCAGGGTGATCAAGGCGCTCCAGTGCTCAAGCGGCCAGCGGCGAATCCGCGAGGTTGCCCAGGGCGCAATCGCCACCAGCGGCCCTGGCGGCAAGGCCGGCTTGGTGCCTTCATCGGTTGGTTGCCGGGCCGGCAGCAAAGGCGGCAGCCGGTCTGGTGCGGGCGCGGTATCTGCCGCGCCGGCCAGCCGGAGCACCGCGCGGGCCGAGGCGAGGGCGGCGTCGGTGTAGTGCCGGACCGGGGCATTGCCGAGCTGGCCACTGGTGGTGTCGATAAAATTGCCGTCGCCCAACCAGACCACGCCCGCAGGCAGGCCGCCCGGCCAGCGTAAGGCCACCAGTAAGCCCTTGGCGCCGAGCTTGGGCACCAGCAGCAGCCGTCCCGCCGCCGCGAGTTGGTTCACGGCATTGGTCATCGAGGCCCAATCGGGGCAGCGCAGCCACTCGCCATCCCAGTCCAGCAGGGACGGCAACCCGGTCACCACGGTGACCGGGCCGAGTGGCGCCAGCAGGCGCAGGGCGGGGGAAATCATCAATGCGTCGCCGAGGCCGAGGCAGCGGTCGAGCAAAACCACGGTGCCGGTGACCGTCGCGGGCCGGCGTGCCCGCCGGACCTGCACCCCAAGGCTAAGACTGGCCCGTAACGCGCGGGTGAGACCGCGTTTGAAAAACAGGCCGAGGCGATAGCGGGCATAATCGCGCATTGGCTAATTTCCCTCGCGGCCGTGTTCCATCAGGACGGCCAGCCGCAGGATCAACTCCCGGTGTTGGCGGTCGGCCTCGATTCGGCGACGCTGGGCAAAGCCATGGGCAGCCTCGCGGGCTTCTGGCGCTGTGCGGTAGGCGGGTTCGAACGCCGCAATCCACGCCTCGGGCGAGCGATAGTCGGCGACCCGCCACAAGGAACTGGGCACGTTTTCGGGCAGGCCGCCGATGTGGCTGACCAGCGCCGGCACGCCAAAGCCCTGCGCCTCCAGCGCGACCCGGCCATAAGCTTCAGCGACCTGGGACGGGACGAGCATCAGCCGCAGGTTTTGGTATAGCTTGGCCGGCTCGCGTTCCCAGGGGGCCGCCTCGACATTGGGCGGCACGTCGTCGAGGCTGGCGGCTCTGGTGTGAATGCGAAACCGCACGTCGGGGTAGCGCCGGGCCAGCGCCCGCACGATGCTGCCGCCCTTGTCGGCGCCATCGCCGGCCAACCCCACCATCGAGCCGGGCTCCAGCGGCGTTCCTGCTACTGGGGTGCGCGGAAACACCACCAGCGAATCCCGGGCGCTGGCGTCGCGGATGCGGTCGGCCATAAAGACCGAGTTGGCCACCAGCAGGTCGGCCCGGATCATGGCTTTACGGTTTTCGCGCTGGAACAGGCCGGTAAAGGGGGCCAGCGCCAGCCGGTAAGCTGCTTTGGCCCAGCGGCGGGCGCCGTCTTCGTTATTGGGCCATTGGTTCCAGTAGGCGACATCGCGGAGAAAATAGGCCACCGGCACCCGCTCGGGCAGGGCGTTGATCACGGTTGGCGCGACCATCGATTGGGCCAGCACCAGCCGGGGCGCAGCGCCGCCGCCCACGGCCCGAAGCAGCCCCCGATCCCGCGCCAGCGCCACGAGCGGAAGCCGCCGCAAACGACCGGGAGGGTCGAAGCCGCCATCGGTTACGGTTACCTTGACCTTCGGGTGCGCTTTGGTCAGCTCATCGAGCACCTCGGCGATGGAGTGCTCGGCGCCGCCCCAGCGCATCGCGAATTGTCGGGTCACCAGAAGAACATCGACTACGGTCATGGCGGGAACTTGTGCTGTGGACAGGAAGACCATACGATAGGCACGCCCCTTCCCGCCATTCCGTTATGGCCGCCATGACCATTCTCTTTGTCGTAAATTCCGTTTTCGGCGCACGTAAGGCCCCGGGCTTCCGGCCCTGGCAGTTGGTGCGCTTTGGTGCCTGCCAGCCGCGGGTGATTGCGCGCGGCTCGGCGGTGGATTATGCGCCGATAAGTTTTCCCTTGCCCGGACGCTCGTTGATTCCGCGCGGGCTGAATTTCCTGCGCATCAAGTTTTTCCCGCGCTTGCCGGCCCGCGAAATCGAGCAGGAGTTGTTCGATTTTCTGTGCGAGAGGCGGAGCCGCTGGGTTAAAGAAACGCCCCGGGCCGTCCACCTCTGGGATCACCTCCCCCGCACCGCCGCTTATTGGAAGCAGCGGGGCGCGCGGGTGTTGATCGACCTGCATATGGCGCATCCGCGTTGTTATCAGCCGTTGGTCGATGCCGGACGGATCGAGGCGGCCAAGGTCGGCTCGCTCGAAGACCCCGCCGCCGACGCCTGCATCGCCATTGCCGATGTGCTGGTTTGCCCCTCGGAGTTTGTAAAAGAGAGCTTGCCTGAAGACGCGCGCCATAAGGCGGTGGTGATTCCCTTTGGCGCCGATCCCGTGGCCGAATTGCCCAGCCGGGTCGGGCACACCGGGCCGGTCAGGGTGTTGTTCGCTGGCAATATCAACCAGCGCAAGGGCGTGCCGTTTTTGCTCGAAGCCTGGCGCAAGCTTGGGTTACCGCCGGCCGAGGCTGAACTGGTGATGTGCGGGCGGGTGTTTTCTGAGGCCGCCGACTGGGTGCGCGGGGCGCCACCCGGCGTGCGGTTTGAAGGCTTTCAGTCTGATATGACGGCCTTTTTTGCCAGCGCCGATATTTTTGTGCTGCCGAGCTTGATGGAAGGGTCGGCCAAGGCGGTGTACGAGGCTATGGCCTATGGCTTGCCGCCGATCGTTACGCCCCACACCGGCTCTATCGTGCGCGATGGGGTGGATGGGTTGGTGGTGGAAGCGGCGGACGCAGATAGTCTCGCGGGCGCGCTGAAACGGCTGATCACCGACGTGCCGTTGCGCGCGGCCATCGCCGCCGCTGCCAAGGACAGCGCCAAAACCTATAGCTGGGAGGCGTATGCCCACGGGGTCGCGGCGCTCTATCGGCAGGAGCCGGCGCCAGCGGCCATTGTTCCCGATATCCCGCCGGCAAAGCCCGACCCCTTCGAGCCCGGATCATATTTTCAGCATATTTGGCCGGCGTCCATGCCATCGAAGGTCAATGTGCTGCTCAACCAGGGGCAGATTTATCTGAAGTCGGTTCGGGCCAAGGTCGATACCACGGGAAACTGGCTGCGTTTTCCCTTTTATCACCATATATTTGCCGATGAGCGTTGGGGGTTTGCGCGCCACCTTGAGGCGATGAAAAATTACGGGGAGTTTATCAGCCTCGATGATGCGGTGTCGCTGATTGAAAATAAGACTCCCCTCGATGGCCGCTATATCTGCCTCAGTTTCGACGATGGTTTTCGTAATTGCCTGACCAATGCTTTGCCGATGCTGGCCGAGCGCAGTGTGCCCGGCGCATTTTTCGTCGTCTCCGGGTTGGTTCCCGATGATCCGGCCGAAACCACCCCCGAGCATTTGCGCTTTTTTGGTCCCCGGCGGCGGCCAATTCCGTTTTTGAGCTGGGATGATTGCCGCGCCCTGCTCGCGGCGGGCATGACGATTGGGTCGCACAGCGCCAGCCATCGTCCGTTCATTGGTCTTAGCGACGCCGAGGCTTTTGAGGAGTTGCGGGGCTCCAAGGCGGCGATCGAGGCGGCGCTTGGCATCCGCTGCGATCATTTTTGTTGCCCCTGGGGCAAGCCCGAGCGCGATTTTAAGGTTGCGCGCGAGACCGCCAACGCCAAGGCCCTTGGGTATCGCTCGTTCTTAACCACCAAGTATGGCGCCATGTCCCCCGGCGATTCTCCTTATGCTATTCGTCGTGTCGGCATTCTCGCTCGGTTTGGCACATATCAGTTGCAGCATTTTCTGTCGCTGTGAGGGCGTGCCCGGTCTGCGTGGCTGGCACTTGACCTGGGGCGGCCAACCTGTTGAATTCGGCATTACCGGCGCCGTCGCGTCGGTAATGAACTTGCCGGTAACGAACTTAACGAACGCAACGAACTCAGGGAGTCGGAGACAGTGGCTTATAAAATCGACGCCTCGGAATGTACCGTCTGTGGTGGCTGCGAAGCTGAATGCCCCAATAGCGCGATCCGTATGAAGGGTGACGCCTACGCGATCAATCCCGATAAATGCACAGAGTGCGGGGGCAAGTTCGACGAGCCGCAATGCGTTGCCGTCTGTCCGACCGACTCTATTTCCAAGGCGTGATGGTCTTTGCGAGGGGGTGGGGCATTATTTCCATCGCCTCGCGATAATCTGCTAAGCTCGCCCCGGGACCGGTTTTTGTTTGGGGGACAGGCTTATGCGCCCAGCCAGCCTTGTTTACGGCGTCGACGACCGTCCGCCGCTGTCGATTCTTGTTTTGAGCACGGCGCAGCAGACGGCGGCGTCGGCGGCGATCAGTTTTGCGACCCTGATCGCCGTCCTCGATGCCGCCCACGCCGATCTTGAAACCTCCAGCAACGCGCTGCGGGTCTCGATGGTGGCGTTGGGGCTGGTGACGTTGTTGCAATGTTTGCGCTGGGGGCGCGTTGGCACCGGCTACCTCGTGCCGGCGGTGTTTGCGACCTCTTATTTGCCGGGAATGCTGCTCGCCGCTCACGAGGGTGGGATGCCTTTGGTGTTTGGCATGACCATGCTGGCGGGCGTCGCGCAAACATCGATGTCTTTCGCGCTGCCCCGGCTGCGGCCCTATTTTCCCACCGAGATCACCGGGTTTGTGGTGTTCATGATTGGGCTCGGAATGGGCGTGATCGGGATCAGGGGGATGGCCGGGGCCGCGAGTGCGGGCTCGATGCAGGGCCATGCCGAGGCTGCTATTTTGGGTTTAGTGACCCTGGCGGTGATTGTGGCGGCTTCGGTCTGGAGCAAGGGCTCCATGCGCACGTTTTCGGTGCTGCTTGGTATTGTGTGCGGCTACTTGGTCGCCGCTGGCACCGGGCAGCTAGATGTTGCGACCCTATCGGTGGTTTGGCATGGTGCGCCCTTTAACATCCCCGATTTTTGCGCCCATTTACCCCAGTTTTCAGTGTCGTTGTCGCTGGTACTGCCCTTTATCGTTGGGGCGCTGGCGTGCAGCCTGCGCACCATCGGCGACGTGACCACCGCACAAAAGATCAACGACGCCAATTGGCGCCGCCCCGAAATGAGTACCATTGAGGGCGGAATACTCGCCTGCGGTCTTGGTAATATTCTTGCGGGATTTCTGGGCTCGATCGGGTCTAACAGCTCCTCTTCGGGGGTTGGTCTTTCGGGCGCAACCGGGGTAACCGCGCGCCGGGTCGGTTATGTGATGGCCGGGCTGATGGCTTTTCTTTCCTTCAGTCCCGGTCTTGCCATTGTGCTGGCCGTGATGCCCCGGCCGGTTCTGGGCGCGGTGATGGTGTTTACCGGCTGCCTGGTCATTATGAACGGCCTCTCGATGATCATGTCGCGGGTCATCGACATGAGAAAAACCGTCGTGGTTGGACTCTCCATGGTGTTGGGGATTGGCCACGATATTTTTCCCGAGTTGTTCCAGAACGCCCCAACCTGGGCGCAACCGTTCGTCGAATCGTCGGTGGTGCTCTCGATCTTGGCGGCGCTGCTGCTGAACGGTTTGTTTCGACTCGGGGTCAAGAAGGTGGTGGTTACCAGTTTCTCGCCCGGCCCTGAGGCCGCTGAGCAAATGTACCGCTTTCTCCAAAGCCAGGGCGGCACTTGGGCCGCGCGCCAAGAGGTTATCCAGCGCGCCATTCGGGGGGTGAGCGAGTTTGCCGAACTATCGGGGACACTGGTCGAACCGGGGGCAGGCGTTTCGGTCGCAGCATCTTTTGACGAATACCTCCTCACCATCGAAATTTCTTATCGCGGTCAGCCCTTTGAGATTTCGCGGGTGATGCCCACCGAAGACGAATTGCTGGAAGATGAAAGTGCTATGGTCCGGCTCGCCTCGATTTTGATGGCGCGCTCAGCCGATCGGGTTGCAATAAAAAGTGAGTCCGGCGCTCATCGGGTGCTGTTATGTTATAATCATTGAGGGTCTTGCGGTTTTTTACCGTGGGCTCTATACCGATAGCGTGCTGTTGTTGGACGCCATGGTCCGGCCGGAGGGTGTGGGTGTTGATCGTCAGACTGTTCTGCACCGTGGTTGTGATTGCGCTCTTGATACTGGCGCCCGCGATATCGGCGTCGGCCGACGGGGCTGGGCCGGTGGTGCCGCGCGCGGCGATTAAGGTGTTGGTCTCGCCGCTCCAAGTGCGGTTTCTCGCTGCGGTGAGTGAGCAGCTTGTCACCAAATATCGCCTTCAACCCCTTGATGTTTCCACTGTGCTTGCGGCCCCGGCGGTCAAGGCTTTTTGCGCCGGTATCGGCCCGGAGACGCCCGACGTGATTGCCATTCCCCGGCAGATGGCGAAGCGGGAGTATAATCAGTGCATTGAAAACGGTGTCATCGATATCGTAGAACTTTCGCCCGGCTTTGATGCTTTGGTTTTGGTGACGCGCCGGGACGATTTGGTTTTTAATATGACGTTGCGGGCGATGTTTTTCGCCTTGGCCGCCACTGTCCCGCAGGGCGATGAGTTTGTGCCCAATGCTGTCAAGCGGTGGCGGGAGCTTGATCCGCGCTTGCCAGATCAGGAGATTAACGTCCTCGGCTCCGAAAATGGCACGGCGATCAACGCCTTTTTCAAAGAGATCTTTATGGAGGGCGGGTGCCGGGGGTTGCACCAGTTCAAATCGATCTATTCCTCCGCAGATCGAGTAAAGGGGTGCACGGCTTTGCGGGAGGATGGCCGCTTTATTGGGATCAAGGCACCGATTGCCATAAATTTTAAGCCGGCCATGGAACGTGCGCCTCGTGGTTCAATCGCGGTGGTGCCCTATACTGTCTATCAGCACAACGCCGATTGGTTGAGCCTGATTCCGGTCGATGGCGTTACGCCCAGCGACGAGACGATTAAAAGCGATGACTATGCGGCCGTATCCCCAGTGCGCTTTTATGTCAAACGCAAGCACATGGAAGCGAGTTTCGGTGGTCTCGGCGTGGTGACCGGCCTTTACAAATTCATCGAGGAGGCCATGAGCGAGGGCGCTATCGGGACCGGTGGTTACCTCGATGTGCTCGGATTGGTGGTGGATGATGCCGACGACCGTCGCCGTGACCGGGAATCGGCCATGCGACTGCAACCCTTCAAACGATGAGGGCGGGAGTCATGACCATTCTGCGCCACGGCCTGTTCCTTGCGCTTCTTTTCGGCCTGCTGCTGGCGGCGGGAGAGCGGGCGTCGGTTCTTGCTCAGACCCAAGCTGCGGCTGTCGATGGCCGCCACCCTGTCGACGTGGTGCCGCCACTAGCCGGGCCTGCGCTGGCCTCCATGCCCGCCGGGCTTTCTGCCCGGCGCACGATGGTTGGCGGTCTGGAGAACGGCGGTCAGGTGTTGGCGCTCGACTTTGCCGCCGCCGACGACAGCGTTCAGGCGCTCGGCGGGTCCGGGGCGCTGGATGACACCGGGGCGGGAGATCAGCGCGGGATGCTGGGGCGTTGGTTTGACAATGTGGCCTATTGGCTTGGCACGGCCTACACCACCGTCACCGATGGTTTCACGCCGCCCTCGCCGGAAACTTTTGCCAAAGGCATGAGAACATCCAGTCCCGATGATTTTTGGAAGCTGGTTGGTGATGCCGGTTACAAACTAAAAGGGATCTCCACCGACGTTGGGCTGGTTCCCGATGTTGCTTTCAGCTTCCGTTATGTTCGGGAATTGTCGGATGGCGACATCAACTGGCTCGAGCGCAAATTACGCCACCATGAGAACAAGTACCACGACCCATTATCCTACGCCCAGCGCGCTATCATTTATACTCTGCTCAGCATCAATACCAGCAACTACTATTATGTTGAAGAGTTGAAGGTGAAGCTGTTGCCGTTGCCAACCGCCAGCTTTAATCTCAACCCCTGGGACAATGATTTGAACTGGGAACACGATACGTTGCTTCGGGCGATCCAGGGGCAAAAGCACGCTCGGCGTAAGCCGGTGGAGGAAGAGTCCCGTTACTAGGTGCGTCAGTTAAATTGCTGGGTTAACGGTTTCCAAAGGCCGCCGGCCTTTGGTGGGGTCGGAGGGGCAAAGCCCCTACAAAACATTTGGATTGCCTTCGGCGACCAAAGGCCGGGGGCCTTTGGAAACCTGGACTTTTACCGTGCAATTTAACGAATGCTGCCCACTAGAGCGGATCAACGGGGCTTTCGTCGGGCTGTTACTTTTTGGTGTTATTCGTCGAACACCCGGGCGAAAATTGCCTCCACTTGGCGGGTATGGAACGCCGGGTCGAACAGGCCATCAATGGCCGCGGCCGGCAGGGCGGCAGCAACCTCGGCGTCGGCCTTGAGCAACGCTTTGAAATCGAGATTTTCCTGCCATGATTTCATGGCGTTGCGCTGAACCGCGGCATAAGACCCCTCCCGCGAAAGCCCGGCCTGGGTGAGCGCCAAGAGCACCCGCTGGGAAAAATGCAGCCCACCGAGGCTGTCGAGGTTGGCTTGCATCCGCTCGGGATACACCACCAGCTTTTCGATCACGCCGGTGAGGCGGGCCAGGGCGAAATCGAGGGTAATGGTGGCGTCGGGTCCGATCATCCGTTCCACCGACGAGTGGGAAATATCGCGTTCGTGCCAGAGCGTGACATTTTCCAACGCCGGAACCACCGCGCTGCGCACGATGCGGGCAAGGCCGGTGAGATTTTCGGTCAACACCGGGTTGCGCTTGTGGGGCATCGCCGAGGAGCCCTTTTGGCCGGGATGGAAAAACTCCTCCGCCTCGCGCACTTCGGTGCGTTGAAGATGGCGGATCTCGGTTGCCAGATGCTCAATCGAAGAGGCAATCACCCCGAGTGTCGCAAAGAACGCGGCGTGCCGGTCGCGTGGGATGATTTGGGTCGATACCGGTTCAACCGCCAGCCCGAGTTTGGCTGCCACATGGGCCTCGACGCTGGGGTCGATGGTGGCGAAGGTGCCGACCGGCCCGGAAATCGCGCAGGTGGCGACTTCAGCCCGCGCCGCCAGTAACCGGGTCTGGTTGCGCTTAAAGGCGGCGTAATGCCCCGCCAGCTTTAGGCCAAAGGTGGTCGGTTCGGCGTGGATGCCGTGGCTGCGCCCAATGGTCAGGGTAAATTTATGCTCGATTGCCACCGTCTTGAGTGCGGCCAGCAGGGCATCGAGATCGGCCAGCAACACGTCGGCGGCTTGGGTCAACTGCACCGCAAGGCAGGTATCCAGCACGTCGGAGCTGGTCATGCCCTGATGAACAAACCGCGCCAAAGGCCCGACTTTTTCGCCCAAGTGGGTGAGAAAGGCGATAACGTCGTGCCGGGTTTCCCGTTCAATCTCATCAATGCGGGCGATGTCGAAGGCGCGATCGCACGCCCAAACCGCCGTCGCCGCTTCCTGCGGGATCACGCCCAACGCTGCCTGGGCATCGCAGGCGTGAGCCTCGATCTCAAACCAAATCTGAAACCGGTTCTCCGGCTCCCAAATGCGAACCATGGCGGGACGGCTATAACGGGGGATCATGGGCGGTTGTTTCCGGTCGGTGGATTTGTAAGGTCAGTAAGGCGTCAAAAGAGCGATTTGAATTTCATCCACCAACATAAGGAACGGACACGGGCGACGCAAGCCGAGCCGAAAGCCCGGCTCACAACGCCGCATCGGCCGCCGCCATCACTGTTTTTGCGCCGGCCATGATCGCGGAAAAGCGACCGCTGGTCTCGGGGAGCAGTTTTGCCATGTAGAATCGGGCGGTGGCGAGTTTGGAGGCGGCGAGCGGGTGTTCGGGGCGGGCTTGGACCACCGCTGCCATGCGCAGCCACATGGCGCCGAGGGCGACCAGGCCAAACAGGCGTAAATAGTCCGAGGCTGCGGCGGCGGCTTCGTCGGGGTCGTCGAGGCCGCGAAACGCAATGGTGGTGGTCGCGGTTTGAAGGCGGCCGAAGGCTTTGGCGAGCGGGCTCGCGAGTTCGATCAGCACGGCGTCGTCGCCGGCCAAGATCGCGGCCAGTTCTTCTGAAATCGGGTGAAAAAAGCGGCGCAGTTGCCGGCCCATGTTTTGGGGCAGCTTGCGGCCAACGAGGTCGAGCGCTTGAATGCCGTTGGTGCCCTCATAAATCTGAGTAATACGGGCATCCCGAACATATTGCTCAACGCCAGATTCGCGAACATAGCCAGCACCGCCAAATACCTGGACCGCGAGGTTGGCAACGTCGAAGCCAATGTCGGTCAGCAGTGCCTTGACGATGGGGGTCATTAACGCCACCAGCTCGTTTTCGGCATCTCTGATTTTGGGGTCTGGGTGATGCTCGGCGCGGTCGATGGCAAGGCCAACCCAATAAGCCAGCGCCCGCCCGCCCTCGATCAGCGCTTTTTGGGTCAGGAGCATCCGCCGAACGTCGGGGTGGACCAGCAGTGGGTCGGCGGGCCGGTCGGGGTAGCGCGCGCCCTTGAGCGCCCGGCCTTGAAGCCGCTCTCTTGCATAAGCGAGGGCGTTCTGGTAGGCGACTTCGGCCAGCCCGAGTCCCTGAATGCCCACCGCCAACCGGGCGGCGTTCATCATGGTGAACATGGCGCGCATCCCTTTATTGGCCTCGCCAACCAGCCAGCCGAGGGCGCCATCAAAATTCAGCGCGCAGGTGCTTGACGCGCGAATGCCCATTTTATGCTCAATGGCCCCGCAGGTGACGGCGTTGGTTTCGCCAAGGCCACCCTCGTCGTCGGTGGGGAGCAGCTTTGGCACGATGAAGAGGCTGATACCGCGCGTTCCCGCCGGGGCGCCGGGCAGCCGGGCCAGCACCAGATGCACGATATTGGCGGTAAGGTCGTGCTCCCCCGCCGAAATAAAGATTTTGTTGCCGGTGATGCGGAAGGAGCCATCGTCCTCCGGTTCGGCACGCGTACGGACAAGGCCAAGGTCTGAGCCGGACTGTGGTTCGGTCAGGCACATGGTGCCGGCCCAGGTGCCATCAATCAGCCGGGGCAGATAGCGACGCTTGATCGCTTCATCCGCGTGCAGGTCGAGCGCGTTGTGAACACCGCGCGAAAGGCCGGGATACATGCCAAATGCCAGATTGGCCGAGCAAATCATCTCCTCGACCACAAAATTGAGTAATTCGGGCAAGCCCTGGCCGCCATAAGCGGGGTCGCAGGCAAGGCCGGTCCAGCCGCCCTCGGCGAATTTGCTGTACGCCTGCTTGAAGCCGGCAGGCGTACGTACGGCCCCCTGGTCGAACGTACACCCCTCGGCGTCGCCCGACTGGTTGAGCGGAAAGAGGACGTCCTCGCACAGCTTCGCGCCTTCGGTGATAACCTGAAAGAAAATGTCGGGCGTGACCTCCTCAAAGCCGGGCAAATTGGCTTCCTGGCCAACATCGAGCAAATCTTCGAGCACAAACCGAATATCATCCAGGGGCGCCTGATAGCGGGGCATAGCAACACTCCTTTATATCAACGCTGGTCTAGCAACGCTGGACCGTCATCACCGGCACATCACGGGAGAGGGGGAACCGTCCGGCCGGGCCGGTTAGTTCCTGAGTGGCTTGCCGGTGGCCAGCATGTGTTCAATCCGGTCGAGGGTCTCGCGGGTGCGCACCAGTTTCATAAACTCTTGAAGCTCCAGGGCCAATAACGCGTCTTCGCCCACCGTTTCAGTGATGTCGGTCTCACCTCCGGTTAAAATCGTCGCGACCGCGCGGGAGACCGTGGCATCGTGGGGCGTGGCCTTGCCCTGAAGGCGCAAATTTTCGATCATCAGTTCAAGGGCGACGCGACCGGCGGGACCGGGCAGCGCCAAACGCGGTGGCGGGCCGGGGGGGCGATAATTTTCGGCCAGCTCCAGCGCGCGGGCCTTGGCGGTCGCCAGCAGGCGGTCGCGGTTCATGACAATGGTATCGCTGGGACGCAGATATTTCAGCGCCATCGCCTCCGCCGCCGACTTTGCCATTTTCGCCATGGCGATGGTCTCAAAGGCTTTGGCAATCGCAGGCATCGGCCCGCCGGGGCGCTTTTTATCGAGGTAATGGCGCACCAGCAGCTCTTTGCTGCCTCCCCACGCCGGCAATACGCCAACCCCAACCTCGACCAGCCCAATATAAGATTCGGCGTGCGCAGTCACAGCGTCGCAATTGAGCAAGACCTCGCAGCCGCCGCCGAGCGCAAGGCCGGTGGGCGCTGCCACCACGGGGAAGGGCGCGTCGCGCAGGGCCAGTAGGTTTTTCTGGCCCTCGGCAATCCGCTCGCCGATTTGATCCCACAATGCAACGTTGTAGAGGAACATCGCGAGCCCGAGATTGGCCCCGACGGAGAAGTTTTCGCTTTCGTTGTGAATAACCAGCGCTTTCCACCGCCCCTGTCCATCGCCGATCCGCTCGATGGCGGTATGGATCATGGCGAAAACCAGCGGGTCGAGGGTGTTCATTTTGGATGTAAATTCCAGACAGACCACCCCGTCTCCGATGTCCCAAAGCGATGCCGACGGGTTGCGTGCGACCGGTTTGCTCATGCGTTTGATATCGCCGAGCAGCAGCACACCTTCGGGGCGCACGACCGGCTGATAGGCACCATCCGGCCCCAATACTTCTTGCCGGCCCGCTTCCAGCCGGTAAAATGGCCGTTCGGCGGCGGCTGTGACCAAGGGCGGCGTGGCCAGCCCGGCCTTTTTCAGTGCGGCCGCAAACCAGGCTCCGCCCAGTCGGTCAATCAACTCAAAGGGGCCAAACTTCCAATTATATCCGAGCCTAAGGGCGCGGTCGATCGCTTCCAGGTCTGGGGAAACTTCCGGCACCAGCGATGCGGCATAGGCCAGCGTTGGCAGCATTGCCGCGCGGGCGTAAGCGCCGCCCCGGTCGGAGTGATCAAATAACAGGGTGAGGTGCTGGCGCGCGGCGGCGACGCTGGCGAGTTCGGCCTTTTCCGTCGTGCGATAATCGCCGGTGGTCAGATCGATGGTTTGTTTGACCCGCGCGCCGCCGGGCCGTTTATCCAGCCGATAAAATCCGCCTTTGCCCTTGCGTCCGGTGTTGCCAGCCGCGATCATGCGGGAAAATAGCGGGTGTTCGCGGTAAAGTGCGCGAAAAGCGTCAGCCTCCGGCAGTGCGCCGAGCAGGCTGCGCGTGACATGGGGCAAAAGGTCCAGCCCAACCAGATCGATCAGACCAAACACCCCGGTTTTGGGCAGGCCCAGCGGCTTGCCGCACACGGCATCGGCTTCCTCGACGGTGAGGCCGAGATCGAAGGCGGCGTTGATCGCCGCTTGGATCCAAAAAGCACCGATCCGGTTGGCGATAAAGCCTGGCGTATCCTGGCACGCGACCACGCCCTTGCCCAACCGATGGTCGGCAAACGCGGTGATGGCCGCGAGCGCTTCCGGCCGGGTTGCCGGCCCCGTTACCAGCTCCAGCAGACGCATATAGCGAGGCGGATTGAAAAAATGGGTGATTAAAAAGTCGGCGGCAAAGGCTTCGCTCTGACCAGAAACCAATTTTGCAAGGGGAATGGTGGATGTGTTGGACGAAACCACCGCGCCCGGCTTGCGCACGGCATCGAGTTGGGTATAGAGCGCAGATTTTGCGCCGGAATCTTCGATTACTGCTTCGATAATCCAGTCTGCATTGGCAAGGTGCGCAAGATCGGCGGTTAAATCACCGGGCGTTACCAATGTTGCTGCGGCGCCATCCATGAAGGGCGCCGGCTCGGTCTTGGCCATTCGCTTGAGCGCCGCCGCTGCGGCGCCGGGCACGATATCCAGCAGCAACACCGGCACGCCGGCATTGGCGATCTGGGCGGCGATGCCGCTGCCCATTACCCCGGCGCCAATTACGGCGGCTTGGCGTATCTCCATAACAGCCTCCCCGGTCACGCGGCTTCTAAAATGGTGGCGATGCCCTGACCGCCGCCGATACATTGGGTGGCAAGGGCAAATTGCCGGCCGTGGCGTTTGAGTAACGCTGCCGCTTTGCCGGTGATGCGGGCTCCGGTGGCGCCAAGCGGGTGGCCGATGGCAATGGCGCCGCCGTCGAGATTGATCCGGGCCGGATCGAGCCCCAACACCTCGATGCACGCCAGCGATTGGGCGGCAAACGCTTCGTTAAGCTCAATAATATCGATATCTTGCAGCGATAGGCCCGCCCGCGCCAGGGCCTTGCGGGTTGCGGCTACCGGGCCGATGCCCATGAGATCGGGCTCGCAGCCAACAACCGCGATTGCGCGGATTTTGGCCAGGATTGCCAGCCCGTGGTCGTGGGCGTAGCGTTCGCTGGTCACCAGTACCGCCGCCGCGCCATCGGTGAGCGGGGAGGAGGTGCCGGCGGTGACCGACCCTGCGCTGTCAAAAGCCGGACCGAGCGCCGCGAGTTGCTCTGCCGTGGTTTCCGGACGGATGCAGCCATCAACGCCAACCCCGGATATATCGACGATTTCATCGGCCAGCCGGCCTTCGGCGCGGGCCTCGCTGGCTTTGCGTTGGGAGCCGAGCGCAAAGGCGTCTTGGGCCGCGCGGGAAATCGAGTGGCGCCGGGCCAATTCTTCGGCGGTGCGCCCCATGGCGTGGTAGGCGGCGGGATAGCTTTTGGCGAGGCCCGGGTGAGGCATGGGGTTAAAGCCCATCACCGGCACCCGCGACATGGATTCGACGCCGGCGCATATAAAGGCGTCGCCAGCGCCGAGGGCAATCGCCCCCGCTGCGCTGTGAATCGCTTGCATTGAGGAGCCGCAATAGCGATTGATGGTGGTGGCGGCGATCCCCAGCGGTAAGCCTGCGAGGAAGCCAATGGTGCGGGCAACGTTAAGCCCTTGTTCTCCCTCGGGAAATGCGCAGCCGAGGATCAAGTCTTCAAGGTCGTCGGCGGGCACGCCGGTGCGGCCGACCAACTCACGAACTACGGCCGCCGCAAGGTCGTCGGGCCGGGTGCGCGCAAGGCCCCCTTTGCCGGCAGGCGTGAACGGGGAGCGGGCATACCCAGCGATAACGGCATGGTTCATGATGCAATCCCCTCAGTGATCCCGTGGCGCCGGAGATGGCCGGCTGCCGTTTCAACCATGTCTTTGAGGTCGGTTAATGTGTCTTGAACGTCGCGCAACTGGAGTTCCAGGGCCGCGATCCGGGATCGGCCCCGGTTGACCAGATAGCGCATTTGCTCAATCTGGCCGTCTTCGGCATGATAAAGCTCGAGGAAGTCGCGGATTTCTGCGATGGTGAAGCCCAGTCGCTTGCCCCGGCAGATCAACGCCAGCCGCGCGCGGTCCGCCGGGCCGTAAACACGCTGCCCGCCGGTTCGCGCCGGGGCCAGCAACCCTTGGTCTTCATAATACCGGATGGTGCGTGCCGTCAGCCCAAACGATTTCGTTAGGGCGCCGATCGTCTCGCCATCATCCAGCGTGTGGTCTCCGGCGTCATGGTCCTTGGTGTTTTGGTTCCTGGCGTTCTGGGTCATGAAGCGCCTCTCCCCTGTTCCCGGTTCTGGCTATCCTTCACGTTAAGGTAAGTTCATGGCCTCGTGCGGTCAAGGCTGATGCAAAAACCCCCGCGCCAATTAAAGCGCGGGGGCACCATGCCGGCCGTGGAGGGTAAGTAAATCAGACAGCTCCGACGTTGAGTTTGTCGAGTGCACGGAGGATCGAGTCACCCATCACCGTCGTCGAGCAGCGGGCCATGCCCGGCGCCATAATATCGGTGGTGCGCAAGCCGCCCTTGAGCACTTGAGCTGCCGCCTTTTCGATCATCTCCGCTTCGGCGGCGAGGTCGAAAGAATAGCGCAGACACATGGCAAAGCTGAACATCGCGGCAATTGGATTGGCGATATCACGGCCGGCGATGTCGGGTGCGGAGCCATGCACCGGTTCGTAGAGTGCCCGCCGCGTTCCCGTGGCATCGGCAACGCCAAGCGAGGCCGAAGGGAGCATCCCGAGCGAGCCGGTAAGCATTGCCGCTTCGTCGGAAAGCATGTCGCCGAACAGATTGTCAGTGACGATTACGTCGAACTGCCGTGGATTGCGGATCAACTGCATTCCGCAGTTATCGGCGTACATATGGCTGAGTTCCACATCGCTAAACTCGGCCGCGTGCAGTGCCGTCACCTCTTCGCGCCACAACAGGCCCGATTCCATGACGTTGGCCTTTTCCACCGAGCAGACCTTACGGCTGCGCTTGCGCGCCAGCTCGAATGCGACTCGGGCCACGCGCTGAATTTCGCTGGTTGTGTAAACTTGCGTGTTAACCCCTTGGCGCTCGCCATTTTCAAGGGTCGTGATGCCCCTTGGCTCGCCAAAATAAACGCCACCGGTCAGCTCGCGCACAATCATAATATCGAGACCGCGCACAATGTCCGCCTTAAGCGGTGACGCATCGACCAGGGCATCCAGCACAATGGCCGGGCGCAAATTGGCAAAAAGCGCCAACTCTTTGCGGAGCCGAAGTAATCCCGCCTCGGGGCGGCGCTCAAACTCGATTTTATCCCACTTTGGTCCACCAACGGCGCCAAGAAGCACGGCATCGGCGGCTTTGGCATCGGCGAGCGTGGCTTCGCTAAGCGGCACTCCGCTGGCTTCGATGGCGGCGCCGCCTACCAGCCCTTCTTTTACTTCGAAGGTCTGGCCCCGGCGTCGGCCCATCCAGTCGACCAGCCGGCGTACTTGCCGCATTACTTCCGGCCCGATTCCGTCGCCGGCCAGGATCAATAATTTTTTGTTGGCGGACATGACGTTCGAACTCCAGCTAGAATTTCATTCTGGAACTTATAGAGTTTCACAGGCCCCCAGAAAAGACTTTGTTTGCGCCTGCATACAAAATTTTTCAGTTCCATAGCCACGGCTGGCTCATGCGTTGCTTCGTTTCGAAAGCATCAATGGCGCCTACCTGTTGCAGCGTTAAACCAATATCGTCCAGTCCGTTTAAAAGGCAATGGCGCCGGAACGAATCTATGGTGAAGCGATACGTGTCACCATCGGGGCCAGTGACCACTTGTTCTTCTAGGTCGACCATAACGATGGCGTTGGCGCCGCGCTCGGCATACGCGAGTAGCGCATCGACTTGTTCGCGCGGAAGAACAATCGGGAGAATTCCATTCTTGAAACAGTTATTATAAAAAATGTCGGCGAATGAAGGGGCGATGATGCAGCGAATACCGAAATCGAGCAGTGCCCAAGGCGCGTGTTCGCGGGATGATCCGCAACCAAAGTTCTCCCCGGCAACCAAGATTGAAGCGTTTCGGTAGGCCGCACGGTTTAGAACGAAATCGGAGATTTCCGACCCATCGGCCTGATAGCGCATTTCGTCAAAAAGATTGCGGCCGAGCCCGGTACGCTTGATCGTTTTAAGGAATTGCTTAGGAATAATCATGTCAGTGTCGACATTGATCAGTGATAATGGCGCCGCAACGCCTCGTATTTGAGTAAATTTTTGCATTGAGGTTCCACCTTCCGCCCGTTGCTCCGCCTCATAGCAAATTTGTAGCGTCGTTTCCAGGGTGACCAGCGCGGAGCAGCCTCCCTCGGGGACCATACCGGCGCCGCCTTAAGCCATCTTGGTTTTGCGTATCGGCTTTGTTTATCGCGGAAAGTCGTTCTTGACCCGGCGTTAAACTTTTCCATCTAATACTGGGCTGGCTCATATCAGGCCGGTGAGTAAGGTGAGGCAGGCAACCTTGGGTGTCCGGCCCCAGACGCCCAACCGGAGGAGACTGCGTTCGATGACGACACGCCCTTCGATGTTCGATAGCCCTTTGTTGCTCGGTTTCGACCAGTTTGAGCGGACGCTCGAGCGGATATCGAAATGGTCGACCGAAGGCTACCCGCCTTACAATGTTGAGCAAATCGGTGAGCGGGGGCTGCGTATTACTCTTGCGGTCGCCGGCTTTACCCTTGATGATCTAAAAATTCAGGTCGAAGACAACCATTTGATGGTGCGCGGCCGTCAAGCCGACGACCGCAATCGGCTTTACCTGCACCGGGGGATCGCCGCTCGCCAGTTTCAGCGCAGTTTTGTGTTGGCCGACGGTATCGAGGTGGTCGGGGCCTCGCTCGATAACGGCCTGCTGAACATCGATATGAAGCGCCCAGTGCCGGAACCAAAATTGCGCATAATTCCAATCGACCCTACAGATGCCGGTGCCGGCCCACAGATAATTACCGTAATGGTGGAGGGGCGGGGTGGTCCACAGAAGCCAGAGCGGGGATGAGACGAGCTATCCCAATCGGGTGTACAGCTAAGCGTGCCTTCTTTTCATGCCAGATATCGCGAGTTCAGCCATGAATATGTCAGCCATGAATAAGTCATTTGTCAGCGCACATCCGCTGTCGTCCCAGGATTTCGCCGCGTTTGGCGTCGATCTCATGGCCTATGTGAAACCGATCAGCATTGAGGGCAACCCGGGGTTTGCCATCCATGCGGCGGATGGCACCCAGTTGACCGTGGTGGTCGGTCGGGCCAATGCTTTTGCAACGGTCCGTCGCCATGAAATGCAACCAGTAAGTGTTCACTGACGGGGCGGCGACGCGACCGAATCGAGCGCAAGGCTCCGGGGGCCGTATTCACTCTATAGTAACCATGCGAAATGGTGTACTATCGACCTGTGGCCATCACGGCCATCATGTTGCGGAACTGCCACGGTAGGCATTTTCTGCCGGGCAGGGGCCGGCAAACGGTAGGGAATATCGCCACGCTTGATCGGTTCTTTCCTATAGTGTGAAGATGCTGGTTGAGCGCGGCCGGGGTGGTCGCTCGGGTTCGTTTGGGTTCATTCGGCCGACGGTTTGGCCGGTCGCGTGCGGGGACTGATCTCGTGGATGGGTTCTTGTCAAGTCTACGCAATCTCGGCGCGGCCCGGCTGGGGGCGATTGCCATCGTCGGCGCGGCGGTGCTTGGCTTTTTCATTTACTTGACCGGCCGTTTATCGACTCCGGGGATGGAGTTGCTGTACGCCGATCTTCAAGGGTCCGACGCTGCGGGCATTGCCAAGCGGCTCGATGAGTTGAAGGTGCCTTATAAGGTAGACCCCGGCGGCACGCGGATTTCGGTCCCCCAGGATCAGGTTGGGCGCCTGCGGATGCAGATGGCTCAGGTCGGCCTGCCCAGCGGCGGCTCGATCGGCTACGAGATCTTCGACAAGGGGGAGGGCTTCGGCGCCACAAGTTTTATTCAAAATATCAACCAGTTGCGGGCGCTGGAAGGCGAGATGGCGCGGACCATCGGCACCATTGACGGTGTGCAGAACGCGCGGGTGCATTTGGTGTTGCCGAAGCGCGAAATGTTTTCCCGCTCGGAAAACACCGCATCGGCCAGTGTGTTTTTGAAATTACGTCCTGGCTTCAAGCCCAACACCGAGCAGGTGTCGGCCATTCAGCACTTGTTGGCGGCAGCGGTGCCCAAGCTCGACCCGTCCCAGGTCGCGATCATTGATGATCATGGCAAAATGCTGGCGCGCGGCATGGGCTCGACCTCTCAGGAGGCGGCGGTTGCCAGTGCCGACGAGAAGAAGCAGGAATATGAGCGCAAACTCGCCCGCACTATTGAAGAACTGGTCGGGCGGACCGTCGGATACGATAAGGTTCGGGCGCAGGTTTCAGCCGAGCTGGATTTCGATCGCATCACCACCAACTCGGAAATATACGACCCCGAAGGCCAAGTGGTGCGCTCGACCCAAACCGTGGATGAAAAATCCGACGCCCAGGATCGCGACCCCATGGAATCGGTCACGGTTCAAAATAATGTGCCGGGGGGCGCCGCCGGCGATTCCAAGGGCTCCTCCGGGCCGATTACCAGCAACCGCACCAACCGCAACGAGGAAACCGTCAACTACGAGATCAGCAAGACCGTGAAAAGCCACGTTCGCGAGGCGGGGCAGATCCGGCGGCTTTCGGTGGCGGTGTTGGTGGATGGTGTCTATACCCCCGACCCCAAGGGTGGCCCTGCGGCCTATTCGCCCCGACCCAAGACCGAGGTTGATCAGTTGACCGCGCTGGTCCGGTCGGCGGTGGGGTACGATGCCGTGCGCGGCGACAGCCTCGAAGTGCTGAATATGCGCTTTGCCGTGCCAGAGGGCGAGTTTGGCGCGCCGCCGGAAACCATCCTTGGAATGCCGAAGGATGATCTGTTCCGGATCGCCGAAATGCTGATCTTGGGCATTGTGGCAATTCTGGTGATCCTGCTGGTGGTGCGCCCGTTGATCACCCGTGCCTTCGAGCGGCCGGTCGAGGCCGAGGAGGACATGGACAAGCTGCTGGCCGATCAAGCCAATTTGCCGGCCCAGCTAGCCGGACCGGCAGGTGCGTTGGCGCAGGACTTGGCGCTTGAGGCGGCCCAGGCCGACGAGGAACTGGAGCAGATGATCGACATCAATCGTGTTGAAGGCCGGGTGCGGGCGTCGTCTTTGCGTAAGGTTGGTGAAATCGTCGACAAGCACCCGGAAGAGGCGGTCTCGATCTTGCGCAACTGGCTGTATCAGGAAAGTTGATAGCAAACCCATGTCGGGCATTCAGAAGTTTCTCTTTGAAACTGATTTCGACGGCGATAGTCCGGCAACCCAGCGGCGTGCCAAGAGCAAGGAGCCGCCGCCTCCACCGCCGCCCCCGCCGCCGCCAACCTTCAGTGGCGAGGAACTGGAGCAGGCGCGCAAGGCCGCTTTCGCCAAAGGGCACCATGCCGGCAAGGTCGAGGGGCATAACGAGGGGTTTGCCAAAGCTTCCAGCGAAATTCAGGCAACGCTCGCCGATGCCACCATTCGGCTTGCTGACGGTATCGAGCAGATGATGGCCGACCGCGATGATCTCAACGCCGGCCGCACCGGGCAGCCGTTGAAGATCGCGCTCGCCATTCTCTCCAAGCTGTTGCCGGTGACTATGGAGCAGCACGGGCAGGCCGAGTTGGAAACTTTCATTATTTCCTGCCTCACCGAGGCGGTGGATGAGCCCCGTTTGTCGATCAAGGTTGGCGCGAGCGTGCTCCAGCACATGCGCCCCCGGATCGAGGAGCTGGCCAAGCAGCGTGGCTTCGCCGGCCGGTTGATCATTCTGGGTGACCCCAAGCTCGGTGCCTCGGATGCCCGCATCGAGTGGGCCGAGGGCGGTGCTGAGCGCAACACTGAAACATTGCTCGCCGATCTGGTCTCGGTCGCTGAAAAAATGCTGGGCGGCGCCGGCTTAGATCAGCCCCCCCCCGCCGGCCTCCCCTCCCGGGGGTAATCCCCGGCCCAACACGGACACCTCGCCATGCCAAACAAAGACGGCTTCGATCTCGACGATCTTGAGGGTGGTTTTGAAGGGACCTCGGTTAGCAAGGACCTCGAAGCGGTTTACGACATTCCGGTGCAGATTTCGGCGGTGCTGGGCAAATCCACCATGCAGGTGGCCCAATTGCTGAAACTCGGTCGGGGCGCGGTGGTGGAACTGGACCGCAAGGTTGGCGAGGCCATCGATATATATGTCAACAACCGCCTCGTCGCACGTGGCGAAGTGGTGGTGGTGGAGGACCGGTTGGGCGTGACCATGACGGAAATCATCAAATCTGATCGTGGATGATCGGGGCGTGGATGGCCGGACCGGAGACCAAATGTGATATGGTAAAAATATGGGAACCAGAATGAAGACACAGCATAGCTTCGATCGTGGGTCAGACCATGGCGCGTGAGCCCTCGACCTCCGATACATTGGCTTCGGCGCGCGGTCGTTTTGGCATTGATGCAGCGACGCTGCTCGGGCTGGCCGGCGCCGTCGCCGTGGTCGCGGTGGCGATGGCCGGGGGCGCCGCTCCCGCCGCTTACATCGACGTGCCCGCTTTCGCAATCGTGATCGGGGGCACGCTGACCGTGACCTCGATTTCGTTTTCGGTCCGGGAATTGGGGGTGGCCCGGCGTACGCTGCCGCTGGCCCTCTTTCGCACTGTCTGGAGCCCTAAGGCGGTGGCGCGGCAAATTTTGTTGCTGGCTGAGGCTGCGCACCGCGCCGGGCCGGAAACCCTGGAGGCGTTATTGCCCCAGTTGCGGGGCGAAGTGTTTCTCACCCGCTGCCTGACGTTGATCACCAATGGCCATCCGCCCGAAGAGATCGAGCGCGTGCTGGGTCAAGAGGCGGACGCGATTGCCCATGCCCGCCAACGCACCGCCGCCATTTTGCGCCGGGCCGCCGAGGTTGCCCCTTCCATGGGGTTGATTGGCACCTTGGTTGGGTTGGTCCAGATGTTGGGCAGCCTCAATAACCCTGCCGCCATCGGTCCGGCCATGGCGGTGGCATTGCTGGCAACGCTTTATGGCGCCGTGCTGGGCAACATGATTTTAACCCCGCTCGCCGGTAAAATTGAAAGTACCGCCGAGCAGGAAAGTTTGATCCAAACGCTTTATCTTACCGGCAGTGTCTCGATCGCTCGTCAGGAAAATCCACGACGCCTCGAGATGCTGCTGAATTCCGTGCTGCCTGCCGGCAGCCGCGTGCAATACTTTGACCGGTAAGGTGGGAGACGCCAAACTATGCGCCTGTTGATCGTTGGCACGCTCGAAGGATACATCACTGAAGCCGGCCGCATCGTGCATCAGCGCGGCGCTAAGGTTTCGCATACCGAAAGTATCGACGGCGCGATGACTGCGTTGCGCGCTGCCGCCGGGGTGGACTTGGTTATGATCGACGTGAAACTCGATGTCGGTAAACTGGTAAGCGCCATCAAGGCCGAGCGGTTCATTGTGCCGGTGGTGGCTTGTGGGGTCGGGACCGACGCCGCCGCCGCTGTTCGGGCGATCCGCGCCGGTGCCAAAGAATATATCCCCCTGCCTCCCGACGCGAAACTGATCGCGGCGGTGCTGGAGGCGGTGGTGGAGGAGAGCCACGCGATTATCACCCAAGACCCGGTGATGGCGGCGGTGCTGCGTCTGGCCGATCAGGTGGCGCCGAGCGAGGCTTCGGTGTTGATCACCGGCGAGTCCGGCACCGGCAAGGAGCTGATGGCCCGCTATATTCACCGCAAAAGCCGGCGCGCCGATGCGCCTTTTGTGACCGTCAATTGCGCCGCGATCCCCGAGCATTTGCTCGAATCCGAGTTGTTTGGCCATGAAAAGGGCTCGTTTACCGGCGCTGTGGCCCGTCGTCTTGGTAAGTTTGAAGAGGCTCACGGTGGCACTCTGCTGCTCGACGAAATCACCGAGATGCACGTGCGGCTGCAAGCCAAGCTGTTGCGCGCTATCCAGGAGCGGGAGATCGATCGGGTCGGCGGCTCGCAGCCGGTGAAGGTTGATATCCGGCTCGTCGCCACCTCCAACCGCGATATGGAACAGGCGGTAAAGTCGGGCGAGTTTCGCGAGGACCTTTATTTCCGCCTCAATGTCTTCAACATCCGGTTGCCGGCCCTGCGGGAGCGTCCGCTCGATATTCCCGTGATCGCCGATCATTTCGCCCGCAAATATGCCGATGTCAACGGGATGCCCCAGCGGCCTTTGGCGCCGGAAACCTTGGCCCTGTTGCAAGCCCACCACTGGCGCGGTAACGTCCGGGAACTGGAAAACGCGATGCACCGGGCGGTGCTGCTGGCCCATGGCGCCACCATCGATCCGTCGGCGATCATGCTGAGCGGACAATCCATGGCGCCCGAAGGCTTCCGGGCCGCGCCCGCCCTGGCGCCGGCGTTGGCTTATTCATCGGGGTATGGCGGCCACCACCACCCGCCCTATGGCGCGCCGCCGCCCCAGATTCACCAACCCCATAGCCAGCCACACGGCCAACCGGTGTTGCCCGGTGGCTATGGCCGCATGGCCACGCCGCAACCCGTGCCGGTAACGCCGCCGGGGCAGGTGGCGCAACCCAGTGGTTTGGTTGGCCGGACCGTGGCAGATGTCGAGCGCGATCTGATCATCGAGACCATCGGCCATTGCCTCGGCAACCGCACCCACGCCGCCAACATCCTCGGCATCTCGATCCGCACTCTGCGCAACAAACTCAAACAATACACCGACGAAGGCGTTCCCGTTCCCGCCCCCGGCGAAGGGGAGCGGGTGGCGGTGTGAAGGGGCGACGATTAATGTGCTTGGTCTCTTTCTCGTTGTGGCGAATTATCTATTTCCAAAGAAATAGTGCGACCTTATAGCCCCCGCCCCTAAGGAACCCAGACTCCCCCAATGGCCCTGACCGAACAGCATCCAGAGCGTGGCGAAGGCGGCCCCGGCGATAAGCCGGGAGCGGGGGCCGAGTTGATGGCCGCCGCCCTGGATTTGTTCAAGCGCGGGGATATCGGCCTGTCGTTGGGCGTGGTGACGATTATCGTCTTCCTCATTCTGCCGATACCGACTTGGTTGCTCGATATTTCGCTATCTATCTCGATCACATGCGCCGTTATGATCTTGATGGTCACTTTGTTTATGCAAAAACCGACTGATTTCAGCTCATACCCAACAGTTTTGCTGATCACAACGCTGTTACGATTATCTCTTAATCTTGCTTCGACCAGACTTATTCTAGCTCATGGCAGTGAGGGCACGGACGCTGCCGGGCACGTTATTCAGGCATTTGCCGAATTTGTGATGAGCGGCGACTTCGTGATTGGCGTTATTGTTTTCGGCATCATTACGCTGGTGAATTTTAAAGTCATCCTCGCCGGTTCCGGCCGTATCGCCGAGGTGGCAGCCCGTTTCACCCTCGATGCCATGCCGGGCAAACAGATGGCCATCGACGCCGATCTATCGTCGGGCTTGATTGATGAGCAGGTGGCAAAGACCCGGCGCAAAGAACTGGAAGACGAGTCTTCGTTCTATGGTTCGATGGATGGTGCCTCAAAATTCGTGAAGGGCGATGCCGTCGCCGGTTTGGCTATTATTTTTATCAATGTTATTGGCGGTATCATTATCGGTACCTTGCGGCACGATATGCCGTTTATGCAGGCCGCCGATACTTTTGTTAAGCTTTCGATTGGGGACGGGCTGGTTTCTCAGGTTCCTGCGCTGATTATTTCGATTTCCGCCGGTTTGCTGGTCACCAAGGCCGGCGTCTCGGGCAAGACTGATAAGATTCTGGCGGCGCAAATTGGCGGCTATCCTGCCGCTTTCGGCTTGACCGCGACATTGTTGGTGGCGCTTTCGTTGCTGCCGGAAATGCCGATGCCGCCGTTTTTAGCGCTCGCCGCCATGGCTGGGTTTGCCGCCTGGTGGTTGCCGCGCGAAAAGAAGGCGGCCGAGGATAAGTTGGCTGAAGTCGCCGCCGAAAAAGCTGCCGAGGCGGCGCCGACCATTGAGGAGCCGATCTCCACCGCCCTCGCCATCGATTTGATAAGGCTTGAGCTTGGTTATGGCCTCTTGATGCTGATCAATCAGCCGCAACCCGGCAGCCATCGCCTGACCGACCAAATCAGGGGCCTGCGCCGTCAGATCGCCAATGAAATCGGCTTTATCATGCCGTCGGTGCGCATCCAGGACAATCTTCAGCTCGCACCGAATATTTATGTCATCAGAATCAAAGAGATCGAGGCCGGGCGGGGGGATATCCGGCCCAACATGCTGCTGGTGATGGACCCGCGTGGCGATGCCATGAGCCTGCCGGGAGAGCAGACCGTGGAGCCGACCTTCGGCCTGCCCGCAATCTGGGTCGAGCCCAATTACCGGGAGGAGGCGCTGTTTCGCGGATACACGGTGGTGGACCCTTCGACCGTGGTTACCACTCATCTTACCGAAGTCATCAAAGACAATATGTCGGAATTGCTCTCCTATACCGAGACCCAGAAGCTTCTCGATGAGATGGATAAGGAGCATCAAAAGCTCGTTGCCGACGTTATTCCGAGCCAGATTACCCTCGGAGGCTTTCAGCGCGTGTTGCAGAACTTGCTTGGCGAACGTATTTCGGTGCGTGACCTACCCTCTATTTTGGAGGGCGTGTCGGAGGCTTGTTCGCAAACCCGGAACATCACGCAAATTACCGAGCATGTTCGTACCCGTCTGGCGCGCCAGATTTCCGACGCCAATACCAACGAAATGGGCTTTATCCCCTTGATTACGCTTTCGCCGGATTGGGAACAAGCCTTTGCGGAATCGTTGATCGGGGAAGGCGATGACCGGCAACTGGCCATGCCGCCGTCGCAGCTCCAGCAATTCATTACCGGTGTCCGTCAGACATTCGAGCGTCACGCCATGATGGGTGAGGCCCCGGTACTGTTGACCAGCCCCGGTATTCGGCCGTTTGTGCGCTCGATAATCGAACGGTTCCGCCCAACCACCACCGTGATGTCTCAAAATGAAATCCACCCCAAGGCCAAGATCAAAACCATGGGGCAAATTTGAGCGTTAAGGCGGATCATTGACAGCGCTGCGCCGACGCATCACACTAAGCAGTGCCCTCGTTCAGGAATACGTTATGGTCGCCATGAGAAAACACGCCCTCGCCGACGAGACCGCCGAAAGCCTCGCGCTTTTAGCGACGAAAATCGACAGCATGGACCAGCGCCAGACCAGCGCCACCCAAGCGGTGCGTCAGGATATTTTGGGCCTGCGGCAAGATGTGTCGACTCTGCAACGCGACGTGTCGTCGCTGCAAAAGGGCCAGACCTCGCTTCAGCAGGGGCAGGATTCGGTTCAGCGAAGTGTGTCTGCGTTGGAGCAGGGGCAGGATTCGCTTCAGCGAAGTGTATCTGCGTTGGAGCAGGGCCAGGCCTCGCTTCAGCAGGGCCAGGCCTCGCTTCAGCAGGGCCAGACCTCGCTTCAACGAAGTGTGTCTGCGTTGGAGCAGGGCCAAGCCTCGCTTCAGCAGGGGCAGACCGTGCTCATGGAAAATCAGCTTCAGATAAATTCGAAGCTCGATTTGATACTAAACCGTCTTGGCGGCTAAGCTTTGTGGAACTTTGAGATGATGGTTTAATTTGCCGACATAGGGTTAGATGCGCATTTCTTTTTCCGGCCCCGGGTTTCGAAAGGACAGGCAGACGTGCGCCTGAAGTCTTTTTATGCCCGGACGGTGGCGGAAGCGATGCGCCAGGTTCGGCTTGTGCTTGGGGACGAGGCGATCATCGTCGCCACCCGCGAGGAGGAGGGCGGGGGCGTTCGGCTCACCGCCGCCATTGAGGATGATGTGGCGCCGCCTGCGGTTGCTAATGCGCCGATAACGGGAACCAGTTACGCGAACCATCGCGGCGCTGGTCGCTATGAAGATGAATATGACGTGGCGCAGGTGGTGGCCGACACGCTTTATGCCCATGGGACTCCAGCCGTGATATCGGAACGGTTGATCGAAGCTATTGAGGAGCTGGACATTGGCGACCCGCTGCTGGCCTTGGGTGCGGCGCTGGATGCTGTGTTTACGTTTGAGCCCTTGGGGGAGGAGCCTTCCGGGCGGCCGATGATGCTGGTTGGTCCGCCGGGTGCCGGTAAAACTCTGACTGTGGCTAAGTTGGCGGCGCGGGCAATGTTTCGCAATCGGTCGATTGGGATTATCACCACCGATACCGTGCGCGCGGGCGCGGTGGAGCAGCTTTCGGCCTTCACCCGCCTGATGAAGCTGAAATTACTCACGGTTGAAGATGCGGCGGCCCTCGCGGGCGCCCTCGAGGTTAATGCCGGAGCCGATCAGATCGTGATCGATACTGCGGGCAGCAACCCCTTTGACAGCGCCGATATGGCTGAACTGCGCGAGATGATGGCGGTAACGCCGGTGGAACCCTTGCTGGTGATTCCGGCGGGCATTGATCCGGTGGAAGCGGCTGAGATGGGCGCTATTTTCCGCTCGGTTGGGGTGCGCAGGGTGATCGTGACCCGCCTCGACCTCACCCGCCGCTTTGGCAGTATGCTGGCGGCGGTTTACCAATCCCGTTTGGACTTTTGCGACGTGAGTATTTCACCTAAGGTTGCGGAGGGGTTGACTCCGCTTAATCCGCTCGCCCTAGCCCGGCTGATGATGCCGAACCACGAACGGACAGTCCGGGCAACCCGCCATACGGGTACCCACGCATGAGCCCGACACGCCAGAGCCGAACGATGAGTGAACCGACATGACCGAACAGGCATTTCCCGCCATGCCCACGAACGTTAAGCCGCTGCGCGGCCACAATGTCGTTGCGGTGGCCAGCGGCAAGGGCGGCGTGGGCAAAACGTGGTTCTCCATTACGCTCAGTCACGCCATGGCTCGCCAGGGGCGCAAAACCCTGCTGTTTGACGGCGATCTTGGGCTCGCCAACGTCGATATTCAGCTTGGCCTGACCCCGGAATATGACCTTGGGCAGGTGATCGCCGGCTCGGTGACCATGGTTGGGGCGGTGGAGCGTTTTAACGAGGGCGGGTTTGATATCATTGCCGGCCGATCGGGGTCGGGCAGCCTTGCCACGTTGGCGTCTCAACAATTGACCGGCCTGCGCAACGAGTTGTTGGAGATGGCCCGCACTTATGATTGCGTGGTCATGGATATGGGCGCCGGCATCGATCGGGTGGTGCGGCAATTGGCGGGGCCAGCCGGAACGACCCTGGTGGTGACCACCGATGAGCCGACCTCGATCACCGACGCATACGCTTTCATCAAAGTGACCCGGGCCACCAACCCGGCGGCTGATATTCGGATCGTGGTTAATCTTGCTCAAAATCAAAAAGAGGGTGAGCGGACCTATGGCACGATTTTTAAGGCCTGCCAAAATTTCTTGAAGTTTCAGCCGCCACTGGCCGGCATTGTCCGGCGTGATATCAAGGTGCGGGAGGCGATTCGTCATCAAGTGCCGCTGCTGACCCGCTCGCCTTCCAGCGATGCCGCGAGAGATGTTGAGGCGGTGGCGCGGGGGTTAAATATCTGATCCTGGGAGTCTCGGGCGCGGGACATGAGATAGGCATATTCGGCGGATAATACCAAATCTCACTGAGGGTAACCGATCGGGACTTGGTATCGGCGGCGCTGGCAAGTGAGGTTTCGCTGCTGGGCTCTTCCGCAGCGAAAAATGGTATAATACCAGCGCGCAAAAAGATTGACACATCGGTGCGCTGGTATCCCGCCGCGACCGCGGTGGCGCGCCACGTGGCGCGGAAGTCCTGATGAGTCAGGACTTCAATAAGATGGTATAAGGCATTTACATGCCATAAAGCGACCTTACCGAGGCTGGCCATGTCTGACATTGGCTCTCTTGCGACGAAAACCGCGCTGGTGGCCACTGCTGTTGGCGGGGCGGCGGCGGTGTCGGTTGGCGAGGTCGGGCTGGAGGGGGTGCCAGCGCGTCTCAGCCAGCTTTTTCGACCGGTGGTGATCACCGGAACCGTCATCGGCCAAGCCGATGATGGCACCACCCGGGTGCGGACCCAGGCCGGGGAAGTGGTGTTGCGGACCGGCGCGTCTTTGCCCGCCGACTCCTCGGTGACGCTTCAGATTGGGGCGGGTCAGCCACCGACCCGCGCCAATGTTTTTCTGACCTCTCAGGCGGGCAATGCCGCAATCGCCGGCACGCTGGCGCAGCTTCCCAATTTGGGGGCGGAGGAGCCGGCGCCTGCGAGCGTCTCCGGAGCCGGCGGAAAATTTGCTTCAATCGGCGCCGATGGCCATGTCCCCGCGCCGGGAACCGTGGTGCCGGCTCAGGTGTTGTCGTCCCCAGTGCCGCCGAGCCAGGGGGCGTCGGCGCAGGTGTTGTCCGGGGGGCTGCCTGCGGTTTCAGCGCCGGCTTCGTCTGCGGCGTCTTTGGTGGTAGCGGGCGCGGCGGGGCAGGGGCAGCCGCCCCAGGGGCCGGTATCCGGGCCGATTCCCCAGGCGGTGACGCTATCGTTGGTGCCCGGCGCCACCGTCGCGGTTCGTATTCTGGGCGCTGACGGTGGGGGGGGCGCGATGGAGGCTGGCTCGGGCCGGGTGCTGGCCGGAACAATCGCCGGTAGTACCAATAGTGGCCAGCCGGTGTTGGTAACGTCCCAAGGGAGCCTTTCGCTGGCGGTTCGGGGGCCTTTGCCTCAGGGGATGAAGCTTTTGGTCGAGTTGGTTGATCCCCGGCAGTTGGTGTTTGCGCATCCGGCCGATGGCGGTGCTGCCGGTGCAGGGGCGCAGCGCTGGCCGGCACTTTTTGAGACGTTTGCGGCGTTGGGCGGGCCGGAGGGCGCGCTGGTGCAATCGTTGCTTGGCACCATCGTGCCGCGACCGAATCGTAAACTGGCGGCGGCTTTGGCATTTTTTCTGGATCGGGTCCGCCACGGCGACGCTCGCGGCTGGCTGGGGGAGGAGGCGACCGGCGCTCTTGAAAAGGATGGCCGGGGGGATGAGCTTGCGCGCCTCACCGATGATTTTCGGGCTGCGGCCCGGGAAGCGGCCGAAACACCGCCCGGAGAGTGGCGCCCGTTGGCAATCCCGGTGTGGGATGGCGCGGCCTTTCAGCGGGTTGAGCTTTATGTTAAGGCGTTGCGTGACGATGCCGAGCAGGGCGACCGTAAGGGCGGGGGGGAGCGCAGCCATCGTTTTATTCTCGACCTTGATCTTAGCCGCTTTGGGGCGCTTCAGCTTGATGGTTTGGTGAAGCAGCGGCGTTTTGATTTGATCTTACGCAGTCATTGCTCGTTACCCGATGCGCTCCGAGGCGATTTGTCCCGCTCTTTTTCCGCCAGCCTTGATGCCGTGGGTTTTTCCGGCGGCCTTGCTTTCCAGGCCGGGAGTCGCAACTGGGTTAAACCTCCGCCCGTCGGCCGCCGCTCGGGGCCTGGGGTGGTGGCGTGAATCCGTCCCTTCGCGACCC